>JAITIG010000043.1 GCA_031279575.1 Bifidobacteriaceae bacterium
TGGTCCCCCCCGAGCGCGAGACCCCCGGGATCAGCGCCAGCGCCTGCGCCAAGCCGTACAGCAAGCCGTCGCGCCACCCGAGAGCGGCCAGCGTTTTGGGTTCGCGCCGAGGGCCCGCCCCCCGCCGCCCGGCCGGGGCCGTCTTGGCCGCGCGATGCCGTCTGCCCGGCCCGGCCCAGGCGTCCGCCGCGCCCAGCAGCGCGCCGAAGCCGATCAGCATGGCGCCGGTGATGTAAAGGTTTCGCAGGTGGGTCTCGATGCTGTCCTGGAAGGCGAACCCCAGCACCGCAATCGGCGCCGAGCCCAGGATGATCAGCCAGCCCAGCCGGGCGTCCTGGTCGATTGGCCGGCCGCCTTGGCGCCACGACAGGGTCCAAGACTTGGCGATGGCCCAAACCTCGCGCCGGAAGTAGACCAGCACGGCCAGCTCCGTGCCGATCTGGATGATGGCGGTGAAGGCCGCCCCCGGGTCGGCCGCCGAGGGCAGGAACTCGCCCAAGATCCGCAGGTGGGCGGACGATGAGATGGGCAGAAACTCGGTCAGGCCTTGAACCAGTCCCAAGACCAGGGCTTCCCACAAATGCACGGGCACACTCTATAGGCTTGGGAACCGTGGACTACCGCTACGTGGGCCGGACCGGCCTTGAAGTCTCATCGCTTGGACTTGGCACCATGACCTGGGGCCGCGACACCGATGAAATGGACGCGGCCGACCAGTTGGCCGAGTTCGCCGAGGCCGGCGGCACCTTGGTCGACACCGCCTCGTCTTACGGCGACGGCGCCGCCGAGGAGCTGATCGGCTCGCTGCTGCGCTCCGGCGTGGCCCAGCGCGACCAGCTGGTGATCTGCACCAAAGCCGGCTCGCGCCTGCGCGGCGAGCGTTTCCGCACCGACGCCTCGCGCGCCAATCTGCTGGCCAACTTGGACCAGTCGCTGACGCGCCTGGGCACCGATTGGGTCGATTTGTGGCTGGTGCAGCGCCCGGACCGCCAGGTGCCGCTGGCCGAGGCGCTGAGCGCTTTGGAATTGGCGGTGCGCTCGGGCAAAGCCCGCTACGCCGGTTTGTCCAACCACCCGGCCTGGGTGCTGGCCCGGGCCCACTCGCTGCTGGAGGCGGCCTGGCCGCTGGGCGGCGGCCTGGCCGCCGCCCAACTTGAGTACTCCCTGCTCAACCGCTCGCTAGAAGCCGAGGTGGCCCCGGCCGCGGCCGCCCTCGGCATTGGGCTGCTGGCTTGGAGCCCGCTTGGCCGGGGGGTTTTGACGGGCAAATACCGCCACAGCGTGCCAGCTGACTCGCGCGCCGCCTCAAGCCATCTGAGCGGCTTCGTGGCGCCGTATCTGAACTCGGCCGCGGCGGCCGTGGTCGAGGCGGTCGCCACCGCCGCCGCGGGCCTGGGGGCGGCGCCGCTGGATGTGGCCCTGGCCTGGGTGCGGGGGCGGGCCGGTGTGGCCTCGGCCATCTTGGGCGCGCGCACCCCGGCCCAACTGCACACCGCCCTGGCGGGGGCGGCGCTCGAGCTGCCGCCCGCCATCGTCCAGGCGTTGGACGAGGTCAGCGCCTAGAAGACCTCTTCTTCGGAGTCCTCGAAGTCGGTCTCGAACTCCTCGTCGGCCAGGTCGTCGTCGTCTTCGTCGTAGACCAGGAACGGGGTGTCGGCGCCGTAGGCGTCGTAAAGGGCGTCGTCATAGGCCTCGAAGGCCTCGACCAGTTGCCTGTAGGCGGCTTGGAAAGCGGGATCTTGGTCGCCGCGGCCACTGGCCACAGCCTCAAGGTGGCGTTCCAGAGCGGCGACAAGGCGTTGGAGTGCGGCACGAGGTTCGACGTTCATTCTTTGACGGTACCGGGTTTGGCCGGTCATTGCCATTGGGCGCGATGGCTGATTCACGGCTCTGCCCCAGGCTCGGCCCGCTCCAAAACCGGGATGCGCTCCAGCGGCGCCTCCAACACCAGCCGCTGGCCGCCATCGCGCGTTAGGCCGTCAACCGTCCAACGCGCCCCGGCCGGCAGGTAGACCTCCCGGCGGCGCTGCCCCGGCGCCGTCACCGGCGCCACCAGCAGGCGCGGCCCCAGCATGAACTGGTCGTCGCAATCCCAGGCCGCCGGGTCGTCCGGGAAGTCGACAAAAACCGGCCGCATGGGCGGCAGCCCGCTGCGGGCGGCCTCGCCCGCCAGGGACTCCAGGTAGGGCCGCAGAGCCTCGCGCCGCCGGATGGCGGCCGCCAAAATGGGGTAGGCCGCCTCGCCGAAGGCCCAAATCTCGGCCGGTCCGCCCACGTCGGGGGCGCGGCGCGGCTCGCGGATGCCGTGGATGCGGAACAGCGGGCAATAGGCGCCGTACTGCAGCCAGCGGATGAACAGTTCGCGGTAGTCCGGGTCCGACGGGTCGCCGCCAAAGAACCCGCCGATGTCGCTGGTCCACCACGGGATGCCGCTGAGCGCCATCTGCAAGCCGACTTTGACCTGGCGGGCCAGCGCGTCCCAGGTGGCGGGGATGTCCCCGGACCACACCGCGCAGCCCAGCGCCTGCTGCCCCAGCCAGGCCGAGCGGGACCGCAGCACCACCTCCGGCGCGCCCTCGGCGAAGGCCCGGGCGTGGTCCAGCGGGTAGCGGTTGACCACCTGCTCGCCGGGGCCGGCCCAAAACGACAGGTTGCGGCTGTTGCCGGGCAGGCGCTCCGGCTCGTCCGCGTC
>JAITIG010000075.1 GCA_031279575.1 Bifidobacteriaceae bacterium
GGGCCGTGGCCCGGGTCGCCCGCCTGGGCGCAGTGGCAGGCCGGCTTCCCGCAGCGCAGCCACTCCTCCTGGAACGAGCCGGGCGTGAACTCGGCGTGTTCCCCCAGCCGCGCCGCCAAACGGGCGCGGGCCTCCTCCAACTCCTCGTCAGTCATCGTGGTCAGATCCGTCACAGCAGTTCACCCCTTGTCTTAGATAGCACCTATCTAAGGCTACCGCCGCAAACAGCCAAAACCCCTCAACGACACGAAAATGACTCACACCCCCCACGGACACGAGAAGGCGTTGAGCGGGTTCTACCAGGGGTGGGACACCACGGCGCATCGCTTCGGTGACGTGATCGGCGGCAGTTGTTCGGAATTTCCGAACAGTTGCCCCTTCCTCAGGGGGAGGTCAAGAAGTCGGCGATGACTGGGGCCAGTTGGGCGAACTCGATCAGGAAACCGTCGTGGCCGTAGTCGGAGTGGACCAGATGCACCTGGTCGGTGGTCGGGATCGAAGCCGCCAGCTCCTCGGATTCGTGGGGCAGATAGAGACGGTCCGAGTCGACCGCGACCACCAGGGCCCGGGCGCGGATGGCGCCCAGGGCGGCGGCAACGCCGCCCCGGTCGCGGCCAACGTCATGGGCGCAAAGCGCCTCAGTCAGCGCGATGTAAGAATTGGCGTCGAAGCGGAGCGCCAATTTGGCGGCGTGATGCTCCAAGTAGGAGGCGACCGCGTAGCGGCCGCCGCCGCCGAGCGGTTGTTCGCCGGATTGGGGCGCGGCCCCAAAGCGCCCCTCCAACTCCAGCGCCGAGCGGTAAGTGGTGTGCGCGATCTGGCGGGCGATCCCAAGGCCGCCGTGCGGGCCCTGGCCATCGGGCTGGTCATAGTAATCGCCGCCCAAGAAATTCGGGTCGTTGCGGATGGCGGACAACTGGGCGTGAGCCCAGGCGATCTGGTCGGCGCTGGACTTGGCGGTGGTGGCGATGGGCGCGATGCGCCGAACGCGCCCGGGCGCGGCGATGGCCCATTCCAGGACCCGCATCCCGCCCATGGAACCGCCAATGACCAGCGCGAACTGATTGATCCCGAGGGCGTCCGCCAGCGCCAACTCGACCCGGACCTGGTCGCGGACGGTGATGTACGGAAAGCGAGAGCCGTGGCGGCGCGGGCAGGCGGCATCGGACAAGCTTTCGACGGCCCCGGCGCCGGTCGCGGCTCCGGCGCCCGGCGGGACCACCAACGAGGCCGGGCCGGTGGTGCCCTGGCAGCCGCCCAAAACGTTGGGCGCCAGCACAAAGAAACGGTCGGTGTCGACGGGCGCCCCCGGGCCAATCAGATCGGTCCACCAACCGGCTGTCGGGTGGCCGGGCCCGGCCGGGCCGCGGATGTGCGAATCGCCGGTCAGCGCGTGGAGCACCAGGACGGCGTTGTCGCGGGCGGGATTGAGCGCGCCCCAGGTCTCGTAGGCGACGGTGACATCGATGAGCCCGCCGCGCTCCGGCCGGAACGGCCCGACGCGGTGGAACTGGCGGTGGCCAACGGGATCGCCCTCCAGCCAGGCGCCGGTTGCGGGCACCAGCTGGCCCGGCTCGGGGGCGCGCCCCTCAAAACCAGGCTCAGCCGGCTCCACGCCCAAGGCGGTCATGCTCACGCGGCCGCGCCCCCGGCGGCCGCCCCGGCCGCCGCCGCGAAACCCAACTCCAAATCCGCCAAGATGTCATCGATCCCCTCCAAGCCCACCGCCAGGCGGACCAACCCCGGGGTGACCGCGGACAGCGCCTGCTCCTCCGGGCTCAACTGCGAATGCGTGGTCGAGGCGGGGTGGATGACCAGCGAGCGCACGTCACCGATGTTAGCCACATTCGAATGCAGCTTCAGCGCCGAGACGAACGCCTGACCGGCCGGGGCGCCGCCCGCGACCTCGAAAGCCAGCACCGCGCCGGGCCCGCGCGGCGAATACTTCTGGGCCAAGGCGTGATACGGGCTGGACTCCAAGCCGGCGTAATGAACAGTCAGGACGCCGCTGTGCGCCTCCAACCAGCGCGCAACTTTGAGCGCGTTGTCCACATGGCGCTGCACCCGCAGCGACAGCGTCTCGATCCCCTGCGCCAGCAGGAAGGCGTTGAAGGGCGCGATGGCCGGGCCCAAGTCCCGCAACAACTGCGCGCGGACCTTGAGGATGAAGGACAGGTTGACGCCGAAGACCCCGTCCGGGCCGAAGGCCTCGCCGAAGACCAGGCCGTTGTAGGCCGGGTCGGGCGTGGTGAAGCCCGGGTATTTGCCGGCGGCGGCGTAGTCGAAGCGGCCGCCGTCCACAATCGCCCCGGCGATCGAGTTGCCGTGCCCCCCGAGGTACTTGGTGGCGGAGTGAATCACCACGTCAGCCCCCCAATCGAGGGGTTTGATGAGGTAGGGGGTGGCGACCGTGTTGTCCACCAGCAGGGGCAGGCCGGCGCCGTGCGCCACGCCCGCGACCCCTTCGATGTCGAGCACGTCGGTCTTCGGGTTGGGGATGGTCTCGCCGAACAGTGCCTTGGTGTTGGGGCGGATGGCGGCGCGCCATTCGTCCAGGTCGGTGGGGTCTTCGACAAAGGTGGTGGTGATCCCGAAGCGCGGCAAGGTGTTGCGGAACAGCGAGTAGGTCCCGCCGTAGAGGGAGGCGGCGGAGACTATGTGGTCTCCGGTCCCGGCTATGTTCAGGATCGCCAGCGTGGTGGCGGCGGAGCCCGATGCCGTCAGCAGACCCCCAGCCCCGCCCTCCACGGCGGCGATCCGGTTTTCGACGACTTCCTGAGTCGGGTTGGTCAGCCGCGTGTAGATGGGGCCGAGTTCCTGCAGCGCGAAGCGCGCGGCGGCGGTGGCGGCGGACGGGAAGACGTAGGAGGTGGTTTGGAAGATCGGCAGGGCGCGGGCGCCGGTGCCCGGGTCTGGTTGTTGCCCGGCATGGATTTGCTTGGTTTCGAAGGACCAGTTCTGGCTCATTGTTTTCTCCTGGCGTGGTTGGTGTTGGCTGGGACCGCGCACGGCCGGAGGGCGCGCCGCGCCTGGCCTCAGCCAAACGAGAATTGGGCGCCCGGCGCCTGAATCGCCCGGATCTGGTCTTGGGCCTGGATCACGGCGGGTCGAACGTGCGCTGGAGCTTCAGCCGCACATTCGACGATTTTGCATGAGCCAAGGGTAGGGCCCCGGCCGCCCTTTGCAAACCCGTTCTCACATTCTGAGACGCGGGCGGGGTTGGGCCGGCGGCGGTCCCGGCGGGAGCCTGGCGCGGCGTAGGACAATGGCATGGAACAACCCTGGCCATGAAGGAGGATAAAGCCGATGGCACAGTTGAAGGTGGGCGACGTCGCCCCCGATTTCACCCTCGAGACCGACCACCGCCACCCCCTGAGACTCTCGTCGCTGCAGGGGCGCAAGGTCATCCTGTATGTCTACCCGGCCGCGATGACGCCCGGCTGCACCCTTGAGGCGCAGGATTTCCGTGACGCTCACAAGGACTTTGACCAGGCCGGATACACGATCCTCGGCATCTCGCCGGATCCTGTGGACAAGAACGCGGACTTCGCGGCCAAGATGAAGCTGCCGTTCGAGTTGATCTCTGACCCGGACCACAAGGTGCTTGAGGCCTACAGCGCCTGGGGCGAGAAGGAGGCCTTCGGCCGCATGACCGTTGGCGTCATCCGTTCGACCTTCGTCATTGGCGCCGATGGGCGCGTCGAGTCGGCCGAATATGGCGTCAAGGCCGCCGGCCACGTGGAGCGCCTGGCGGAGGCCTTGGGCGTGGAGTTGTCAGGGTTGTGACGGGCGGCGTCGGGCGTCCGCGCCCGATGCCGTGCGCTCGCCCGCCGCTGGGCCGTTCAGTTGGTGGCGGCGGCGGTTGGCGCCAGCTGGTCGAGGGCGCGGGCCAAGACCGCGTGCGAGGCTAGGGCGCGAGGGCGCCGGCAAGCTGGTCGAGGGCGCGAGCCAAGACCGCGCGCGAGACGGCGGCGTTCAGGCGCTGGAAACCGGCGCCGGAGGCGCCGAAGGACTCGCCGGGGCTCAGCCACAGGCGAGCGCGCTCAACCACCAAGCGGCGCAGCCCAGCCGTGTCCAAGCCCAGCCCCCGGAAATCCAACCAGGCCAGATAGGTTCCCTGGGGCGGGCGGAAAACCACCCCCGGCAAGCCGCCGCCGGCGGCCCGCTCCCCGATCAGCGCCAAATTCGCGCCCAAATAAGCCACCAGATCATCGACCCAGGCGTCGCAAGCGCCGCCATAAGCCGCCTCGCACGCCACCAAACCAGCAGCCGGATGCTGGCTCAACCCCTGGGCGGCGTAGGCGGCGATCAAACGCGCGCGCGCGGCCGCGTCCGGCGCGAACACGTTCGCCAACTGCAACCCCGCCAAATTGAACGTCTTCGACGGCGCCGTGCAGGTCACAGTCACAGCCGCGACAGCCGGGTCGAGGGCGGCTGTGACCAGATGACGGGCGCCCGGATGGACGAAGTCGGCGTGGACCTCGTCAGAGATGATGAGCACCCCGTGACGCAGGCAGATCGCCGCCAGGCGCTCCAACTCCGCCCGCGACCAGACCCGCCCCACCGGGTTGTGCGGCGAGCACAAAATGAACGCCTCAGCCCCGGCCGCCAACGCCTCGAACTGGTCGAAGTCGATCTCATAGCCGCCCGGCCCCTCCACCAGCGGGTTCTCCAGCAGGCGGCGGCCCGTGGCCCGGACCGCCTCAAAAAACGGCGGGTAAACCGGCGGCTGGATGATGACCCCCGCGCCGGGCTGCGTCAACGCGCTCAACGCCAAGTAAATGGCATGGACCAGCCCGCGTGTCAAAACGGCCAGCGCCGGATCCGGCGCCCAACCGTGGCGGCGCTGAAACCACCCGCCCACGGCCCGCCAATAGGCGTCGGTCGGGATCGAATAGCCGAAGATCCCGTGCCGGACGCGCTCAGCCAGCGCCTCGCGGACTGCGGGAGGAGCGGGAAAGGCCATGTCAGCGACCCACAACGGCACGGCATCGGGCGGCAAACCGTGCCCCTCCCGGTCGAGCGCCAACGCGCCCGTGCCCTCGCGCGAAACCTCCACATCGAAAACTGAACCGGCCACCCGTCTATCCTGCCCGGCCCGCCCCCCTGGCCGCCACTTCGGGCGCCGGCGCCGGGGCGGGAGCCAAGGCCGCCTCGAGGTCCGCGACCAGGTCGCGCGGGTCCTCCAGGCCCACGGACAGGCGCAACAAGGTCTCATCGATCCCGAGTTCGCGGCGCTGCGCCTCCGGAACCTCGGCGTGGGTCTGGGTCAACGGGTAGGTGACCAGCGACTCCGCGCCGCCCAGCGACTCCGCGAACTGGATGACCCGGACCGACGCCAGCAAGCGGTGGGCGGCCGCCTGGTCGGCCACCCGGAACGAGATCATGGCGCCGTGCCCGCTGGCCTGGCGCAGGGAGACGGCCCGGCCGGGATGCGAGGGCAGGCCGGGGTAGTGGACGGCGCGCACGGCCGGGTGGCCCGCCAGCCAGTTCGCCAACAACCCCGCCGATGCCGTCTGCCTCTCCAGGCGCACAGCCAGCGTTTTCAGCCCCCTCGCCACCAGCCAGGCGTCGAATGGCGCCAGCGGGGCGCCAAGTGTGGCGCGCAGCGCCCCGATCCGGTCCGCCAGGGTCAGATCGCGGACCACCACCACACCGGCCAGCGTGTCATTGTGACCCGCCAGGTACTTGGTGGCGGAGTGGACCACGATGTCCGCGCCCAATTCCAGCGGGCGCTGGAAATACGGTGTCAGGAAGGTGTTATCGACTATCAGGAGCGCGTTGGCGGCGTGGGCCGCCCTCGCGGCGGCCTCGATGTCCACAACATGCATCATGGGGTTGGTCGGGGTCTCCACGAAGACGGCAGCCGTGCGCGGCGTGATGGCTTTGGCGATGTCCTCCGCCCCGCCCGCGCGGGTGAAACTGAGCCCGTTCTTCGCGGACACGTCCGCGAACAGGCGGTGGGTGCCGCCGTAAACATCGGCGCTGACCACCAGGTGATCGCCGGGGGCGAAGAGCTCTGCCACGGTGGCGATGGCGGCCATGCCGGATGTGAAGGCGAAGGCGGCGGCCCCGGATTCAAGCGACGCCATTGTCGCCTCGAGCGCGCTGCGGGTGGGGTTGATGGTGCGGGTGTAGTCGAAGCCGGTCGATTGGCCAACCCCCGGGTGGGCGAAGGTGGCGGTCTGATAAATGGCCCCGGCGATGGCGCCGGTGTGGTCTGGGGCTGGCCCGGCGCCGTGGATACATCGGGTCGAGAGGTGCATGATCTGGGATCCTTGTGTTGCGCGGTCTGGCGGATGGCTGGTCATTGGCGCGCGCCGCGCCGCCTGCGGGGGCTCGGTGGCGCCCTCGGCCGCGGCTCTAATGCGGCGCGCTGAAGCGCATTCGTTGGTGCCCGGGGGCGCCAACCCGCCTGGTCCGCGTCTCGCTCACGGGGGACACCCTACACGCCGCCCGGCGGGGGCGCCGGGCGCCCACGCCCCCGGTCTTTACATTCACCCGCCCACCTGCGCGCCTCCCCGGCGCGCCCTGCGGGCGCGCCGGCCCGGGGCGCGGCCCGGGGCCGGGCCGCTGGGCGGGGGCCCCGCTAAGTCCGGTCAAGATGAGTGGGCGCGAACTTGACCGGGGTTATGGGCGCGCCCTGCGGGCGCGCCGGCTGCGGCCCGGCGCGTTGTGCCTGGTGACGGGTGCGCGGTTGGTTGGGGCGCGGGGGCCTGGGGCGGCGGGGGCGCCGCTAAGTCCGGGCAAGATGAGTGGGCGCGAACTTGACCGGGGTTATGGGCGCGCCCCGCGGGCGCGCCGGCCCGGGGCGCGGCCCGGGGCCGGGCAGCTTGGCGGGGCCGGGCCCGCTGGCGGCGGCTCGCGGGGGTCTGGGGCGGCGGGGCCTTTACATTGGTTGACCGGGGCGCCGGGCGGCTGGCAGCATCTTGGCGTGGTCACTGGGGCGAAGCGAATGCCGAGCGCGCGAATGCGCCGCGGCTGACGCGGCCGACCCCCGATTCCCCGATTCGCCACCGCGGCGCTCGCCCCCAAGGAGACCAGCACCGATGACACATTCGACCCTGACCGCCACCGGCGCGGTCGCGCCGCCGGCCGCCGTCCGCCTGCCCGGGGACCTGATCATCCGCGAAGCTCGGCCAGAAGAATACGGCGCGGCCGAAGATGTGCTGGTCGCGGCCTTCACCACAGGCTGCTGGGTGTCCGAGGATTACGAACGGCATCTGCGGACCCTCGCCCAGCGGTCCGCCGCCTGGCACATCTGGGTGGCGGCCGCCGCGGACGGCGGCGGGCCGCTGGCCGTGGTGCTGACGCCCAGAGTCGAATTCTGGACGCGCGATCACTTCACCTTCTCCGTGCTGGCGGTCAGCCCCAAGGCGCGCGGACTGGGCCTGGGCGCGGCGCTGACCGACCACGCCATCGGCCTGGCGCGGGCCCACGGCTACCGCGTCACCCAGATCAACTCCAGCCCACAAATGTCCGCCGCCCACCGGCTCTACTACGCCAAAGGCTTCGTCCGCCGCCCCGAGCGCGAGACCGCCTTCGTCTCCGAATACGACGAACGTCTCTTGACGTTCACTTATCACGACCCCGATCCGCTGCCCCAGGCGCAGGTGGTCCGCGTTCAGCGTCGACCCGGGCCAGACGGCGGCCCGCCGTTCCTGCGGGCGCCGGACCGCTCGCGGTGGCCGGCGCGGCCGGCCGGGAGCGTCGACCCGTCGGGCGCCTTCATCCCCGCGGCGGCGCCGCCCGAGGCCCTGGAGCGCGCCGGGCGGGTGGCGGCCCGGTTGGCGGAACGCTCGGCGCTGGCCCCGCCCGCGCCGGACGAGGACCCTGACGAGGACCAGGTCATCCAACAGTTGCACGCCGACCTGGGCGTTGGCGCCCAGACCGCCTTGTGGTCGCCAGAACGCGAGGCCTCCGAGGCCGCCGTCCGCGTCTTCTTCGCCCGCCTGGACACCCTGGAACAGCACCTGGCGGCCGCCGGCCCGTTCTTGGCCGGGGGCCGCCCCAGCCGCGCCGACGTCCACCTGTTCAGCCTGCTGCTGGCCTATGACCTGGGCTGGCGCGCCGGCTTCGCCGCCGTCGGGGCGGTCGCGGACTGGCCCCGCCTGTGGCGCCAGGCGCGCTCGCTGCTGGCCTTGGCGGACCTCAGCCCGGCAGAGCGCCGCGCCGCCGGCCTGGCGCCCCTGGCCGATGCCGTCTACGCAGAACCGTACGGGCCCCCGCCCCCAGCGGCCGGGCTGGGCGATGTCCGGGGCGAATGGTTGGCGGCGGCGGACGCCCTGCGCCGCCGCCGCCCGGCCCGCGACCCGGCGGTGCCGGTCCTGCCCTATCCCAGCGACTGGCCCGGCGGCCGGCCGGCCGCCGAAGCCCGGGCCCTGATTGAGTCCACCCGGACGCAGTTGCGGGGGCTGGCGCCGCAGGCGGCGGCCGCCGCGCTGGTCGAAGTCATTGACGCCGACCTGTTGGGTTCCCTGGAACGGCTCATCGGCGCGGGCGACGACCTGGCAGCGGCCCTGGCCGGATGGCGGCTCTATTGGGCGCGTCTGGACTGGTTCAACGCCCGCCTCAAGGGCCGCTCGCACCTGGCCGGGGACCGGCCCACGGCCGCGGACTCCGCGCTGGCGGCGACCTTCCAGGCCTATCCGCCAGATTTGCGCGACTTCCCGCGCCTCGCACGCTGGCGCCTCGAGAACTGCCAAGACCAGCCCCGCGCCGACCGGGCGGGGCAGCGATGACCGGACCAGACGGCATCGTGCACAAAAGACGCGGCTGACGCCGCCCAACCGAAGGAGACCCCATGGCCACCCTTACCGCTGAACAAGAACTCGACCTCAAGGCCAAACCCCTGCGGGTGGACCCGGCGAAGTTCCCGGAGACAACCACCGAACAAACGGATGACGGCGCCTTCCGCCGCCAGCGGAACTGGTTCACCGCGCACTTCGGCGGACCCGAATCGCGTTTCCCGGTCGAGCCGGGCCGCTACGTGCTGGCCGGATCGACCGGCTGCGGCTGGAACCGGCGCCAACAGATCGTGCTGCGGCTGCTGGGCCTGACCGAGGCGGTCCCGTTCGCGCTGCTGACCGGGCGCGACGAGGGCGGCTGGGTGATCGCGGACCACGGCAACAATCTGCGCCGGGACTTCGGCACCAACCGCCTGAACGACTTCTACCGGCGCACCGACCCGGACTTCCAGGGGCGCGGGACCTCGCCCACGGTGATCGACACCAAGACGGGGCTGGTGGTCACCAACAACTACCATCTGCTGAGCCACGAATGGGAGACCGCCTGGGCGCCCTATCACCAGCCGGGCGCGCCCGATCTTTACCCGGAGACGCTGCGCGCGGAGATCAACCTGCTCAACCAGCAGATTTTCGATGACGTCAACAACGGCACCTACAAACAAATCTTCGCCACTAATCCGGCGGCCGCGGCCGCCGCCAAGGCCGTCTTCGAAGCGCGCCTGGCCGATTACGAATTCCGCCTGGCCTCGCGCCGGTACCTGTTCGGGCCGGCCATAACCGATTCGGACGTGCGCCTTTTCCAGACACTCAGCAGCTACGACCGCGGCTACCGGGTGGGGATTGTGAAACTCTTCGGGGACGCGGCGACGGTGCGCCTGAGCGACTTCCCGAACCTGTGGGGCTACGCCCGCGACCTGTTCCAGCAGGGCTTCGCGGACGAGCGGGAACAGTACTTCCTGGGGTTGTTGCCAGGGCCGTCGGGCGAATACGCCGCCCAGGGCGGCCCCGGCGGGGAAGGGGCCGATCTGCCCCCGGGCGACGAGGCGCTGGCCGCCTGGCGCCAGCCTCACGGCCGCGGTCATCTGACCGGGTCGCCGTATTATTCAGGTCCCGGCGGCGGCGGCTCCTACGAGCGCTGGACACTGGCCTGAGCCTTTCGCGCCGCCCGCAGCGCGAAGGGCGCCCGGGGGCGTCTCAGTCGCTGGCGATCAGGGCCCGTTTGATCTCGCCGACGCAGTAGTAGGGGCGCTTGGTGATGTCGTCGTAGGTGAAGCGCAGGACCTTGTAACCGGCTTGGACCAGGGCGTTCTGCCTGGTCCTGTCCCTTTGGAAGGCATCCTTCGACCGGTGCGCCGACCAGCCGTCGATCTCCAGGGCCAGCGCCGCGTCCTTGAACAGGGCGTCTGCCACCGCCACGGTCAGGCCCCCGTCCGTCACCGGGGCGTTCGCCTCCCAGCCGGTGATGTTGTGTTCCTTCATGAGCAGATGGAACAGCACTTCCAGATTCGACGCGGCCCCTTGGCGCAGCAGTGCGGCGTACTTGCGCAGGCGCGCGGCGTTAGGCGCGCCCTTGCGGCGTTCGACCAGCGCCTCGAAGTCTTTGGCCGCCACCAGGCTCCGGGGCACGGCCCATCCGAAGATCCGATCAGCCTGGGGCTCGTCAAGGGTGGCGAGCGAGTCGACCAGGGCGGCCTGCGGTGTTTGGACGGGTATGCCCTGCCAGAGCGCGCGTTCATCCGCCGGCACGGCGATCTTCTTCGGCGAAATCCGGGCTTGCGGTTGGCGTGACTTTGGGACCACCACCTGGACCGCATAGGGCGGGGTCAGGGGGGCGTCCGGGCGCCACAGCGCCAACGCGCTCGCCCCAAAGATTGTGGCGCCCGCCATTGACAACGCAGCCGCCCAGGCCATCTGCTCGGGGCCGATCGGGTGGTTGTTGGGCACGAACGCGCGTCCCGCCACCCTGAGCCAGGTTTGGTCCTGGATCATGCGGGTCGCCGAGTGGCTGGCCAAGCCGTGCTTGATCGCCTGCGACCGGGTGAACACGCCCGCCTGAGACAGTCTGAGTGAATTGAATCCCGCCTCGTCCACGCCACCACTGTGCCCCGAATCCGCGTCCGGCGCCGCCCAGAAACGATTAACCTGTGGATGACGTTCGCGGCGCCCGCCGCGATGGCCGCTTGGGCGTGGTCCGGGCGGGGCTTTTGGGCGCTTGGCAAAACGAGGCAGCGGTTTTGTGCGCCCTGGCGAAACGAGGGCGACTTTCTGTGCAAGATCCGGC
>JAITIG010000086.1 GCA_031279575.1 Bifidobacteriaceae bacterium
GAGCATGCCGGTGGCGACATTGTCCCTGGCGCTCAGGGCCGGCAGCAGGTAGAACTGCTGGAACACAAAACCGATCTGGTCGGAGCGGGCGCGCGAGCGGCCCGCCTCGCTCAGGCCGGCCGCGTCCAGCCCGTCGATCCAAATCTGGCCGGCCGTGGGCGTGTCCAACAAGCCCATCAGGGACAGCAGCGTTGTCTTGCCGGAACCAGAGGGCCCCACCACGGCCACAAACTCGCCCCGGTCGATGTCCAGGTCGACGTTTTTCAAGGCCGTCAAAGGCGGCTTCGAGGGGTACACCTTGGACACGCCGCGCAAGGCCAAATGCGCCCGCGGCGCCTGCGGCGCGGCCGCCCTCACGCCACCACCACCTCGTCGCCCTCCCGCAGCTCGCCGCTGGTGGGGATGACCTGGACGCGGGTGTCCTGGATCAGCCCGATCTCAACCCCCACCAGGCCGCCGCCGGCCAGCTCGACGGCGTAGCCGCCCTCGGCCAAGGCCAGCAAAGCGGTCACCGGCACCACCAGGGCGTCCGCCGCCTCGTCGTGGATCATGGTCAAAGTCACCCCGGTGATGCCGTTGGCGGCCAGCGCCGCCTGGTCGGCGATGTCGATCCGGGCGCGGGCCGGGACCAGCTCGTAGGTGGCCGGGTCTTGGCGCGCGGCGGCCACATCGGCCACCTGGCCGGCCAGCACCGTCCCGTCCGGCAGTTTGACCTCGACCTCGGCCCCGGTCACCACCAGCTGCTTCTGCGCGTCAGTCAAATCGGCGGTGGCGAAGATCGTGGTCGAGGTCCAGGTCACAATCGGCCCCTCGGCGTTTTGGCCCACGCTGGCGGCGACCGTGTCGACCCGCATCTGCTGGGTTGGGATCAGCAGCAGGTCTTTTGGGCCCACGGTGGACAGCGCGGCCTGGTCGGCTTTGAGCTGGGCGGCGTCGCGGGCGGCCTGGGCGGCTGCCACGGCGGCGCTCTCGGCCGCCGTGTCGCGCGGTTTGACCAGATCGGCTTTGCCCGCCTCAGCCGAGGCCAAAGCCTCGCGGGCGGCCTCGGCATCGCACAGGCCGCCGGGGCCGGCCTCTTCTTGGCGTTGGGCGGCGGTGCAGCGCTCGGCCGCGGCGAGGGCTCTTTGGGCCGCCGCGATGGCGTTGTTGGCGTCGGTCAGGTCCTTTGAGCTGGCGCCTTCGCGGGCCGCCCGCAGGGCCGCCTCGGCGCCCGCCAGCGACTCCTGGGCGCCGGCCAACTCGGCGTTGGCCTCCTGGCGCGCTTTGACGGCCTCGGGCCGGGTGGACGGCGCCGGGTAGCCGCCGGCGGCGTACAACTGGTCGACGGCGCCGGCCAGGGCGGCATCGTAGGGGGTGGCCGGGTCGGTGTTGCCGGCGCTGTAGCCCAAGGCGGTCAGGGCGGCGCGCAGGGTGTCGACGTCGATCCCGGAGGCGCCCACCGCCAGGTCGCGCCACAGCGGGATGCGGCCTTCGAGCAGGAACACCGGGTTGCCCTCGATCTCCAGCAGCGATTCGCCCGCCTGGTGGATCGAGCCGGCCTCGGGCGCCTTGGTCACCACGCCGGTGGCGCCCGCCAAGGCCACGGCCTCGCCGTAGGCCAGCGAACCGCGCATCTCCAGGCCCGCCGCCAGCGAGGCGCGCTCCACCACGGCGGTGCGCACCTCGGCGGCGGAGACGGCATCGGCCTTGCCTTTGGCCGCGCCCCACCAGGCGGCCGCCACCGCCCCGGCCACCAGCGCGGCGGCGGCCGCGCCGGCCGCGATCCAAGCTTTCTTGCCCACCTCAGCCCGCCTCAGCCATCCGGGCCTCGTAAAAGGCGTTGGCCGCCTCGGACAAGACCTCCTGCAGCTTGCTCAAGCGCTCAAGATCGGCGCTGTCGGTTTCTTCAAACGCTGCCGTCCAATCGCCGTTGAAGCCGGGCGCGTCGAAGCCGATGCTCGGCTCGATCATGCCGGGGTACTTCGCCATCAGATCCTCGTACAGCTCCATGGTCTCGGAGTAGCTCAGGAACTGGGAGTCGATCTGCTCAATCTCATCCATCCCGGCGGCCATGTCCTCGGCGTTGAAGTTGGGGCAGGCCTCCAGCAGGGCCCGCAACTCCGGTTCGGTGATGTTGGCGGGCAGCAGCGCCATCGGCTGGGTCTGGTACTCGTCCGCTTTGGGGGCGGGCGGGTCCGCCAGGTTGGGGTAGCCGTTGTCGCGGGCGCATTTGAGCCAGGTGTTGGTCGCCTCCAAGGTGCGCTGCTTCTCTTTCAGCTCCTCGGCTGGGTCCTGCTTGTATTCCGGCGCGGTGAAACCGGTCGATTCGAGGCATTCGGTGTAGGCCTCGGTGTAGTCCTGGTCGCCAATGATCAAGTACGGCGGGATCTCGGCGAAGCCCTCGTCGGCGATTTCCCCCTCGTCGGCCGGCTCGGCCTCGGCCGGCGCCTCGACTGCGGCCGCGCTGGCGGCCGCCTCGCCCCCGTATTGGTCCAACCAGGACGGGTCGTATTTGGCGGCCATCTCGTAGACCGGCCGCATCACCCGGTCCCAGTCCGCCTCTGTCTCGGTATTGGCCCCCTCGCCCGCGCCGGAGGTGGCCGAGCCGTCGCCGGGGGAGACCACGTACGGCTCGCCGGAGTCGAAGCCGACATCGGCCTGCTCGGCGTCCCATTCTTGGAAGGTGGCCGCGATGCCCTCGTCTTGGAGGCATTTGACCATGTCGCGGGCGCGCTCGGCCTGGGAGCGCTGGGAGGCCTGGGGTTTGTCGCCCAGGGTGGCCACGCCCTCGCCGCCGGCGCAGGCGGTCAGGGCCAGCGCCGCCGCCAGCGGCAGCGCGAACCACAGGTGTCGCTTCGTCATGGCTGGTTGCCTCCTCGGGCTCGATGGCGCTGGCCGGCGCCGGCGCCGACGCTGCCAGCAGGCTACCCCGGCGCGGGCGCCCCCCACCTCCTACCGCGGAAGGATCGCCCCTGGCCTGCGCTTTTGCCCGCCAGGCGGGGCCAAGGCCACCCGCCCGGGCGGCGGACTGGCTACTGTGGGCGCTATGGCTGTGGGGCTGTGCGCCGGGCGCGACTTCGGCGGGGGCGCATGATCGAGTGGGCGGCCGCCATCGGCGCGGCGATTGGCACGGGTTTTGTCTCGGCGGTCTTCCCTTTGGTCAACGCCGAGCTCGCCACCGGCGCGGCGGCTTGGGGGCTTGAGCGGCCGCTGGCGTGGGGGGTGGTGGTGGCTATCACGGTGGGCCAGGTGGCCGGCAAGCTGGTGGTTTACGAGGGCGCGCGGGGCGGGCGCCGGCTCGGCCTGAGGTGGCGGCTGGCCCGCCAGCGCCGCCGGCCGGCCCAGCCGGCGCCGCTGCCGCGGCCGCCGGGGCGCTGGGCGGCGCTCGGGGCCAAGCTGCTGGGCGCCATGGAGGGGCGCTGGCGCTGCAATGCGGTGGTGGTTTTGTCCGCCGTGGTCAGTTTGCCGCCGCTGTTCGCCACCTCGGTGGCGGCCGGCCTGATCCGGATGCGGCGGCTCGATTTCGCGGTCTGCGTCGCTTGCGGCCGCCTGGTGCGCTTCGCCGCCATCGCCTGGCCGGTTTTGACTTGGGTTTGAAGCCGGATTCTCTTAGGGCGAAACACGTCCGTGGGCTGCGCCAGCGGTAACCTTACTGCCGCCGGCGGCCCCGCCCGGGGGCCGCGCCGCTTGATTCGGCTGCGAAAGTGCCGCTAAAGTCGGCGGCTCGGGGACGGGAAAAGAATTTGCGGCTGAGTGGGAATACTGGCGGGGGCCGAGGCGTTGTCCCCCATTGGATACACCAGCGGCAGTTGGCGCAGGGCCCAGTTTTGGCCCGGCCAGGCGGCCGGGTTGGCCAAAGTTTTGAGGTGATCGGAGTTTGTGCAATGGCGTGGCGGACACGGCGGGCGAGTGCGCTGAAAGGGCTCGGCGCATGAGGCGCGCCTGGCGCGCGGCCGGCGCGGCGCTGGGAGCGCTGGCCGTGGTCGGCTGGGTGGGCGCCGCCTCATCCCCCGCCACCGGCAAGGAGGGCCTCAGCGCCCAAGCCGCGACCTGCGATGTCGACCTGGCCTCGACCGGCGACGCCAGCGGTCCCGGCTGGGCGGTGACCACCCTGGCCAACACTTCGAGCCCAAACAAGGTCCTGACTTTCAACGCCGACGCCTCGGGCCAGGCTTACCGGCTGTGCCAGACCAGCCCAACTGCGGCTGTGCGCAACATTGCGGTGGCCGATGGCGTCGTCTTCGACTTGGTCTTTGACCAGATCAACCTGGCGACCGCCGCCCAGGGCGTGCCGCTGCTGGCCTTGGGCGACCAAGCCGATGTCTGGCTGCACCTGAGCGGGGACAACGCGCTCCAACACCAAGGCCAGGCCGGCAAAGCCAACAACGCGGCCATCCACGTGCCGGCCGGGGCGCGGCTGACCATCTTGGGCGAGGGCAGCTTGACCGCCCAGGGCGGGCCCGGCGGGGCCGGCCTGGGCGGGGGGTACAACGCCGGGACGGGCGGGCAGGCGGTTGGCGCCAACGGCGCCATCACCATCGCCGAACAGGCCCGCGTCACCGCCCGGGGGGGCGAGGCCTGCGCCGGGATCGGCAGTTGCAACGACGCCCTCGATTCGACCGGCCCCATCACAATTGGCGGCCAGGCCCAGGTCGACGCCATCAGCGGCCAGGGCGGCGCCGGGATTGGCGGCGGCGAGAACTCTTACGGCGGCCAGATCGACATCGTCGGGGCGGTGGTGGTCGACTCCGGGTTGGCGGCTGACAATGCCGACAAATCGGGCGCCGGGATTGGCGGCGGCGCCACCCGCGGCGGCGGCGTTATCTCCATCAGATGCGACCCGGCGGACCCAACGGCTTGCCCCAAGGTGAGCGCGCGGGGCGGGCTGTTCACGGCGGCCATCGGCGGCGCCAAGGGCGTGGGCGAGTCCGGCGCCTCGGAGGGGCCGTTCAACAACACCCGGGTGGCAATCAGCGGCGGCCAGGTCGAGGCGACCACCGGCCAAGGCGGCACGGGCATCGGGGCGGGGTTCCACCAAAAGATGGGCTCGGCCACGGTTGTGATCGAGGGCGGCCAGGTCACCGCGGTTGGCGGCGACACCAGCGAGGACCTGACTGTTGCCGGGCCCGGGGTGGGCGGCGGCTTCGCGGCTTCGGATATGGGGTTGGTGCAGATCACCGGCGGGGTGGTCACCGCCACCGGCGGCGCGGACTACACCGCCAAGGGCTTCATGTGCGGCGCCGGGGTGGGGGGCGCCGGCGCTCTGGTTGCGATGAGCACTGCGGATGGCAAGCCGCCTCGCGTGGAGATTGGCCCGGGCGCCACCGTCAGGGCCTATTCCGCCTGCGCCGAGCGCCCGGCGATCCACTCTTCGGGCGGCAACCAGGCCGCCACGCCGCAGTACTTTGTCAACGCCCAATTCACCGCCAGCGCCTTCTCCAACCCCGCCGGGATCGATTTGGACGTCTACGCCATGGGCGCGGCGCCGGTCTGGGAGACCTTGAAACTCCCCGCCGGGTACCGCGGTTTCGCTTACACCACCGGCTCAACCGAGTCGCAAAGGGACGGCGTCACCGCCTACGCCACCGCTGACCGGACCTGGCTGGGCGGGGTCGTGCCAACAGACAGCACGCTGCTCGCCTCTGGGATATCGAGCAAGGCGCTGGCGGTCGAGTTGCTCGACTACCAAACGGAGCGCGTCACGCTGTCGAACGTGGTGACCGGGGTGTGGGCGGACAACTCGGTGGGCGAGCTCGCCTTCACTATCACGGTATTAGACGGGCAGGGCGTGCCGCAAGCATATAACGCCATCTTTTACACCGGCAGCGCGCTGCCTGGCACCGGGGCCGCTCCCCCTGGGGACAACGTTATTATCTTCAACGCGCAGGGTACGGGTTCGGTCAAACTCCGCCACGGCCAGGCCATCAGCATGGAGCTTGGGCGCGGCTACCAGGTTCAGGTGAGGCAAGCCGCCGCGCCGGCCGCCTTCGCCACCTCTTACCGCGTCAACGGCTCGGCCCCCCAGGCAAGCTTGGACACCGGCCTGCAACTCCTCGACGGCCCCAAGGCCATCGCCTTCGCCAACTGGCGCAAGTCCGGCGTGCTGACCATCTCCAACGCGGTGGCCGGCTTGATGGCCGACCCGGCGTTGGCGGCCTCCTACCAGGTCTGCGTCTTCGCGCCCAGCGGCGCCGCCGCCTTGAGCGAGTTGGCCTACGCGGTCGATGGCGTCCCGGCCGGCCAGACGCTGCCCTTGGACTCGGCCAGCCACTGCTCCCCGGCCGGCGCCCTGGCGCTGGGGGACGGCCAGGCCGCCGCCATGGCGCTGCCCGGCGAGGTCGACTTCGAGGTCATCCAAGCCCCGGCGCCCGCCGGGTACCAGGCCTCCTACCAGGTCAACGGGGGCAGCCAGGTGACCGGTGCGCCTGGCGGGGCCACCAGCACCGGCCGGCTGGCCGTGGCCGACTCCGACCAGCGCATCGCGTTCACCACCACCCGCGAGTCGGTGGCGGTGGCCATCTCCAAAGTGGTGGCCGGAGCTTATGCCGACCGCTCCCAGAGCTACCGGTTTGACTTTTGCCCGCAGGATGAGTCCGGGCTGCCCTTCGCCGCCGGGACGGCCTTCCCCTACCAAGGCGGCACAGTGGCCGGCCTGGCCGGCGTGACACCCCCGCCCGACGGGGAACTGATACTGGATCAGGCCACCGGTTGCGCCGCCTTGTGGCTCTCGCACGGCCAGCGGGTGGCTTTGTCCCTGCCGAAGGGCGCCTATCTCGATTTGGACGAGGCCGCGGTGGCAGATTACGAGCCCTCCCACACTGTCAACGGCGGCCAGTCGCAGCCGGACGGCTCGTTTAGAGGGCAGGCCGACGGCCCCTTGGCCATCGCCTTCACCAACAGCTTGCAGACGCCGCCGCCGGTGCCCTCGGGCCTGGCTGAAAACCGGCCGGGGCCAGCCCTCTACGGCCTTGGCCTGGCGGGATTGGCCCTCGCCGGCGGGCTCGCTTGGCGCCGCGGCCGGCGCCTGGGGGTGGCGCGATGACCAACGTGATGTGGGCCCCCGCCCCGGCCGCCCCGGCTGCCCCCGCGGCCCCGGCCGCCCCCGCGGCATCGGCGGCGCCTGAGGCGAGTGGGGCAACCCAGCCGGCCGGCCGGCCGGGCGGGGCCTGGCGGCTGGTGCTGCGCGAGCTGGGGGAGCTGGGGCTGAAGATCGCCGCCATCGCCGGCTTGGCTGTTTTGCTATTCGCCTTCGTCTTCGGCTTGGAGCGAGTTGGCGACGCCGGCATGGCGCCAGCCGTCAACGGCGGCGACCTGGTGGTGTTCTACCGCATCGGCTCAGACCACCGGGCGGGCGATGTGGTGGCGCTGGACCAGCCGGGCCAAGGCCGCCAGGTGCGCCGGGTGGTGGCGGTGGGCGGAGACACGGTCGAGGCCACCGAGCGGGGCCTGGCGGTCAACGGCAACCTGTTGGATTTGGGCGCGGACGAGCCGGCGCCGCTGAATCCATCCCTTTTTCCGCTGACGCTTGCGCCAGGGGAATTGTTTGTGCTCGGGGACGCCCTGGGCGCGAACAGCGACAGCCGCAGCTATGGGGCTGTCAGCTCGGACGATGTCGAAGGGGAGGTGGTCGTCTTGATTCGGCGTCGGGGATTCTGACGCCGGGATGGCCACCGCCTCCGCTCGCCGCGGAGGCTAGACAACCAGGTGCTGGCCCAGGCCAGGACTTGAGCGGATCGGCAGCAACCAACCCTAGGTCCGCAGACGGGCAAGTCACTTCAGGAACGGCGCGCAAACCTGCGCGCCGAAGGCAAAGGACATAAGGAAAGAGAAGAGCAATGCAAAACAAGATGCGAAAGACCTGGCGCGCCCTGACCGCGCTGGTCCTGGCCGTGGCGCTGCCCGCGGCCGGCGCGACCATGGCCTCGGCCGATGACCAGGCCCCGAGTTTGGTCGCCCAAGGCGACGAGACAACCCCGGCTGACGCCGCCATCACCAAGGTGCTGCGCGTGCAGCCAGGCCTGGCCCTGCCGACGGATGGCCTCACCTTCGAGTTCAAGGTGGCGCCGGTGAGCCTCAACGGGACGGCGGATGCCAGCTTGCCCACGCCAGGCAATGGCACAGTCCCGGTCACCATCAAGACCGCCAACCAGGGAACTGGGGAGGCAGGCTTCGACCTGTACCAGGCGCAGTCGAAGAAACTGTTCTCGGGCGACCTCTTCACCGGGACCTGGCCCAAGGCCGGCGTCTACGTCTACACGGTGACGGAGTCGGCCTCGGCGGCCCACACTGCGCCCGCAAACGTGATTGAGGACTTTTGGTTCTCCAGCGCCTCCTACACGCTGACCGCCTATGTCGAGAACGGAACCACCGGCTTGTACGTCAAGGCGATCACCGCGGCGGCGACCACTGCCGACACCGGCCTGACCGGCGGCGGCAAAGTCAACCCCACCCCCGGCGACGGCGAGAAGACCTTCAGCGCCTTCGCTTTCACCAACGGCTACTCCCTGGTCACCGATCCGAAACTGCCCGATACGCCAGCTGATGGCTATGCCGCCTCGGTGACCAAGATGGTGGCCGGCGCCTATGCCGACCAGACCCGGTACTTCGAGTTCGACGTGACGCTGAACGTGCCCGCTGTCAACCTGACGCCCGGCCTGACCTACAAGGCCTATGTGCTCAACGCCACCAGCGGCGCCGTTGAGACCGCCGCGGCCAACGCCGCGGCGAACGAGACTCTCGGGACCGATGGTAGCGAAAGCTATTTCAAGTTCGCCCCCGGCGCCGTCAAGGAGGTCAAGCTCAAGCACAACCAGCGCCTGGCCTTTGTGGGCCTGCCCTACACCTCCTCGCTCGATGTGAGCGAGGACGGCTACTCGGATTACCAGGCCAGCACCGTCATCACGACTGGTAACACCGCTGCCGCGAAGACCGATTGCACCCAGGGTGCGGCTTGCGTTGCCGAGCTGACCGGCATCGGGCCCAAGGCGCTGGACGTGACCTACACCAACACCCGCGCCGACGGCATCACCACCCCGACCGGCCTGAACCTGGACGACGCCGCCTACTGGGCCATGATCGCCCTGGCCGGCTCCGCGCTGATCGCCTTCTTGGTGTTCCGCGTGCGCCGCTCGCAGCGGGCTGCTGCCTGAGCCGCCCCACTTATGTCCGATCCGTTTCCCGCCCGCCTGCGGCCTGGCCGCGGGCGGGCGGCGAACGGGGCGGCGCGGCGCGAGCCCACCCCACACCACATCCAACGGCAGCACCTCACCAAGGAAGGCGAACCATGAGCAGGACAGCAAGTCTTTGCCGGCGCGCCGTGCGCGTCGCGGACAAAGCTGTGAACTGGGCTGTGCTGGCGGCCGTTGCGGCCGTTGCCGTCATCGGCGGATACTCGCTGTGGGACTCCGGCGCGGTCCACGCCGCCGGCTCGGCCGAACGCTACCAAATCCACCGGCCGGCCCCGGACGGCTCGGCGGCGGGCTTTGCCCAACTCCAGGCCCAAAACCCGGAGGTGGTGGGCTGGTTGACGGTGTACGGCACCAACATCGACTTCCCCGTCACCCAAGGCCCCGACAACATGAAATACGTCAACACGGACGCCACTGGGCAGTATTCGGCCTCCGGCGCCGTGTTCCTCGACGCCGCCAACGCGGCCGCCTTCACCGACTTCAACTCCATCCTCTACGGCCACCACATGGAGAAACGCGCCATGTTCGGGGACCTGGGGGACTTTGCCCAACGCGACTTCTTCGACTCGCGCACCAGCGGCGCCTTGTACGCGGACGGCCAGTGGCTCGGTTTGGAGTTCTTCGTTTTCACCCAGGCCGATGCCGCCGCCCCGGCCGTCTTCACCCCCGACGTCCAAGGCGAGGAGAACCGGCAGCTCTACCTTGACGGGCTGGTGGGCGGCGCCATCCACTCGCGGCAGATCGGCGCCGGCACGGCCGACCGCCTGTTGGTGCTGACCACCTGCTCGGTCGACACCACCAACGGGCGGGACATCCTGGTGGGCCGCATCACAGCCGCCCCACAGCCGGACCCGTTTGCCGCCCCGGCGCCGAGCGCCGAGCCAAGCTGGTGGTCGCAAGCCCCGATCTGGGCTCGGGCCGGCCTGATTGGCCTGCCGCTGGCGGGCTTGATCTGGTTTGCCATCGCCCGGGCCCGCCGCCGCTCAGCCGCCCGGGCCGCCACCGTGGGCCTGTCCCTGGTGGCGCTGATGGCCGCCCTTTGCTGCGCCCCCGCCCAGCCGGCCGGCGCGGCCACCGAGACTGGCGCGGCCGGCGCGGCCGGCGCGGCCACCGAGACTGGCGCGGCCGCCGCCACCACCAGGGCGGCCGGCACCGCCGCCGCGGCCAGCGGCGTGGGCGCGGTCGGGGCGGCCATCGCCGCCGGGGCCGCCAGCGCCGCCGCCCGGGCGGGCGCGAACAGCGGGCGCAGCCAGCCCCGGCCGGCCGCCGCCCTGGCCAACCCCGCCCAGGGCGAGGCCGGCGTGGAGGTCGCCCAAGAGTTTTGGGACCTGCTGCAAACCGCCCCGGAGGCGGCCTTCACCTACGAACTCGCCCCCACCGGCCCGGGCGGCGGGTCAACCGTCTACACCACGCTGACCGGGACCCAGCAGCGCGGCATCGCCATCCCGGCGCTTGGGGGCGAGGCGGCCGCGACCTACCAGTTGCGCTGCGTCACCCCAGACCAGGGCGGGTATGTCATCGACCGGCGGGTCTACTCCGTCGAGGTGGTCGCGGACTGGGCCGGCGGCGCGGTCGCGGTGGTGCGCAACCCGGCGGGCGAAAAGACCGCCGCGCCCACCTTTGAGCACTACTACGGGGTGGGCCTGGGGCCGTGGGCGGCGGCCGAGCCGGAGGCGATGGTGGACTCGCGGGTGGTGGTGAGCGTGGCCGGCGCCCCCGAGCGGGACGTCCGGTTCGCCTTCGAGCTGCATTCGGCGCAAATGGCCCCGGCCCGGGCGGGCCGCTCGGCGGCGGCGGCGGCGCCGGCGCCGAAGCGCCTCGAGATCACCGGCGCGGGCCAGGGGCGGTTTGACCCGTGGGCCTACAACGCGCCCGGCATCTACTACCACACCGTCCGCCAAGTCGATTTGGGCCACCCGAACTACGTCTTTGACCAGCAGGTTTACACCGTCGCCGACGTGGTGGGCCGGGCCGGGGGGGAGCTTGTGGCAACCCGCTCCATCACCGACCAGGCGGGCCGGGGCGTCAGCCAAATCGCGTTCGCCAACACCTACCTGAGCGGCGCGGCGGACCAGCCGCCCACCAGCCCCGGCGGCGCGGGCGGCTCCGGCGGTTCCGGCGGCTCCGGCGGCTCCGGCGCGCAGGGGCTGCCGTTCACCGGCGCCAACACCCTGCCCGCCCTGGGCCTGGCCCTGCTGGCGGCGGTTGTTGGCGTGTGGTGCCTGCTGGCCCGCCGGCGCCGCCAAGGCGGCCAGGACCCGGCCCCGGCTGGGGACCCAGGTGGTCTATCGGCGCCACGATGACGGCATCGTCCCGCTGGTGGGCGAAGCTGCCGCTGCCGGTCACCACCACCAGCGCGGCGGGGGCGGGATTGCCCGCCCGGGCCACCGGGCCCGGGGGTTTGCATCGGGTGTCTTCCATCTCGCCCGCCACCGCCGGTCCGCTTTGGTGCGCCAGGCGGGACTTGAACCCGCACGCCCGAGGGCACAGGAACCTAAATCCTGCGCGTCTGCCAATTCCGCCACTGGCGCGCCCCATGGTTCCCGCGCGGCCCCCAGCCAAGCGGCCCGCCGCGGGTGTTTCCCCCAGGACCCTAGCCCACCATGCGACCAGCGCCAAAGCCCCAGCGCCGCCCGGGCCCGCCAGGCTAACCTGGTGGGATGCACAAGCCATCGCCGGATAGCCTCGCCGCCCAGCTCAAACAGCAGCAGGCCGCCCTCGCCCTGACCGTTGACCAGCTCAAGGGGCAACTCGCCCCCGCCGCGCTGGCCGCCGCCGGACGCGCCAAACTGGCCCAGGCCGCCAAATCGGCCGCCGTCGAGCCCACCGGCCGCCCCAAGCCGTGGGTCCTGATCGCGCTGGCGGCCGCCACCGCGCTGCTCGCCGCCGGCCTGGTGGCGCGCCTCGCCAGGCGGCGCAAGTGACCGCCGGGCACCTGGCGGCGCTGGAAGGCGGGGCGGCGGCATCGGACGCCCCTTCCGGCCGGCCGGCCGCGCGGCCCCAGCTGCCCGGCGAACCGCTGCCGGTGCGCCTGCTGGGCGACAGGCTGCTGGTGATGCTGGACGCCGAGTCGGCCGAGCGGCGCTCGGCGGGCGGGATTCTGATCCCCGCCACCGCGGCCGTGGGCAAACGCCTGGCCTGGGCGCATGTCGTCGCCGTGGGCGCCAACGTGCGCCAGGTGGCGCTGGGCGACAGAGTGCTGTTCGACCCGGAGGACCGCGCCGAGGTGGAGATCGGCGGGCAGGCCTACCTGCTGCTGCGGGAGCGGAACGTGCACGGCGTGGCCCAGGACGGCGCCGAGGCCGAGGGCGCCGGCATGTACCTGTGAGCCCGCCGGGCGGCCCGCGCCGCCGGAGGCAACCGTGCTAGAGTCTCTAGACGCGCGCCATTAGCTCAATTGGCAGAGCAGCTGGCTCTTAACCAGCGGGTTCGGGGTTCGAGTCCCTGATGGCGCACCGGTCAAGTGCCCTCCATCGAATGTGAAACCGCAGGTGGGGGGCACTTTTTGCGTCTCATCTCGTCTCGATGGGAGCGGCCGAATGATGCTAGTTTCTGCCCAAGTGGACCCACTTTTGGACCCTCCATGGCGAACCGCACCGGTTCCATACGGGCTTGGCTGGAGAGCCGGAAGGTTAGCCAGCCGGCTCCCAGCGCCGGCCCATACGACCAGTGGCGCTGATGGCGAACCTTGCTTTGGCGCTGGGCGAGGCCGGCGCGACCAAGTTTTTGAGGCGTGGCGACCGGGTTCGAGCCACGGCCACAGTCCGGTTGTTCAACGGTGAACGGGTCTCGGTCTCGGCCACTGGGGCGACCAAGCGTGAGGCCGAGGACAGACTGGGCGAGGCCATCGGTTTCCGTCTGGGACGGCCGCCCGACGCCATGTCGGTTGACAGGGAGACACCGTTATATGTAGTGGCGGGCCAGTTCTTTGATCAGGCGTATCTTGAGGCCGACCGGATCGACGCGCACTCGACTCGTAAACGGCAAACGGTGGATGTTCACGCTGAGACTTGGAAAACTCTTCTCCGGCCGCATCTGGCCGAGGTGAAGCTGTGCGAGTTGACTCCGGCATTCTTGGAGTATGTGCTCAATTGGGTTCGCCAAGGGACGCCAGACCGGCCGGGGTCCGAGTCTAAAGCCAGGAAGGCTTACACGGCGTTGAACTTGATCCTCAAACGCGCTCAGTTGCACGGTGCCCTGCCGGTCAACCCGTTGACCGCAGTTCCCCGCCCAACGCCACAACCCAAGATTGTCGTTGCCCTAGACGCCCAGGGCGTCGGGTTGGTCAGGGCGGCGGTGCGCCGCTACGACATCAAACGCCAAGCCATATCGCATCGATTCGGCGGGCCACAGCCCAGTGGCAACGTGGTGGCTGGGTTGGATCTACTGCTTGGCACGGGTCTGCGGATCGGTGAGGCGTTGGCATTGCGCTGGCGCGATGTC
>JAITIG010000148.1 GCA_031279575.1 Bifidobacteriaceae bacterium
AGCACCGCCTCGCCGGCCGAGAGCTTGGCCGTGGCCGGCAGCAGCGGCCGGTAGTACAACTCCTCGTGCAGCGAGCGGACCTCGCGCCGGGTCTCGCGCCAAGCCCGCTCCAAGGCGCCGTCCGCCCCCGGGGAGCCGGCCGCCCGCGACAGGCGGCGCCAATCGGCCGGGGCGGTGGGCATCAGGTGGGTGCGCTTCAAACGGTGCAACTGCAAACGGTGCTCCAAGACGCGCAGAAAGCGGTAGCACTGCGACAGGCGGGCGGCCGGGGCCCGGCCCACATAGCCCGCCGCGCACAAGGCGTCCAAGGCCGGCAGCGTGCCCGCCACCCTGAGCGACTGGTCGCCCCGGCCGTGGACCAGTTGCAGCAGCTGGACGGAGAACTCGACATCGCGCAGGCCGCCGGGGCCCAGCTTCAACTGGCGGTCCGCCTCGGCCGGCGGCACATGCTCCTCCACCCGGCGGCGCATCGCCTGGGCGTCCTCGACAAAGTTGGGCGACTCCACCGCCCCCCACACAAACGGCCGCGTGGCCTGGTAATAGGCCATCCCCAAGGCGGCGTCGCCGGCCGCCGGGCGGGCTTTGAGCAGGGCCTGGAACTCCCAGGTCTGGGCCCACTTCTTGTAATAGGCCAGATGCGAGGCCAAGGTCCGCACCAGCGGCCCGTTTTTGCCCTCCGGCCGCAAATTCGGGTCCACCTGCCAAATCGGCGGCTCCAAAGCGGTCCCAAACACCACCCGCTGCAAAGCCCCCGCCAACTGGGCCGCCACCTCCAAAGCGCGGCCCTCGGCGATGCCGGCGGCGGGCTCGGCGACATAGATCACATCGACATCGGAGACGTAATTCAACTCCCGGCCGCCCGTCTTGCCCATCGCGACAACCGCCAACCGGGCCTCCGCCTGGCCCTCAACCTGGGCCCGGGCCACCGCCAAGGCCGCCTCCAGCACACCCGTCGCCAAATCCGCCAAAGCCATCCCGACCTGCGGAAACAGTTCCGCCGGGGTCTCGCAGGCCAAGTCCTGGGCGGCGATCCGCAACAGCAGCTCGCGGTAGGCCAGGCGCAGCGGCTCGGGCGCCCCGGTGGCGGCCACCGGCGCCAGGGCCGCCGGGTCGGCCCCCACCGCCCGCAGCAGGCGGGCGCGCAGCCAAGCCTGCTGGGGGGAGGCGGCGCCGCCGGGCGGGGGCGCGGCATCGCGCAGCAAATCCGGCTCGGCCAGGGCGGCCAAATGCTCCGGGTGGCGCACCAGGTGGTCCCCCAGCGCGGCCGAGCCGCCCACCACGGCGAGCAGCCGCTGGTAGGCCCGGGGCTCGGCGGCCAGGCCGGCCAAGGCGGCGCGGCCAGGGGGGCGGGCGGCGATGCGGGCCAGCGCCAGCAAAGCCAGGTCCGGGTCCGCCACGCTGCCCAGCCGCTCGATAGCGGGGGCGGCGCCGGCGGCGGCCAACTCGGCCAGCAAAGCCTCAGCCCGGGACGGGTCCTCCAAGCCGGTGCGGGCCAAAGCCGCCCGCACCGACCGCACGCGCCCGCCCGGCGCGCCCAGCGGGGCCGGCGGGGCCGACCCGCCTGGACCGGTTGGCCGGAGCGCCGCGCCCGGTCCGCGCGCCGCGCCGCCCGCTCCCGGCGCTTCCGGCGCCTCCGGCCCGGCCGGCGCTCCCGCCGCGCCCGGCGCTCCCCGCCCGGCCGGCGCTTCCGGCCCGGCCGGCGCTTCCGACCCGCCCGGCGCGCCCAGCGGGGCCGGCCCGCCTGGAGCGGTTGGCCGGAGCGCCGCGCCCGGTCCGCGCGCCGCGCCGCCCGCTCCCGGCCCGGCCGGCGCTTCCGGCCCGGCCGGCGCTCCCGCCGCGCCCGGCGCTTCCGGCCCGGCCGGCGCTTCCGGCGCTTCCGGCGCTTCCGACCCGGCCGGCGCTTCCGACGCTTCCGGCCCGGCCGGCGCTTCCGGCGCGCCCGCGGGGGTTGCCTCGGTCACAGGATGGGCAGGAAGCGCTCGAGCTCGTAGGCGGTCACCTGCGCCCGGTATTCCGCCCACTCCTGGCGCTTGTTGCGCAGCACAAACTCGAACACATGCTCGCCTAAAACCTCGGCCGCCAACTCCGAGGCGCCCATCAGGCGGGCGGCCTCGTCAAGCGAGCGGGGCAACGGCTCAATCCCCAGCGCCCGGCGCTCGGCGTCCGTCAACGACCAGACGTCGTCCTCCGCCTCGGCCGCCAACTCCATATTGGCCTCGATGCCGCTCAAACCGGCGCCCAAAATGATGGCGAAGGCCAAATACGGGTTGGTGGCCGAGTCCATCCCCCGGAACTCCACCCGGGCGGTCTGCGGCTTGCCCGGCTTGTACATGGGCACGCGCAGCAGGGCGGAACGGTTGTTGTGGCCCCAGCAAACATAATTCGGGGCCTCCGCGCCGCCCCACAAACGCTTGTAGGAATTCACAAACTGGTTTGTGATCAGGCTCATCTCCGGCGCGTAATGCAACACGCCGGCCATGAAGCTGCGGGCCGTCTGGGACAGCTCGTATTGGGCGGAGGCGTCGAAGAAGGCGTTGCGGTCGCCCTCGAACAAAGAAAAATGGGTGTGCATGCCGCTGCCCGGATGCTGCGACATCGGCTTCGGCATGAAAGAGGCGAAAATCCCCTCCGCCAACGCCGCCTCCTTGACCACGCTGCGGAAGGTCATAATGTTGTCCGCCATGGTCAAAGCGTCCGCGTAGCGCAAGTCGATCTCGTTTTGGCCGGGGCCGGCCTCATGGTGCGAGAACTCGACCGAAATCCCCATCGACTCCAGCATCTCGATGGCGATGCGGCGGAAATCGTTGGTGGCGCCCCGGGCGGTGTGGTCAAAATAACCGCCCTGGTCCAACGGCACCAGCGGGTTGGTGGAGCGACCCGTGCCGGACTTGAAGAGGTAGAACTCGATCTCCGGGTGGGTGTAGAAGGAGAAGCCCAAGTCGCCGGCCCGCTTCAGAGCGCGTTTGAGGACGTGCCTTGGATCGGCCGGGCTGGGCGTGCCGTCCGGGGTCATGATGTCGCAGAACATCCGGGCCGTGCCGTGCCGCTCGCCGTGCCAGGGCAGAAGTTGGAACGTGGTCGGGTCCGGCACGGCCACCATATCCGCCTCGTAAACCCGGGTGAAACCCTCGATCGCCGAGCCGTCGAAGCCAATGCCCTCCTGGAATGCCCCCTCCAGCTCGGCCGGCGCTATCGCCACAGACTTCAGAATCCCCAACACGTCCGTGAACCACAGCCTGATGAAGTGGATGTCCCGCTCCTCCATGGCCCTCAGAACGTATTCCTGCTGCCTGTCCATTCAAGCTCCCTCTTCCATCAGCTGCGGCTAACCTCCCCATGCTGCCATGCCCGTGTGTCCGCCAAGTTACCTACCGCCCCCGCGCGTCCGCATTTGGGTCGCTTGGCCGCCGCCGCCCGCCCCAGGCGCCCGATGCCGCCCGCCCCAGGCGCCCGATGCCGCCCGCCCCGGCCCACTTGCCCGGCTCCGCCCGGCAGCCGGGGGGCTAGAACGAGTGGCCGGCATCCGGATAAGAGCCATCCCGGACGGCATCGCCGTAGGCTAGGGCGGCCGCGCGCAGGGCGGCCCCGATCTCGCCGAAGCGCCGCGCAAAACTCGGCGCCCAATCCCCCATCCCGGCCATATCGGTCCACACCAAAACCTGCCCGTCGGTGGCCGCCCCAGCCCCGATCCCAATCGTCGGGATGGCCAGCAGGGCGCTGACCGAGGCCGCCAACTCGGCCGGCACCAACTCCAACACCAGGGCGAACGCGCCCGCCCGCTGGACCGCCAGGGCGTCTAGCCGCAAGGCCTCGGCGGCGGCATCGTCCCGGCCCTGGACCCGGTTGCCGCCCAGGGCGTTGACCGATTGCGGCGTGAAACCGAGGTGCGCCATGACGGGCACGCCGGACTCGGCCAGCAGCTGGATTTGGGCCGCCACCCGCCGCCCGCCCTCCAGCTTGACGGCCTGCGCGCCCGCCTTGACCAGCTTGGCGGCCGATTCGAAGGCTTGGGCGGCAGACGCCTCATAAGTGCCAAACGGCAGGTCGGAGACCACCAGGGCGCGCTTGGCGGCCGAGGCCACCGCCCGGGTGGCGCGCAGGCAATCCTCCAGCGCGACCGGCAAGGTGGTCTCATAGCCCAGCACGGCGTTGCCCATCGAATCGCCCACCAGCAGCACGTCTGTGCCCGCCGCGTCGAAGATCGCGGCTGTCGGCGCGTCATAGGCCGTCAGCATGGCGATCCTCTCACCCGCCCGCTTGGCCTGCGCCAAATGGTGGACGCGCACCTTCTTGACATCTCGCAGCTGTCCCAAAGCCGCTCCCCCTTCGCTTGTCGAATCCCGCCGGCGCCCGGCTCACCAGGCCAGTGTGCCACGCCGCCGGCCTGCCCGGGGCGCCGGGTCAGGCGGCCCCGGCCGCGCGCCAGAGGCTCAAACCCTCGTGGTCCGGCTGGTCGGGGCTGAGCCTCAGCCCGGTGTGGTCCGCCACCAGCGCGCCGCCCTCCAACTGCCTCAAGACGGCATCGGGCGGGCGGGCGCCGGCCAGGCGCCAACCTGGCCCCACCCCTGCCCCCGCGACTTCAAGGCCAAACCGGCAACCGCGGGCCCGGAACACGGCGGCCGGGCCGCGACCCGCCAGCTCGGCGCCTTCTGGGGCCGCGAGCTCCCCGTCCACGCGGTGCTCGCCCCGCCACGGGGCGCCCAGCGGGTCCGGGCGCCCGGCGGTGTACTTCAGCCCCACCTTGGCCTGGTGCAGCAGGGCCGTCTGGAGTTGCGGCGCGCCCGCCTCCAGCCAGCCCCGGGTGCCCACCAGCAGGTAGCGCCCGCCCAGGGCGCGCCGGTCCGCCTCCAGCGCCAAGCGGGCCAGGGCGGCCTCGGTTTGGCGGGCCAATCGCTTCGCCTCGCCTGGCCCCAACCCAGCGGCTTCGGCCGGCCCCACCCCGCTCAAGGCGTGCAATGGGAACACCACCACCGCCGCCCCCAGTTGGGCGGCCGCCTCGGCTCGCTCAAGGATGCGCCCGGCGTTGGCCGCCACCGCCCCAGGCTCAGGCGCCAACCGAACCAGCCCAACAACCGCAGACACCCATTCACCCTACCCGCCCGGCGCGGCCAGCCGGGCTAGCGGGTGGCGGCGACCCAGCGATCCAAAACTTGGGCGGCGCGGCCCTCGTCCAGGGCTGTCTCAGCCAAATCCAGGCCCGCCCGCAGCCGCTCCGCCAAAGAGCCCTCCGCCAAACCCGGCCGCTCCCCCGCCGCCACCAGCCCGGCCGCCGCGTTGAGCAGCACAGTCGCGCGCACCGGCCCCGGCTCCCCGTCCAAAACGCGGCGCGCGACCTTGGCGTTGTGGGCGGCATCGTGCCCCTGAAGGTCCTCCAGGGAGATCGGCGCCAGGCCCAGATCGGCCGCCGGGTCCAGCAGGCTGGCGACCACCCGGCCGCCGCGCGCCTCCCACACCTCCGCCGGGCCGATGGCGGCCAACTCGTCAAGGCCGTTGTCCCGGCCGCGAAAGACCAGGGCGTTGGCGCCGCGGGCGGCCAGCGTGCCCGCCATCAGCGGGGCCATGCGCCGGTCCGCGCAGCCGATGGCGCTGGCCCGGGGCCGGGCCGGGTTGGTCAGCGGCCCAAGGAAGTTGAAGACCGTGGCAATACCCAGCTCGCGGCGCGCCACAGCCGCGTGGCGCATCGCCGGGTGGAACCGCTGGGCAAACAAAAAAGCGATCCCCACCTGGTCAAACACCTCGCGGATGCGATCCGGGCCGAGGCTCAAGTTGACCCCCAGCGCCTCCAGCACGTCAGCGCTGCCAGATTTGGAGGAGGCCGCCCGGTTGCCGTGCTTGACCACCTTCGCGCCCGCGCCGGCGATCACCAAAGCGGCCATAGTTGAAATGTTGACCGTGAACGCCCTGTCGCCCCCGGTGCCCACAATGTCGATGGCCTCGCTCGGCAGGTCGATGCCGACCGAGTGGCCCAGCATCGCGTCCGCCAGGCCGGCCAGCTCCTCAACCGTCTCGCCTTTGGCGCGCAGCGCCACCAGCAAGCCCGCCAACTGGACAGGCGAGGCGTTGCCGCTCATGACCTCGTCCATGGCCCAGGCCGCCTGGCGCCCGGTCAAATCCCGCCGGCCCAGCAAGGCGGTTATCAGATCGCGCCAGGCCGCGTCCGGCGGGGCGGGCGCCGGGCTGGCCGGGGGGGCGCTCACGCTTTCAGTCCTCCGGCAAACCCATGAGCCGCGCCGCCTGGGACACCAGCTCAAACGGGTCGACCGGCTGGAGCAGGGCGGCGTCCGCCCCCGACCAAGCCGCCAACCAGGCGTCCTGCTGGCGGGCCAGCAGCAACAGCACCACCGGCTGCCAGGGGAGCTCGGCCCGCATTTGGCGGACCAGGCCCACCCCGCCCAGCTTGGCCGACTCGTTGTCTATCACTACCAGGTCATAGCGGTGCTCAAAGCAGTTGGCCATGGCCATCTGGTGGGTGGCCACCTCCGTCCACTCGATGGGCGTGCTCTGGGCGCCGATCACCTGGCCGATGGTGTCCCGCACCAGCCCCCTGAACGTCGCGTTGTCGCTGTAAAGCAGAATCGAGGCGGACGCGCCGGAGCGCGCGGCGGCTGGCGCTGGGCTGGCGGCTGAAACGGTCATGGGGTAAATGCTACCCGCCGTCCCCGCCGGGCCCCGGATCGGGACCAATCGGCCGCCGGCCCCGGCCAAGCCACCCGAAATTGCCACCACCGGCTCGGGGGTGGCAATTAACGGTGTCCCCTTGGCCGGCCGGCCTGCGCACGCGATCGCCTGACCAGGCAAAACGCGGATGAAGCCGCGCCAGGCCCGCCACCCAACCCACCCGAAATTGCCACCACCGGCTCGGTGGTGGCAATTAACGGTGTCCCCCAGGCGCTCGGCGGCCGGGGCGGCAGGGCGTGGTGTAATGGAAGCTCACGCACCGAGCCCAGCCTGATTGGGAGGGACCAATGGCCGTTTACACCTTGCCCGAGCTGCCCTACGACTATTCGGCGCTGGAGCCGCACATCTCCGGCAAGATCATGCAGTTGCACCACGGCAAACACCACGCCGCCTATGTGGCCGGCGCCAACGCCGCGCTCGAGCAGTTGGCCCAGGCCCGCGCCTCCGGCGATTACGCGGCCCTGCCCAAGCTGGAGAAGGACCTGGCCTTCAACGTTGCCGGGCACGCCAACCACACGGTTTTCTGGCAAAACCTCACCCCCGACTCCCCCGGCGCGCCCGATGGCGCCCTGGCCAGCGCCATCAAGGCCGACTTCGGCTCGTTCGAGGCCTTCAAGGCGCAGTTCACGGCGGCGGCGACCGGCCTGCAAGGCTCGGGCTGGGCCATGCTGACCTGGGAGCCGCTGGGCGGAAAACTGCTGGTCAACCAGCTATACGACCACCAGTCGAACCTCTCGGCCGGCCTCAAGCCGCTGCTGGTGCTCGACATGTGGGAGCACGCCTTCTACCTCGACTACCTCAACGTCAAGGCCGATTACGTGGCCGCCTTCTGGAACATAGTCAACTGGGCGGACGTCGCCGCCCGCCACGCCGCGCGCTGACCCGCGCCCCAGGCGGCCGGTCGGGGGCGGCGCGGCGTCGGGGGCGGCACCGCGCCTGGGGCCGCCAGGGCGCCTCAGGCGCTGGGGGGATTCAGGCGCCCGCGGGGCGGGAGTCGGCGATGGCCTCGTGGTGGCGGATGACCTCCGCCACGATGAAGTTGACGAACTTCTCCGCGAACACCGGGTCGAGGCCGGACTCGACCGCCAAAGCCCGCAGCCGGGCGATCTGCTGCGCCTCGCGCGCCAGGTCCGCCGGGGGCAGGCCGGCCTCGGCTTTGAGATGGCCCACCGTTTGGGTGAACTTGAAACGCTCCGCCAGCAGGTGGACCAGGGCGGCGTCGATGTTGTCGATCGAGGCCCGCAGGCCGCCCAGCAGCGCGGCCGCCTGGGCGGCCTGCTCCAGATCTAGCGGCGGGGCGGCCTGGGCGGCCGCCCAGGGGGGGCCGGCCGCGGACCCGGGCGGGCCGGGGCTCGGCTCGGGGCGGGCCGGGGACACCGGTCAGGCCGTCTTTTTGGCGGGCAGGGCGGCGCGGCCCCTGGGGGGCTCGGCCCGCTCGCGTCGCGGCACCAAGGTCGGGTTGACGTTGTCCAACACCACCTGGCGGTCGATCACCACCCGCAAAATGTCCTCGCGCGAGGGCACATCGAACATCAGCGGCTGCAAGATCTCCTCCATGATCGCCCTCAGGCCCCGGGCCCCGGTGCCCCGCAGCATGGCCTGGTCGGCGATCGCCTCGATGGCGTCCTCGGTGAACTGCAACTCGACATCGTCCAACTCGAACATCTTTTGATACTGCTTGACCAAGGCGTTGCGCGGCTCGGTCAAAATCCGCTGCAACGAGGCCTGGTCCAACGGCGAAACCGTCGCGATCACCGGCATGCGGCCGATGAACTCCGGGATCAAACCGTATTTCAGCAAGTCCTCCGGCCGCACGTCGTCGAAATCGTCAGTCCCGCCGGCGATGTGCAGCGGCGCCCCAAAACCGATCCCGTGCCGGCCGGCCCGCTGGGCGATGATCTCCTCCAAACCGGCGAACGCCCCCGCCAAAATGAACAGCACATTCGTGGTGTCCACCTGCAAATAATCCGAGGCCTGGGGGTGCTTGCGCCCGCCCTGCGGCGGCACCGAGGCGACCGACCCCTCCAAAATCTTCAGCAGCGCCTGCTGGACGCCCTCCCCGGAGACGTCCCGGGTGATCGAGGGGCCGTCCGCCTTGCGCGCGATCTTGTCGATCTCGTCGATGTAGACGATGCCCGTCTCGGCCCGTTTGACGTCGCCATCGGCCGCCTGGACCAGCTTCAGCAAGATGTTCTCGACATCCTCGCCGACGTAGCCCGCCTCCGTCAGGGCCGTCGCGTCGGCGATGGCGAAGGGCACGTTGAGCATCCGGGCCAGCGTTTGGGCGACGTAGGTCTTGCCGCAGCCGGTGGGGCCGATCAGCAGGATATTGGACTTGGCGATCTCCACCACCTCGGCGCCGTCGCCGGACGGCCCGGTTGGCGCCGTTGACCCTGGCTGCCCGCCTGGCCCGCCTGGGCCGCCTGGCCCGCCTGGGCGGGCTGCCGGTGGCGGCTCGCGCCGAGCCGCCGCGCGCCCCGCCCGGCCGCGCGTGCCCGCCGTCGCCCCGGTCGCGCCGCGGGCGGCCGAGGCCGGGGCGTGGCCAGAGCGGATGCGATTGTAGTGGTTGTAAACCGCCACCGACAGCGCCCGCTTGGCGCCGTTCTGACCAACGACGTACTGGTCCAGGAAGTTGAAAATCTCGCGCGGCTTAGGCAGTTCGCCGGTCGTGTCCTGGGCTTTGGGCGGGACTTCCTCGTCGATTATCTCGTTGCACAGCTCTATGCACTCGTCGCAGATGTAAACCGACGGGCCGGCGATAAGTTTGCGCACATGCTTCTGCGACTTCCCGCAAAACGAGCATTTCAGCAGGTCTGCGGCGCCGTCGCTGATGCCGGGCATAAGAAGTCCTTTCGCCGTGGGGAAGATCGGCTCCCATCGTAACCCCCTCAGACCAGAGCGCGCATGCAGGCGCGCCGCGCCAGCCCGCCCGGCCGGCTGGAGACCCAGGGCGGCGTCCGAG
>JAITIG010000213.1 GCA_031279575.1 Bifidobacteriaceae bacterium
ACCCCGCATTCGACCCGGTGGGAGGTCAGGCCAGCCGCCTCGCGGCGTTGCCAATCCGGCAGCGCCCAGGTCAGGTCCAGGTCCACGATGCCGGTGACGCCGCGGGCGGCGGCTTTGGCGCCGGCCTCGGCCACCCAGCGGTCCTTGACGCTGTCCGGCGCCTCGGCCAGGCCCCAGGTGACTTTGAAGCAGTCGTCCTCGCGCAGCAGCCCGGTGGGGTGCCCGGCGTGGCCCGCCCGGGCCAAGGCGGCCGAGTTCAACCAGATGGAGTGCAGGTCCCCGGACAGGACGTAGGTTGGCAGCGCGCCGGTCACCGGGTCCAGCAGGGCGAAGTGCGGCCGGTCCGGCCACAAGCCGTCCCTGAACCCGGCCGCCACCAAGATCTGCCCCTCGGCGGCGCCCCTGCCGCCCGCGCCAGCCGGGCCGGCCGGGCCGGCCGCGCCCCTCGCCTCCAGGCTGGCCGGACGGGCCGCCTGCGCGCCTGGTGGACCGGTCGCCTCTGCGCCGGCCAAACGCGCCGCCGCCGCGCCAACCAGGCGGGCCACCTCCGCGCCGGCCGCGCCAGCCGCCTCCGCGCCGGCCGGGCCGGCCGCGCCGGTCGCCTCCGGGCTGGCCGGACCGGTCGCCTCTGCGCCGGCCAAACGCGCCGCCGCCGCGCCGACCAGGCGGGCCGCCTCCGCCGCCGATCTCGCCTGGGAGACATCGAGCCGGCGCGACACCTCCGCCCAGAGGCGAAAATGGACGTGCTCATCCCAAAACCCGGGCAACAACCAGCCGCCATCGGCGTCAAACCAGGCCTCCCCGGCGTCCCCGGCCTCCCCGGCGGGCCCGGCGTCCCCGGCGTCCCTGGCGGCCCCGGCGTCCCTGGCGTCGCTGGCGGCCCCGGGCTGGCCGGCCGGGCGGATCTCGGCGATCCGGCCGGTGGCGGGGCTGACCGCGACATCGACCACCCGGCCTGAACCGCCGACCAGGCGGGCATTGGCAATCATCATGGCAGTTCTGCCACCTCCTGGCCGCGGCGGCGGCGTTGCTCAACTGGATCTGGCACCGGCGCCGAGGCCAACAGGCGCCGGGTGTAGGGATGGGCGGGGTGGCGCAGCACATCTGAGCGGTCCCCGGTCTCAACCACCTGGCCCCGGTGCATCACCGCCACGCGCCGGCAAATCGAGTCGACCACGGCCAGGTCGTGGCTGATGAACAGGCAGGCGAAACCCTGGCCAGCTTGCAGTTGGCGCAAAGTGTCCAGCACTTGGGCCTGGACCGAGACATCCAAGGCGCTGGTCGGCTCGTCCGCGATCAACAGCACCGGGTCCAAGGCGATGGCGCGGGCGATGGCGACGCGCTGGCGCTGGCCGCCGGACAACTCGTGCGGGTAGCGGTCAAACCACTCCTCGCCCAGGCCAACCTTGCCCAGCAGATCGACCGCCTTGGCCGCCGCCGCGCGCTGGGGCAGGCGCCCAATCACCCGCAGCGGCTCGGCCACCGTCCCCAGCGCCGAGTAGCGCGGGTTCAAGGACGTGGCCGGGTTTTGGAACACCACCCCGACGCTGCGGCGCATGGCCCGCCGCTGGGCCGCCGAATGCCGCCCGATGTCCAGCCCCGCCACCCGCACCACCCCGCCGCTGACCGGCGCCAGGCCCAAGGCGGCCCGCCCCACCGTGGTCTTGCCGGAGCCGGACTCGCCCACCAAGCCCAAGGTCTCGCCCGGCTCCAGGGTCAAAGTGACGCCATCGACGGCCCGCACCTGCCGGCCCCAGCGCGAGCCGTAGTCGACCCGCAAATCGGACATTTCGAGGGCCTTGGCCCCGGCCGGGGGCTTGGCCGGGGGCTTGGCCGGCCCCCTCCGCCCGCCCGGCCCGGCCCGGCCGGCGCCTTGCCCGGCGGCCTGGCGGGTCTGCCCGGCGGCGTCCAGGGTCTGGCCGGCGGCCTGGCGGGTCTGCCCGGCGCCGTCCTGGGCGCGCTCGGCGGCCTGGCGGGTCTGGCCGGCGCCGTCCTGGGCGCCGCGGGCCGCGCCATCGGCCGGCCCGGGTGGCGGCCCGCCGCCGATCCGGGGCACCGCCGCCAGCAAGCGCCGGGTGTAGCTGTGCTCGGGGCGGGCGAAGACCCGCTCCGCCGGGCCGGCCTCGACGACTTCGCCATCGCGCATCACCACCACCTGGTCGGCCATATCCGCCACCACCCCCATATTGTGGGTGATCAGCAAAATCGCGGCGCCGGTGCGCTGGCGCACGCGGCGCAAGGTGGCCAGGATCTCGGCTTGGACGGTGACGTCAAGGGCTGTGGTCGGCTCATCGGCGATCAGCAGCTTGGGCGAGCGGGCCAAGGCCATCGCGATCAAGATGCGCTGGCACATGCCGCCGGAGAACTGGTGCGGGTAATCCCGCAGCCGGCTGGCCGGCGCCGGGATCTCCACCATCTCCAGCAACTCCACCACCCGCGCTTTGACCTTGGCGGCGGGCAGGCCCGGCTGGTCCAGGCGCACCACCTCGCCGAGTTGGAACCCGATGGTGAACACCGGGTCCAAGGCCGCCACCGGCTCCTGGGAGATCATGGCGATCTGGGAGCCGCGGATGCGGCGCAAATCCCGCTCCTTGAGCTGCTCCAGATGGCGGCCGTCGAACACAATCTCGCCGCTGACCCGCGCGTTGGTGGCCAGCAAGCCCACGGTGGCCAGGGCCGAGACAGTCTTGCCGGAGCCGGACTCGCCCACCACGGCCACAATCTCGCCGGGGCGGACCTGGTAGGAGGCCTGTTTGACGGCATCGACCAAGCGGCCCTCGACGTCGAAGGCGACACTGAGGCGGCGCAGGGCCAAGACCGGCTCAACCATCGGCCTGGTCCCGGTCGCGCTTGTGGGCTTGCCAGTCCAGCAGCATTTTGGCGTGGTACAGCGCCACCCACTGGAGGTAGTCGCGGCCGTTGACCAAGCGCCGGCGGGCCTCCTCGTTGCCGGGGCCAAAAGCTTCGATAGCGGCCTCGATGGCGGCGATCTCGCGCTCGAAGAACTGGTGCTCGTGGGACAAGAAACTGCCCCAAGGGTCCTCCTCGCAGGTGAAATAGTGCTGCCTGTCGCCCGGGATGGAGCGCCGGCGGATAAAGCGCATGTCCACCAGGCGCCTGGTCGCCATCGAGATGGCGCCAGCGGAAACCCCCAGCAACTGGGCCAATTGGGC
>JAITIG010000234.1 GCA_031279575.1 Bifidobacteriaceae bacterium
CCCCGCACTCGTCTTGGGGGCCCTTCTCGCCCGGCAGCAACTCATGTCCGAGCCGCCCATCTCCGCGTGGCACCCCCCTATGTTGCCACATCCCTCCCCCTTCGCCTCGCCATCGCTCCACCCCCTAACCACATAGGGAGGCGGCTGCCGGGGCCGGGGCAAGATTAAGGGGCAGCCGCGAGTTGGTGGTGGTGGTAACTCCCGGCTGCCCCGGCCCACCACTTTGCCGCAGGACAACCCCCCAAGTCAAATGCCCGCCTGCCACCCATCCCCGCCACCGCCTCGAAGCGCGCGATGCCGTCCAGAAGCGCGCGGCGGCGCGGGGCGGCCGGCGGCATCGTGCGGCTAAGACCGGGGCCGGGAAGCGGGGCGGCGCTGGGAACGGCGCCAAGGGCTTGGCCGCGCTGGACAGGCGAGCGACGCGGCGCGCGATGCCGCAGCGCGGCGTGGGGAACGGCGCCGAGGCATGGCCGCGCGGGGGAGGCGAGCGACAGGGCGCGCGATGCCGCGCGGGGGGCGAGCGGCATCGCGCGCCATGCGGCGCGGGCGGAAGGTCAGGCGGTGGAGGAAACCCCGCCGGCGGAAACGGCCGCGCGGCCGGCCTCCAAACGCGCCACCGGCACGCGGAACGGCGAGCAGGACACGTAATCCAAGCCGACCTGGTTGAAGAAATGAATCGACTCCGGGTCGCCGCCATGCTCGCCGCACACGCCGAGCGTGATCTCCGGGCGGGTCTGGCGGCCCAAGCGGACCGCCTCGCGCACCAGGGCGCCCACCCCGCGCTGGTCGATCGACTCGAACGGCGAAACTTGGAACACGCCCACCTCGATGTAACGGCCAAAGAACGCGCCTTCGACATCGTCGCGGGAAAAGCCCCACACCGTCTGGGTCAAGTCGTTGGTGCCGAAGGAGAAAAACTCGGCGGCGCGGGCGATCTCGTCGGCCGTGACCGCCGCCCGGGGCAGCTCAATCATGCAGCCGATCGGGATAGACAGCGCCTCGCCCTCCTCCTCCGAGACCGCCTTGATGATGCGCTCGGTCTCCTCGCGCACAATGTCAAGCTCAACATAGGAGCCGACCAGCGGCACCATGATCTCCGGCTGCGGGTTACGGCCCTCCCGGATCAGTTGGGCCGCGGCCTGGGCGATGGCGCGCACCTGCAAGGCGAACAAGCCCGGCACCGTCAAGCCCAGGCGGACGCCGCGCAAACCCAGCATCGGGTTGGCCTCATGGGAGCGCTCCACCGCCGCCAGCAGCTCCGACTCGGCGGCCGTGACCGCCTCGCCCAGGGCCTCGCGCCGGGCGATCGAAACCGACAGGGCGGTCAGGTCCGGCAGGAACTCGTGCAGCGGGGGGTCGATCAGGCGGACCGTGGTGTGCAGCCCATCCATGGCGGTGAACAACTCGACGAAGTCCTGGCGCTGCAACGGCAGCAAAGCGGCCAGCGCCGCCTCGCGGGCGGCCGGATCCTGGGCCAAAATCAGCCGTTCGATCAGCACCCGGCGCTCGCCCAGGAACTGGTGCTCGGTGCGGCACAGCCCAATGCCCTGGGCGCCGAGCCGGCGGGCGCGGTCGGCGTCCTCGCCGTTGTCCGCGTTGGCGCGGACCTTGAGGCGGCGCACGGCATCGGCGTGGGTCAAAATCCGGTGGACGGCCATCACCAGCTCCGCCGCCGAGGCGTCCGGGCCCACCGTGGCCAGGGCCTTGTCCAGGCCCTCATCGAGGTACTCGAAGACGGGGGAGGGCACCACCGGCACATCGCCCAGGAAAACCTCGCCCGTGGTGCCGTCGATGGCGATGACCTCGCCCTCCTTGACCGTGGCGCCGCCCACCTTGAACTGGCGCGCCGCCGGGTCCACCTCCAGCGCCTCCGCCCCGACCACGCAGGTGGTGCCCATGCCGCGGGCCACAACAGCCGCATGCGAGGTCTTCCCGCCCCGGGCGGTCAAAATCCCAGCCGAGGCGATCATGCCGCCCAAGTCGTCCGGGTTGGTCTCGCGGCGCACCAGGATCACAGTGCGGCCCTGGGCTTTCCAGGCCTGCGCCGTGGGGGAGTCGAACACGGCTTGGCCCACCGCCGCGCCCGGCGAGGCGGCCATCGCCTTGGTCAGCAGGCGCTTGGGGGCTTTCGGGTCGAACTGGGGGAACATCAGGTTGCTCAACTGGTCGCCTGTGACCCGCTCAAGCGCTGTGTCAATGGTGATCAGGCCCTGGTCCACCAATTGGATGGCAATCTTGAAGGCGGCCGCGGCGGTGCGCTTGCCGACCCGGGTTTGCAGCATCCACAGTTTGCCGCGCTCAACGGTGAATTCGATGTCGCACAGGTCGCGGTAGTGGTTTTCCAGGGTTTCCATGATCTGGACCAGCTGGTCGTGGCTGGCCTGGTCGATCTTCGCCATGTCCTCCAGCGACAAGGTGTTGCGGATGCCGGCCACCACGTCTTCGCCTTGGGCGTTGGGCAGGTAGTCGCCGTAGGCGCCGGTGCGGCCGGAGGCCGGGTCGCGGGTGAAGGCGACGCCGGTGCCGCTGTCCGGGCCCAGGTTGCCGAACACCATCGACTGGACGTTGACGGCGGTGCCGAGCTCGTCGGAGATGCGCTCGCGGCGGCGGTAGAGCCGGGCCCTGTCCGTGTTCCACGAGTTGAACACCGCCACCACGGCCGCGTCCACCTGCTGGCGCGGGTCCTGCGGGAAGGCGGCGCCGGTTTGGCGGGCCACAATCACCTTGAACTCTTCGACGAGTTCTTTCAGGTCTTCGGCTGTCAGGTCTACGTCTGAGGCGGCGCCTTTGTCCCGCTTCTTCGCGTCGAGTGCCTCGGCGAACAGCTCGCCATCGATGCCGAGCACGGTTTTGCCGAACATTTGGATGAGGCGCCGGTAGGAGTCCCACGCGAACCGCTCGTCATTGGCGAACTTGGCCAGGCCCAGCACGGACTTGTCGTTCAAGCCCACGTTGAGAACAGTCTCCATCATCCCCGGCATGGAGAACTTGGCGCCGGAGCGCACCGACACCAGCAGCGGCTCCTCCGCGCCGCCCAGCCGCCGCCCAAAGGTCGCCTCCAGTTGCACGATGGCGTCTGAGATCTGCCCCGCCAACTCGCCCGGGTTCTCCCCGTGGTGCATGTAGTGGCGGCAAGCCTCGGTGGTGATGGTGAATCCGGGCGGGACCGGCAGGCCCAGGCCCGTCATCTCGCCCAGGTTCGCCCCCTTCCCGCCGAGCAGATCTTTGAGATCCTTGTTGCCTTCGGTGAAGTTGTAGACGTACTTAGGCACGTTGGACCCTTCCAGGAGCGATTGCTGGCGCCGATTTGGCGACCCTCAAGAAGCTTAGTCCCCGCGCGCCCCCTTCCCCACGGGTCGCGGACCCGCCCGGCTAGCGCGCCGCCCCGGCCGGCGCGCAGATTCCGCCGGGGCGGGGCGGCCGGTTCCGGCGCGCCCGGGCTGGTCAAACTGGGACGCCTGCGTCGCCGCCTGCCAGGCGGCCGGTTCCGGCGCGCCCGGGCCGGTCCGCAGGGCCTGCCTGGCCCGCAATGGCCCAGCCCGCCGGGCCGTCTCGCCCGCCCGGGCTTGGCCGGGCTTAGCCGGGCTTAGCCGGGCCTGGCCGGGCTTGGCCGGGCTTGGCCGGGCTTGGCCGGGCTGGCGGGCCGAGGCGCGAAGCTGCTACCATGTAAGGACATTCTGACCGCCGGGTGGTTGCCCTGGGCGCGCCCGCGAACCGAGTTTGCGAAGGAGCCAAGCATGAAGATCGCCGCCGCCCCCATTTCCTGGGGAGTTTGCGAAGTGCCTGGCTGGGGCCACCAGATGGCGCCCGCCCGGGTCCTGGCAGAGATGGCCGCAGCCGGTATTGAGGCGACGGAGTTCGGGCCGGACGGCTTTCTGCCGGCCTCGCCCGCGGGCAAAGCCGAGACCCTCAGCCGCTACGGCCTCAAAGCCGTGGGCGGGTTTGTGCCCGCCGTGCTCCACGACCCGCAGCACGACCCAGCCCCGGAGGTGGACCAAGCGCTCGACTCGTTTGTGGCCGCCGGCGGGGACGTGCTGGTGCTGTCCGCCAACTCCGGCCTCGACGGCTACGACTCGCGCCCGGCCCTGACCCCGGCCGGCTGGCAAACCATGTTCCACAACCTCGACCGCCTGACAGCCCTCGCCGCCGCCCGCGGTGTGCGCGCCTGCCTCCACCCGCACGTCGGCACCATGGTGGAGACGGCCGATGACGTGCGGCGCGTCATCGGCGGCTGCTCTGTGCCGCTGTGCCTGGACACCGGCCACTTGCTGATCGGCGGGACCGACCCGGTCGAACTGGCCCGCCGCCACCCCGACCGGGTGGTCCACGTCCACGCCAAAGACGTCGACGGCGCCTTGGCGCGGCGCGTCCAAACCGGCGAGCTGACCTACCAGCAGGCCGTTGGCCTGGGGCTTTACACCGCCCTGGGCCAAGGCGAGGTGGATTTCGCGGCCATTGTCGAGGCCTTGACCGCCGCCGGGTTCGACGGCTGGTACGTCATGGAGCAAGACACCATCCTCCCCGCCGAGCCCACCGGCCAAGGCCCCCTGGCCGACGTCGTGGCCTCGGTCGCCTACCTCCGCTCCCTGGCCGGCAGCTGACCGGCCGAGCCCGCCGGCCAAAGCCCCCTGGCCGGCGCCCTGGCCTGGGGCGCCTTCCTGCGCCCCCTGGGCTCCCTGGCCGGCAGCCCGAACGGAAGACCACACGTCAGAACTCCCCACACCCAGTAGCATCGC
>JAITIG010000001.1 GCA_031279575.1 Bifidobacteriaceae bacterium
CCCGACCCCCTGACCAGCCCAGACGCCATCGTCGGTTTCAGCGCCCCTCCCCGAATCGGACCATGGCGGCCCAAACGCGCGCGATGGTCCGATCCGGATCCCCCGCCGCCCCGCGCTCGCCCGCCCCGCCCCGCCCCAAATCGGACCATCGCGGCCAAATCGCGCGCGATGGTCCGATCCGCATCCCACCGCCGCTGAGGCGGGGCGGGGGCGGCGGTGGGCAGGGCGGCGCCAAGTCCACAGAACTCCGCCCGGCGGGGAGAAGTGTGGGGTTGCGCGACCCCGCCACCGCGCCGTCCGGCGGCCCGCCCCGCGGGACTCCGCGTTGACGCAGGTCAGCGGGCCGCGCCGGCTTGGCCGGGCGGGGGACGCTGTGGGCGGGGCGGCGCCAAGTCCACAGAACTCCGCCCGGCGGGGAGAAGTGTGGGGTTGCGCGACCCTGCCACCCGGCCAGCCGGCGGCCAGCCGCGGCGGGATGCGCGTTCGCGCAGGTCAGCGGGCCGCGCCGCCGAGGCGGGGCGGGGGACGCGGCGGGCGGGCGGCGCCAAGTCCACAGAACTCACGCCGGCGGGGAGAAGTGTGGGGTTGCGCGACCCCGCCACCCGGCCAATCGGCCGCCCGCCGCGGCGGGATGCGCGTTCGCGCAGGTCAGCGGGCCGCGCCGCCGGGGCGGGGCGGGGGCCGGGCTGGGCGGGGCGGCGCCAAGTCCACAGAACTCCGGCCGGCGGGGAGAAGTGTGGGGTTGCGCGACCCCGTCGGCGGCGGCAGGGGCGGGTGGCGTGAACTGCGTCAGGGGCGCGAGCGGGGGCCGAGCCAGGCGGGCAGCCACCAGGCGGCCCGGCCGGCCAGCGCCACCAGGGCCGGCATCAGCACCAGGCGGACCAGGAAGGCGTCCGCGATCACCCCGAAGGCCAGGGCGAAGCCGACCGACTTGACCATGGCCGAGTCCGAGAGCACAAAGCCGCCAAAGATCACCACCATGATCAGCCCGGCCGCCACCACCACCGGCCGGCCGGAGGCCAGGCCTTGGGCCACCGCCGCCCGGGGGGCCGCGCCCGCCAGGTGCGCCTCCCGCATGCCGCTGGCGAGGAAGATCTGGTAGTCCATGGCCAGCCCAAACAGCAGCCCCACCAGCAAAATGGGCAGGAAGTTCAACACCGGGCCGGGTTGGTTCAACCTCAGCGCGGCCTCGCCCCAACCCCACTGGAAGGTCGCCACCACCGCCCCCAGGGTGGCGAACAGCGACAAGATGAACCCGCCGGCCGCGATCAACGGCACCACCAGCGAGCGGAACACCACCACCAGTATGGCCAGCGACAACAGCACCACCAGCAGCAGGTAGGGCGCCAGCGCGTCCCGCAGCCGGGCCGACATGTCGATGTTGATGGCGGCCTGCCCGGCCACCCCCAGCGACGTGCCCGCCGCCGCGCCGGCCGGCTTGAAGTCCCGCAGCTGCCGCACCAGGTCCTCAGTCGCCTCCTCGTTGGGCCCGCTGGCGGGCAGCACCTGGAAGGCGGCCAGCTCGCCGGACTCCGCCACAGCCACCGGGGCCGCGCCCTCGACGCCGGCTTGGCCCGCCAACTCCAGGGCGATCTCGGTTTGGGCGGCCAGCTGGGCCGAGGCGTCCAGGCCGGCCGGCAGGGCGGCGGTGACCAGCAGCGGCCCGTTCGCCCCCGCCCCGAAGGCCTCCCGCACGATGCCGTCGGCCCGGCCCGCCAGCGAGCCGGCCGGTTCAGACGAGCCGTCCGGCAGGCCCAGGCGCAGCGACAAGGCGGGCACGGCCAGCCCCAACAGCACCACCACCGCCACCGCGGCTTGCGCCAGGCAGCGCCCTGTGCCCCAGCCCCGGGCCGCCTCAGGCTTGGCCGGCGCGGCGACCTCGCCAGCGCCGTCCGCAGAGTGGCGCGAGCGGCGCGGCAGCGCCCGGGACCCCGCCGACCCCAGGACGGTCGGGGCCTGGCCGTCCGCCGAAGGGCGCAGGCGGCGCGGCAGCGCCCGGGACCCCGCCAACCCCAGGATGGCCGGAGTCAGCGTCACCGCCACCGCCACCGCGGCGGCGATGGCGACCGCCCCGATGGTGCCCATCAGCCCCAGGAACGGGATGCCGACTATGTTCAAGGCGGCCAGGGCCACAATCACGGTGCCTCCGGCGAACACCACGGCGGCGCCCGCCGAGCCGTTGGCCCGGGCCGCGGCCTGCTGCGCCGGCAGCCCTTCCAGCAGGTGCCGGCGGTGCCGGTAGATGATGAACAGCGAGTAGTCGACCCCCACCGCCAAACCCAGCATGACGGCCAGGATCGGCGTGATGGAGGACATGGCGACCGCGTCGGAGCAGGCCAGCGCCGCCAGCACGGCCACCCCCACCCCGGTGACCGCCCCGACCACCGGTATCAGCATGGGCGCCAGCGCCCGGAACATGATGGTCAGCACCAGCGCCGCCAGGGCCAACCCGGCGGCCTCGCCCCAGCCGAGCACGTCCGGCACGTCCTGGGACAGCTCCACTGAGGCGGCGACTTCGATCCCGTCCAGCCCCGCCTGCTGGAAATGCTCGATGGCGGCCCGCTTGGAGGACGAGGCCAGGTCGAGGCGCGGCTCGGTGAAGGAGATGGCCACCAGCGCCACCGCGCCGTCGGCGCTGACCTGCCGCAGCGGGGCGGCGGCCGCCATCAGGGCCTCGCCTTGGTCGAGTTCGGCCTGGGCGGCGGACAGATCGGCGGCGCTTAGGTCCAACTCGTCTTGGCTGGCCTCCAGTTGGGCGCGGCCCTCGTCGATGCCGGCTTGGGCGGCCTCGGCCCGGGCGGCGGCGGCAGCGGCCGCGGCCGGGTCGGCCAGGATGGCCGGATCGGGCGGGGCCTGGGCGGCGGCGTCGAGTTCGGCTTGGGCGGCGTCTAACTGCGCCGCGCTGGCGTCCAGTTGGGACTGGCCCTCGGCCAAGGCGGCCCGCCCCTGGTCTAGCTGCTCGGCGCCTTGGGCCAGCACCTCGGCCGCGGCGGCGCGCTCAGCCTCGGCGGCGAACGGGTCGACCACCTGGGCGACATCGGGCAAGTCGGCCGCGGCACTGGCCGCCTGGGCCACCGCCTGGCGCTGGCGGTCGGTGAAGGGCTGCCCGTCTTCGCTTCGCAGCACCACCGTGCCGGTGGCCCCGGCGTAGCTGGGCAGCTCCTCGGCCAGCTGCTCCACGGCGCGCGATGACTCCAAGCCGGGCACGTCGAAGCCCTCGGTCAAAGCCCCGTGCCACAGCCCGTAGGCGCCGCCGGCCAGGGCTAGCGCGCCCACCCAGGCGGCGATCACCCGCCCGGGCCGGCGCGCCGCCGCCAATCCCAACCGCTGCAGCAAACGTTCCACGACTGCCTCCCTAGGTGCGCCAATCGAGACGGAACGGTTCGTCTCGCCACCTGACTATACAATGACCAGATGACGCAGCGCTCCAGCGGGCCGGTCCGCTCCGAAGCCTCCCGCCGCGCCATCCTTGACGCGACGGCGCGGCAGCTTGGCGCCCGCGGCTACGACCAGTTGACCATCGAGGGGATAGCGGCCGAGGCGAAAGTCGGCAAGCAGACCATCTACCGCTGGTGGGGCTCCAAATCGGCCCTGGTGGCCGAATGCCTGCTGGAGGGCGGCCTGCTGCCCGCCTCCCTCAACCCCAAAGACACCGGCGACCTCAAACAGGACCTGGCCAACTGGCTGCGAGCGGTGTTCGCCTTCGCGAGCGACCCGGCCAACGGGTCGCTGATGCGCTCAATCCTGGCCGCCGCCGTCGACAACGAGGCGGTTGGCCGCATGCTGGGCCGGTCCCTGGGGGCGGATTCGGCGATTCAAGCGCGCCTGCGCCGGGCCGCCGAGGACGGCCAGCTAGACCCGGCCACACCCCTCGACGAGCTGGTCAAGGCCTTGGTCGGCTGGGTTGTCATGCACTGCCTGGAACGCGCCCCCATCCCCCCCGCCCTGCCCGCCGCCCTCATCGCCGCCATCATCCCCTGAGCCCCAACCCGCCCCCAACCCGCCCCCAACCGCCGCAAAACCGCCGCAAAACCGCCGGTCGGCGCCGGTCAGCGGCTCAGGGCCAGCGGCGCCGGGTCTGCCGGGTCGAGGGGCGGGCTGGCCAACTCCTGGCCGGCCGGGTTGCGCCCGGCGGCCGCCAGCAGCAGCTTGATCCGGTTCAACTGGTTGACCGGGGAGGCGCCCGGGTCGTATTCGATGGTGGTGATGGAAACATCCGGGTGGCGGCGCATGATCTCGCGGAACATGCCCTTGCCGGTCACATGGTTCGGCAGGCAGGCGAACGGCTGGGCGCAAATAATCGACTTGACCCCGTCCTCGATCAACTCCAGGATCTCCGCTGTCAGCAGCCACCCCTCGCCCGCCTGGTTGCCCAGCGAGCAGATGGCGCTGGCCTGCCGGGCCATCCGGGCCATGTTGCCCGGCCCCGGGTAGTCCAGGGCCGCGCCGGCCAGCGCCCGGCGCACCGGGTCGCGGTAGCGGTCGACCCACCAGCGCGCCAGCCGCTTGACCAAGATCGCCCGCGGGTGGCCCAGCCCCAGGTTGGCGTAGTTCCACTCCGCCGTGTGCATGCCGTTGAGCACAAACTCCATCAAGCCGGGCAGGCGCGCCTCGAAGCCTTCCTTCTCCACCACCTCGACCACGTGGTTGTTGGCGTCGGGGTGGAACTTGACCAGGATCTCCCCCACGATGCCGACCACCGGCCGGCGGGGCCCGCCAAGTCGCGGCACGGCATCGTACCGGCGGGCGATCTGGCGCGCCAAAGCCCGGTAGCCGCCGCCGCGCGAACCCAAAAAAGCCCGCGCCGCCGCGTCCAACTCCCGGTAGGCGGCCCAAGCCGCGCCCGGCTGGGCCTCGTAGGGGCGGGTGCGCAGCAGGCCGGCCTCCAGCATGTCGCCCAAGGCGATGGCCTGCATGCAGCGGTGCAGCAGCCAGGGGCCAAGCTTGAAACCCGGGTTGCGCTCCAAGCCCTGCGGCGAGACCGCGATCACCGGCAGGTCCGGGTAGCCGGCCTCGGCCAGCGCCTTGCGCAGCAGGCCGGTGTAGTTGGTGGCGCGGCACATCCCGCCGGTCTGGGTGATCATGACAGAGGTCGCCGCCGGGTCCGCCCGCCCGGAGGTGAACTCGCCCACCAGCTGCCCCACCACCATCACCGCCGGGTAGCAGGAGTCGTTGTTGACGTGCCGCAGCCCCACCTCGACATCGGCCGGGGCGACGGTCTCAAGCACCCGCAGGTTGTAGCCGGAACCCCGCATGGCGGCCTCGACCAACGAGAAATGGGCCGGCGACATTTGCGGCGCGATGATCTGGTGCTGGCGTTTCATGGCCTTGGTGAACACCCGCCGCTTGACGGCGTAGCCGCCCGCCTCGGGGGCGGGCCGGGCCGGGCGGGCGGCGCGGGCCTGGGCGGCGGCGGCCAGGGAGCGCAGGCGGATGCGGGCCGCGCCCAGGTTGGACACCTCGTCGATTTTGAGGCAGGTGTGGACCTGCCCCGCCGCGCGCAAAATCTCCTGGACCTGGTCGGTGGTGATGGCGTCCAGCCCGCAGCCGAACGAGTTCAGCTGCACCAACTCCAGCCCGGGCGCCTCCGCGCTGGCGGCCGCCGCCTGGTAGAGCCGCGAGTGGTAGGCCCACTGGTCGCGGGCCCGCAGCGGCCGGGCCACCTGCCCCAGGTGCGCCACCGAGTCCTCCGTCAGCACCGCCATGCCGAGCGATGCGATCAGCTCCGGTATGCCGTGGTGGATTTCCGGGTCGACGTGGTAGGGCCGGCCCGCCAGCACGATGCCGCGCGTCCCCGTCCGCCGCATCTCCTCCAGGGCCGCTTCGCCTTGGGCCGCCATGTCGCGCCCGAAGGCCGCCTGCTCGGCGTAGCCGGCCTCGACCGCGGCGCGGGCCTCGGCCAGGGTCACATCCCAATCGGCGAACACCTCGACTAGGCGCTCGGCCAGTTTGCCCGGCAGGGCCAGGTTGAAGAACGGGTTGACCAGGCGCACCGGGCCGCCTTGGCGCAGGGCCGGGATGTTGTTCGCCACCACCTGCGGGTAGCCGGCCACCACCGGGCAGTTGTAGTGGTTGTCCGCCCCGGGCGCCAGCTCCCGCTCGTAGGAGACAGACGGGTAGAAGATGGTCTTAACACCGCGCGCGATCAGCTGCTCGATGTGCCCGTGGACCAGTTTGGCCGGGTAGCAGATGTTCTCCGAGGCGATGGTGTCCATGCCCTGGGTGAACAGCTCGTGCGAGGACCGGCCGGACAGCGCCACCCGGAAGCCCAGGCGGGTCAGGACGGTGAACCACAGCGGGTAGTTCTCATACATATTCAAAACCCGGGGAATGCCGATGTCGCCGCGCCAGGCGGCTTTCTCCGTCAGCCGCCGGTAGGCGAACAGCCGCTTGTACTTGTAGTCGAACAGGTTTGGCAGCGGGGACTTGGCTTTGGCCTGGCCGGCGCCGCGCTCGCAGCGGTTGCCGGAGACGTGCCGCGAGCCGTCCGGGAACTGCGAGATGGTGCATTTGCAGTGGTTTTGGCACAGGCGGCAAACCTCGGTCGAGGTGTCGACTTTGAGGTCGCGCAGCGCCAGCGGCCCCAGCAGGCTGGAGGGGCGCCCGGGCGCGAACCGCTCGCGCGCGATCAGGGCCGCCCCGAAGGCCCCCATCAGCCCGGCGATGTCCGGCCGGACCACCTCCAAACCGGTCAGCAACTCGAAGGCGCGCAGCACGGCATCGGACAGGAAAGTGCCGCCCTGGACCACCACGCGGGCGCCCAGCTGGCCGGCCTCGCGCAGTTTGATGACCTTGTAGAGGGCGTTGCGCACCACCGAGTAGCTCAAACCGGCGGCGATGTCCCCCACCGCCGCGCCCTCTTTTTGGGCCGCTTTGACCGAGGAGTTCATGAACACGGTGCAGCGCGAGCCCAGGTCGACCGGCCCGAAGGAGGCCAGCGCGGCGGCGCAGAAGGCCTCCAGGTCCAAGCCCATGGTTTGGGCGAAGGTTTGCAGGAAGCTGCCGCAGCCGGACGAGCAGGCCTCGTTGACCCGGATCTCGTCGATCGCGCCGTCCTGGACGCGGAGGTATTTCATGTCTTGCCCGCCGATGTCGACCACCGCGGTGACCTCCGGGTCGAGGTGGGCGGCGGCGCGGTAGTGGGCCATGGTCTCAACCTCGCCCAAATCGACCCGCAGGGCGGCCCGGATCAGCGACTCGCCGTAGCCGGTGACGCAGGCCCGGGCGATGATGGCGGCCCGGGGCAGGCGGCGGCGGGCGTCTTGCACGATCCCGGCGGCGGCTTGGACGGTTGAGCCCTGGTTGGGGGCGTAGTGCTCGTAGCAGATCCGCCCCTCGCAGTCCACCAGGACGGCTTTGATGGTGGTCGAGCCGGCGTCGATGCCGAGGAAGCAGGCGCCGCGGACGTCCTCCAAGGCGACCCGCTCGACCCGGGCGCGGGCGTGGCGGGCGGCGAACGCCTCGTGTTCGGCCCGGTCTTGGAACAGCGGGCGCAGGCGGCCTTGGACGGCCGGCCCGGCCACCGCCGCCTGGCGGGCGCGCTCTGCCAGGTCCGCCAGGCCCAGGGCGGCCTGCGGGGCGCTGTCCCCGCTCGGCGCCCCGGCCAGCAGGGCCGCCCCCAAGGCCACCGCCAGCTGCCCCTCCGGCGGGCTGGCCAACTCGGTCCCCGGGCTGGTCAGGGCGCGGGAGAAGGCCGCCCGCAGTTGGTCCAAGAAGTGCAGCGGGCCGCCCAGCGCCACCACCCGGCCGCGCACCGGCCGCCCGCAGGCCAGCCCGGCGATGGTTTGGGTGGCGACGGCTTGGAAAATCGAGGCGGCCAGGTCGGGGCGGGGCACGCCATCGTTCATCAGGGGTTGGAGGTCTGTCTTGGCGAACACGCCGCAGCGGCTGGCGATGGCGTGCAAGGTGGTGTAATCGCGGGCCAGCTCGTTCAACCCGGCCGCGTCGGTGCCCAGCAGGGTGGCCATCTGGTCGATGAACGCGCCCGTCCCGCCGGCGCAGGTGCCGTTCATGCGCTGCTCGACCACTGGGCGCAGGTAGGTGATTTTGGCGTCCTCGCCGCCCAGTTCGATGATCACGTCCGCCTCCGGGTCGAGGCGGCGGATGGCCTCGGTCTCGGCGATGACCTCCTGGACAAATTTGACGCCCAGGGCCTCGGCGATGCCCAAGCCGCCGGAGCCGGTCACCGCCACCAGCGCCTGCCTGCCCGGATGGGCGCCGGCCACCTCGCGCAGCAGTTTGCCCAGCTCGAAGCGGACGTCGGCGTTGTGGCGGCGGTAGTCCTTGAACACGGTGGCCTGGCCGTCCAGGGCCACCGCTTTGACCGTGGTGGACCCGATGTCGATGCCGAGCCGCAGCGGCTGGGGCGGCTGGGGCGGCTGGGGCCGGCAGACGCGGGCCTCGGCGCCGGCGGTGGCCGTCATCGCGCCGCCTCGCGCCGCCGGGAGTCCGCCACCGCCGTCAACCACTCCTCGCTTGGGGCCACAGCCGCCGCCACCTGCGGCGGGATGGGCATCGCGGCCAGGTGCCGGATGGTCGGCGCGACCAGCGCGACCAGCTCCTCCACGCTCAGCGGCGCCAGCAGGCAGGCCCGGTCGAAGCGCCGCTGCAAGGCGATGGCGGCCATGAAGCCGACAATCTGGCGCAACCGCACCTCCGGCTGGTCGCCGCCCAGCTCGCGCAGCAGGGGCACGCCCACGTGGGTGAACATGAACCGGCGCAGCGCCCGGGCGGCGGTCGAGTTGAGGCCGGCTTCCAGGACGATGGCGCAGAGCGCGTCCGCCAACTCGGGCGACTCCCAAAGGGTGAAGAAGAACCGGGCGATGCGCTCGGCCGGCTCGGCCCGGCCCTGGCGCAATTCCACCATGGCCGGCATGTCCAGGCTGATCGGCACGTCGATGGCGGCCTGGAACAAGCCTTGCTTGGAACCGAAGAAGTAGCCGATCATGGCCACGTCGACCCCGGCCGCCTCGGCCACGGCGCGCAGCGAGGTCTGGGTGTAGCCCCTGGTGGCGAAGGCCTCCCGGGCGGCCTTGAGAATGTCTTGGGCGGTGGTGTCCGGGCCGGGCCGCCGCCCGGGCTTGGGCGGCCGGCGGGGACGGCGGGGCCGCGCGGCCGGCCGCGTCTCGGGCGCGCGGGGCGCCTCGGCGGTGGAACTCGTCAGGGGCAACTCGGCGCCTTCCGGGGGAGAGACAACTGCAGCCGCCAGACTATCTCAACACCAGTTGAATTATCTACCCCCCGCCATGCTTCGCCTAACTCGCCCAATGCGATCGCGAAGCGGCCTGCCGGCCTGACTTGGGGCTGATCGCGAAACGCCGCGGTGGCTGGCGCTTGGCGGGCTTCGCCGGGCTTCGCTGGCTGGGCATGGCGAAGGACTTGGACATGGTGGCCAAACGCGGGTCGGCGAAGGCGCCGCCCGCAGACCGGCCAACAGATTGGCCAGCGGATAGGCTGGGCCTCGGCCGGGCCGGCGGCCGGGCCGAGGCCGTTCACAGCGCTCGACTCCGAGCGCTTCTACTACTACCGCGGCCTGGCCGCGCGCGCCCGCGAGCCCGGCTCGTTGGGCGATGCTTTCCGCCGCTTCCAAGACGCCTATTGCGGCAGGTTCTCCGAGTACGCGCCCAGGGGGTCCCGCACCCGCGGGCATTGTATGGTCTTGGGCGTTGAAGGAAGTCGCCCAGGCGCGGGTCAGTTAGGGCCGGTGGGCGGCTCTTGGCGGGCTGCCCCGGCCAGGGCGGCGGCCAAGGCCACCGGCGCGGCCAGCACCAGCATGGCGTGCCTGAACCCGATGTGTTCGGCCAAAAAACCCAGCAGCGGCGGGCCGGCCAAGAACGCGCCGTAGCCGATTGTCGCCACCACCGAGGTGCGCCGCGCCGCCCGCAGCGGATCGTCGCTGGCGGCGCTCATGCCCAGCGGGAAGACCAGGGCCGCCCCCACCCCCCACCAGGCGGCCCCCGCGAAGACCCAGGCCAGGCTCGGCCCCAACGCGAACATAGCCACTCCCACCAGCGCAAACACCGCCGAAGCCCGGATCACAGCCGGGCGCGTGAGCCGCTCAACGGCATGGGTGCCGAAGACGCGCGCGGCAGTTTGAGCCGCCAAGAAAACCGCCAAGCAGACGATGCCGACCGACTCCGACGTCCCGAACCCCTCGACCACACCAGACGCCATCCAGTCGTTGGCGCCGCCCTCGACCAGCGTCAAGGAGAGGACCGCCAGCCCCAGCAGGACCACTCTGGGCTCCCGCCAGGCCGACCGCTCGCGGCTGGCGCGGCGGGCGCGCCCGGCGGCGGCGGAAGCCCCTCCGGCCAGGAGCGCCGAGGCCCCCCACAAGACGGCGGCCAAACACACCAGCGCCGAAGCGGCCAGGTGGGCGGCCACCGGCACACCGAGCCGGGCCGCCCCGGCGCCGAGGGCGGCCCCCAGCACCGTGCCGAGCGAGTAGCCGGCGTGGAACCGGGGCATGATCGAGCGGGCCAAGGCGCGCTCGACATCCCCGGCGGCGACGTTCATCGACACGTCCCAGACCCCCACGCCCAAACCCAGCGCCACCAACAGCCCGGCCACTGCCGCGGCGGACCCGGCGGCCACCGCCAGGCCCGCGCCCGCCAAGGCGGCCACCGCCACCGCCGCGGCGGCGGTGATGAGGCGGCGCCCGCCGAAGCGCGCGATCAGGCGGCCGGCCAGCGGCATCCCGGCGACCGACCCGGCAGACCAGCACAGCAGCAGCAGGCCCATCTCGTCCGGGTCCACCCCCAAGGCCAAGCGAACGGCGACCAGGCGCGAGGCCCAGGTGGCGAAGGCGAAGCCGCAGGCCGCGAAGATCAACAAGACGCCCAGGCTGGCCCGCCTAACCAGGTGCGGAGCGGGGGTCACCTGCCGACCTTACCGGACCCGCCTGGTCCGGGCGGCGGGCGCATCGGCAATCTGGGGCGGCCGGGGCGGCCGGGGCGGCCGGGCCGGCGCCGCCGGACGGCTCAACTGCCGGGCGCGGCGCCGGGACCGCCAGTTGGAAGGCAGTTTTGGGCAGTCTTGGGAATCTGGCGGGGCATTTCCGGCAGGCTGCCAGCGGGGTAGCCTTTTGTCATGGACACCTCTCGCCTTTTGGCTCTTCGCCCAGGCAAAATCGCTGGTTGGAAGTACACTCGGGCAGTCCACCAACTCGGCCGGCTGGAACTGCCGAGCGGCCGGCTGGAAGCCTGCGACCCATTTGTGAACCTAGGCGAGGGCCTGGTGTTCGCAG
>JAITIG010000077.1 GCA_031279575.1 Bifidobacteriaceae bacterium
CGGAGACCTGGTTCACGGTCTCGGCTGACACTATCGCGGCGAACGGCGAGGCGGCCGGCCTGGTCACGGTCTCGCTGGTGGACACCGAGGGTTCGCCGATGACGGCGGCCGCCCCGATCATCAATGCGGCCGGCCCGCTGCAAGCGGGGCTGGTTTTTGGCGCGTTTGAGCACCAGGGCGGCGGCCTTTACCAGGCGGCCTTCACCGGCACGGTGGCGGGCAGCCACCTGGTGGTGGTGACCGCCGGCCGCGCCGAGCTGCGCGTCAACCCGGGCGGCAACCAGTACGCCAACCTGTCCGCCGCGCCCGTCCGGGCCGCCTCCGAGGCGGCCTCGTGGGCGTCGGTGTCAACCGACGCGGGCCAGGCGGGCGTCTACGGGGCGGCGGGCGCCGAGGAAGGCGACTGGGGCAAGCAGACCGTCACCGTTTCCCTGGAAGGCTCCGACGGCCTGCCCATCACCTCCGGGGTGGGCAAGCTGGCCGTCCAGGCGGACCCCAACTACGACTCCGGCGAGGGCCTGGCCTATTCGGATGGCGGGGCTTTCCGCTGCGCCGAAGCCCTGGCCGCCGGCGCCTGCGCCAACGGCGTCTACAAGCTCGACGTCTACTCTGGCCAACCCGTCAACCGCCACCTCAACGCGGTCTACCAAGACGGCATCGTGACCTTCCAACTGTGGGCGCGCGACGCCTACCCGGCCAGCAAAACCCTGACAGCCCCCTTCACCACCGGCCCGGCCTCAGCCGCGCACTCCACCATGGCGGTCGCACCTTCAGGCCCGCTGGCGGTGGGCGAGGAATACACGGTGAGCGTGATAGCTGAAGACGCCTTCGGCAACCCGGTCGCCCACCAGAAAGTGGCGTTCGACCTGAGCGAGGACTGGGACTGCCCGCTGTCCTTCGACGACCCGCTAACCCTGGACCAGGTCGAGACCTGGCGCCTGGTCGAGGCCTCGGCTGAGGGCGCGGCCAGCCTTGGCATCGCCTCCGAGCAGGCCGGGACCTGCCAGCTTTGGCTGTCCCTGGCCGCATCGGAGGACTCCGGCACCTGGGAGAGCATCGGCAAGGTGGATCTGACCTGGGAGTGGCCGCCTGGGCCGCCGGCCGTGGCCGCCAACTCGACGGTTGAGATCACCCCATCGGATTCGACCGGCAAACCGAAGCCCGTCCTGGCCAGCGAAGCCTTCGACGTCCTGGTCACAGCCCTGGACGAGGGCGGCGCTCCGGCGCCGGGGGCTGTGGTCGACCTGTCCCTGGCGAGCGTCACAGGCACGTCCTGCCTCTCCCCGGTGGTCAACAGCGCCGCGCCGGGGTGGACCGCCGGGCAAAGGCAGGCGCGGACCGGCGCCGACGGCACGCTGCGCGTCAGCATCTCGCTGGCAGACCCGGAGATCCACCTCTTCGGCCTGTGCATGCTCAGTGTCTCGGTGGACGATGAGGCCCTGCCGGTCTCATATGGGGAGGAAGAGTCCTATGCCCACCTGTTGACGTGGCTGCCCCCGCCGGACCTCGAATCGGATGGCGCCTATTACTGGGTCTCCGAGGAGGAAGTGTTGGCCGATGGCGATGACACCGGCACCGTCGAAGTCCAGTTTGAGACCCATTCCCTGCCGGCTCTGGTCGACTTGGCCAAGCTGGAAGCGACCGCGCCTGACTCCGGCCTGGTGTTCGGCCCCTGGGTCGACACCACCGAAGCGGGCGAATTGATTCCTTCCGGCGTCTACCAGGCCACCTTCCGCGGCACCAGGCCCGGCCGATGGGGTATCCAGGTCTTCTACGATGAAGAGCCGGTCCAGTTGGGCGAGGAAATGAACGGCGCCGCCAGGTTGGTCGGCCTTCCGCCGGCCCCGCCGGTGGCCTCTGAGGACACGTCTTGGGCTGAGATCACCCGCGACGAGGGTCAGGCGGGTGTTTTCGGGGCTGATGGCGCGACATCGGCGGACTGGGGGAAGCAGACCATAACGGCTGCGGTGGCGGACGCCGATGGCGAACCGCTCACCGCCGCGGCCGAGAACTTGCGGCTCGAATTGCTGGCGGCGGACCCAGGCGGGGAGTTCGGGTACTCCGATGACGGCTTCCGCTGCGCCGCCGCCCTGTCCGCGGGGCTTTGCCTGGACGGCGTCTACGAGATCGACGTGTATTCGGCCGTGCCGGTGGACCGGTATTTCCGCGTTGCCTACGCCGACGCTGAGACTGAGACGGAGTTCGCCTTGTGGGTTGCTGGGGCGGAGCCTGCCTCGAAGAGCTTGACGGCGTTGTTCACCACCGGCCCGGCCAGCGCTGTGGATTCGTCTTTCGCGGTGCTGCCGCTCTCATCGGTGCTGGTCGGTGAGACCTACACTGCCACCGCTGTGGTCGAGGACAAGTTCGGCAACCTGGTGTCCGGCCAGGATGTCTACTTTGTTTTGGCCGGCTCTAACTGCCCGGTCTCCTTCGACGGCCTGCCAAGCACGGCTGTGAGGACCGATCCCGCCGGCGTGGCCGAACTAGAACTGACCTCCTCCGCCGCCGGCGCCTGCGTCCTGAACGCCCGCCTGGGCGGGGACAGCGGCCCGGCGATTGGCGCCGCAGCCCCTCTGGCCTGGGAAAACCCGCCCGTGGTGGTTTCGGCTGGGTTGTCTGAGTTTGGGGTGTCTGGCGCTGGTTTGGGTGGGGCGCCTGGGGTGGTTTTGGCGGATGGTTCGGGGTCTTATCTGGTCAGTGTGGTGGCGCGCGGTTCGGATGGCGGGTTGTTCGCGGGGGCTGGGGGTGTGGTGTCCTTGACTCCGGCGGGTGGGGGCGCGGCGGTGGAGTTCCCGTTTGTGTCTGGCTTGGACGGGTCGGCGGTGGTGGGGGTTTCTTCTGGGGTGGCTGGTTCGTTTGATGTGTCGGTGGTGTTGGGTGGTGGGCTGGTGGCGACTGAGCCGGGTGGTTCGGTGTTGCGGGTGCCGGTGGTGTTTTGGGCTGTGCCGGTGTCTGGGGAGGGGTTGTCCCGCTTGGTGGTGGTGGATGGTTCGGCGGTGGCTGATGGTTCGGAGCCGCGGGTGGTGGGCGCTTGGGTGGTGGACGGGGATGGTGTTGGTTTGGCGGGCCGGACGGTGTTGTTCCAGATCCCTGGGGGGGTGTCGGCTGGTTTGGCGGCGGGTCCGGCGGCTGTGCCGGTGGTGAGCGGCCCGGGTGGTTGGGCTGAGTTGGGGTTGGTGTCGGTTGAGGCTGGCTCTTATGAGGTGTTGGCGTCGGTTGACGGGGTGGGGATCGATTATGGCTCCCCGGCGGTGGTGGTGTTCGGCGCCGTGCCGGTCCCGCCGGTCCCGCCGGTGGTTTCGGCTGGGTTGTCGGAGTTCTCGGTGGCGGAGTCGGCTTCGAACGCCACGCCGGGGGTGGTGTTGGCGGATGGTTCGGAGTCTTATCTGGTCAGTGTGGTGGCGCGCGGTTCGGATGGGGAGCTGTTCGCGGGGGCTGGGGGTGTGGTGTCCCTGACCCCGGCCGGTGGCGGCGCGGCGGTGGAGTTCCCGTTCGTGTCTGGCTTGGACGGGTCGGCGGTGGTGGGGGTTTCCTCTGGGGTGGCTGGTTCGTTTGATGTGTCGGTGGTGTTGGGCGGGGAGCCGGTGGCCGCCGAGCCGGGCGGCTCGGCCTACCAGGTGCCGGTGGCGTTCGCCCAGGCGCCGGCCCCGCCGCCGCCGCCGGCGGTGTTGTCGGCCGGGCTGTCGGAGTTCTCGGTGGCAGAGTCCGCCTCCAACGCCACACCAGGGGTGGTCCTGGCCAACGGCTCGGAGGCGTACCAGGTGGTAGTGCAAGCACGCGACTCGGACGCCCAACCGTTCGCGGGCGCCGCGGGCCTGGTGTCCCTCACCCCGGCCGGCGGCGGGACCGCGGCCGAGTTCCCGTTCACCACGGGGGCGGACGGCGCCGCGACGGTGCTGGTCGCCTCCCAGGCGGCGGGCGAGTTCGCGCTCACGGCAACGCTGGGCGGCGAGGCGGTGGCCACCCAACCCAGCGGCTCCGTGCTGGCGGTGCCGGTGGTGTTCGCGCCGATCGCAACCCCGCCGCCCGGCATCGTGACGGAACTGACGGTGGTGGCGGGGCAGGCCTACGCGGACGGCTCGGGCCAACGCGTGGTGCGCGCGCTGGTGGCAGACGGTGACGGGGCGCCGGTGGCGGGGCAGGAAGTCTGGTTCCAAATCCCGGCGGGCGTGGCGGCCGGTTTGACGCCGGGCCCGGCGCGGTTGGCCGTCCAGACCGGCTCCAACGGCGCGGCGGACCTGGTCCTGACATCGCAAACCCCAGGCAGCTACTCGGTCACAGCGGAAGTTGGCGGGGTCGGCATCGTGCAGGGCTCGCCGGCTGTGGTGGTGTTTGACCCGGTTCCGGCACCGCCCCCTGTGCAGCTCTCGGCACCAGTGGTCAACCCGCCTAACGGGCAACAAGTGTCCGGGTCGGTGCAGGCGGCTGACCGAGCCCAGGCGGTACTGGGGCACCTCGACGCGGTGGTGGCGGTGGTCGCCTCGCAAGCCGAGGTGGCCCGCTGCCAGGTCGATACGGACGGCCGGTTCGACTGCGAGTTGCCGAGCCTGCCGCATGACACGCTGGTGTCGGTTCGCATCGAGGACCAAGCGGGGAACGCCTCGCCGGAAGTCCAGGTCGCGGTTGACGCCGAGCCGCCGGTGCCAGGCGGGACAACGCCATCGGACGGCTCAGCCATCGCCGGGGAGGGCGAGGCGGCCGGCCACGGCGTGGTGGTGCGCCACCTGGACGGCACCGAGTTGTGCCGTTCGCAAGTCGCGGCCGACATCAGCTGGGAATGCGACCTGATGCCGGAAGCGGTCGAGGGCGACACGGTGACCATTGAGCACACCGACCACGCTGGGAACACCACGCAGGTGCCGTGGCGGATCGGCCTGCCGCGGGTGGCGGTGGACCGGGCGCAAGCCACCCACGGCGACCGGCAGGCGGCGCGCGGTGTGAACTTCCAGCCCGGTGAGCGGATCGCGGCGGTGATGCGGTCCGATCCGATTGATCTGGGCTTCGCCGTGGCCGGCGCGGACGGCACGGTCGCCTTCGAGTGGGCTGTGCCAACCCACGTCGACCCCGGCCAGCACGAGGTCGAGTTGACGGGCGAGCTCTCCGGCGCCTTTGCGGCGCAGTTTGCGGTGGTCGGGGGTGGCTCCAGCGCTGCCCCCACGGCCTCGCCTGCGCCGTCCGGGACGGCCTCGGCGGCGCCTTCGCCGTCCCGGAGCAGCCGCGACAGCCTGGAGTTCAACGGCGTGGCGGGAGTTGGCTTGCTCGTGTGGACGAGCCTCGGGCTGGCTTTGGCGGGCAGTTTGATGGTGTTGGCGGCGCGCAAGCGCCGGCGCGCCATGGACTGACCAACAGCGCCCACCAGGCCGCTGCCGCCGCAGCAGGCCGATGCCGCGCCGGCTTGCCCCAGCTCAGGCGGCGCTGCGCCCAAACCCACCCCGGGGCGCCGCCTAGGCCGATGCCGCGCCGGCTTGCCCCAGCCCAGGCGGCGCTGCGCCCAAACCCACCCCGGGGCGCCGCCTTTCTTTGCGCCCACGGGGGCTCATGACGACGTGTTTGGGTGAGCGGCCTGGGGCGCTGGCTGGGCTGGGTGGGCGTGTTGCAGCGCCCAGTGGTACATGGCGATGGCGGCGGCCGCGCCGGCGTTGAGCGAGCGGGTCGAGCCGTACTGGGTGATCTCGTAAAGGGCGGTCGCCGCCCCCCGGGCAGCCTGGCTCAGGCCCGGCCCCTCCTGCCCAAACAGCAGCACGCAGCGCAGCGGCAGTTTGGCCGCCTCCAGGGGCAGGGCGCCAGGCAGGTTGTCCAGCGCGATGATAGGCCAGTTGCCCGATGCCGCCCAGCTAGCCAGCGCCGCCGCGTCCGGGTGGTGCCAGACGGGCAGGTAGCGGTCGGTCACCATGGCGCCCCGGCGGTTCCAGCGCCGCCGCCCCACAATGTGGACGCCGGCCGCGCCGAAGGCGTTGGCGCTGCGCACGATGGCGCCGATGTTGAAATCGTGCTCCCAGTTCTCGACCGCGACATGGAACGGGTGGGCGCGGGCGGCGAGGTCGGCTCTGATCGCCTCGATGGTCCAGTAGCGGTAGTGGTCGACCACATTGCGGCGGTCGCCCGCCGCCAGCAGCTCCCGGTCGTATTTCGGGTCCTGGGGCCAGCGCCCCGGCCAAGGCCCAGCGCCGACCCCAGTCTGCGTCCCCGGGGCCACCGCGCCAGCTGCAGACAACCCGCCCTCCCGAGGCGCCGCGCCGCCCACCCGGACCGCGGGCGTCCCCGGGGCTGCGGGCGCGGCATCGGGCGGCGGGGCGGGGCGCGCGGGCGGGGCTGCGGGCGCGGCATCGGGCGGCGGGCCGGGGCGCGGGGGCGGGGATGTCTGCGCGGCATCGGGCGGCGGGGCGGCGGTTGGGGGGACCGCGGCTGGGGGCGGATCCGCGGGCGCGGCATCGGGCGGCGGGCCGGGGCGCGGCGGGTTAGCGGGCGGCGGATTACGGCTGGCCATGCCTGGCACCGTACCCTAGAACGCATGCCTGCTTTGACTCACCTGCTGACCCAGTCCGATCCCGCGGCCTTGGCGCTGCTGCCAAAGTGGATGGACGCCTCTTACTGGATCAACACATTTGTCTCGTGGCTGGGGCCATGGGCGCTGGTTGGAGTCTGCGCAGTGGTGTTCGCGGAGACCGGGCTGATGGTCGGGTTCTTTCTGCCCGGGGACTCGCTGCTGTTCACCCTGGGGGTTTTTATCGAGTTGGGCCACGTGCCGGTGGCCCCCTGGCTGGCCTGCCTGTCTATAGCGCTGTCCGCCGTGGCGGGCAACCAAACCGGCTACTGGATTGGCCGCTTGTTAGGGCCGAAAGTGTTCAACAAACCCGATTCGCGTCTTTTCAAACGAGAGTATGTCGACCGGACGCGGGCCTTCTTCGCCAAATACGGCGGCCGCACCATCATTATCGCCCAATATGTCCCAATTGTGCGGACTTTCACGCCGGTGGTCGCCGGGGTGGCCCGGATGAACTACCGGCACTTTGTCTCGTTCAACATTGTGGCGGCGTTTTCCTGGGGAATTATACTGCCGCTGGCCGGCATGGCGCTGGGGCAATTCCCTTGGGTTGGCGACAACATCGACCTGATTATCATCCTGATTGTGCTGGCGTCCGTCACGCCGATGATTGTGGAATACCTGAAGCACCGGGCCGCCCGGGGCCGAGGCGAGCCCGCCCCCGCCGCTCCTGCGGCGCCGCCCGCCGGGGTGGCCCAAGAGCCCCCCACCGCCCGGCCGGCCGCGGCCCCGGCGACCCCCGACGAATCCACCTTGGCCGGCCAATAACGCGCTGGCGCCCTGGGCCGCCGGGTCAGCGACATCCGCGCCCGCTTCGAGCGGCCCCACACCTCCAACGGCCCCACCGAAGCTGGCAACAGCAGAATCGGCGACCTCAGGGGCAACGCCCTCGAATTCCGCGACCCCGCCAACCACATCGCCCAAGCCGTCCGCTTCGGGTTAGCTTCCCGGCCGCCTGCGCCGCCGCCGTGACGGGGCAAAGCGTGCTTGGAGATAACGCTGGACGCAGCACGCCGACCTGCGCAGACGGTTCGCCTTCAGGTTAGGCCAAGCCTAGGTCTGGGAGGCCGAACAGGTGGTGGT
>JAITIG010000082.1 GCA_031279575.1 Bifidobacteriaceae bacterium
GCTGGCGGGGGCGGGCGCGGCGGCGGGAGCGGGCGGGGCGGCGGAGGAAGCAGGCGCGGGGGCGGCGGGAGACGGGGCGGGTGGGGGGAGGGTGGCGGGGGTGCGGGTGAAACTGGACAGGCGGTCCAGGTTGGCGACTCGGTTGTCGTCGAAACTGCCTTGGCGCAGGCGGTCCTGGCGGATCACCGCCAGGTCCAGGTCCATCAAGGTGGCAACCGGCTCGCGGGAAAAACGAGGACCCTCGGCCAGCAACTCGCCGCGCTCGAACACCAGCGTCTGGCCATCCCAGCTGAGGTCGGTCGAGGACTCGCCCAGACCGCTGGCGGCGTAGACATAACCGCAGATCAGCTTGGCGCTTTGAGCGGCGGCCAAAGCCCGGCGCTCACGCGACTTGGCCACCGTGATAGGGCTGCCAGACAGGTTGGCGATGACCTCGGCCCCAGCCAAGGCCGCCTCCGCCCCCGGGCTGATCGGAACCCACAAGTCCTCGCACACCTCCACCCCCAAGGTGAACCGGGCCGGCCGCGAACCGGCGGGCGAGGCGGGGCTGGGGGTGGCGGGGGCGGCATCGGGCAGGGCCAGGTCGAAAATCTGACGGGGGGTCAGGGGGAAGTCGTGGCCGGCCAGGCGGGCGCGGGCGGGGGCGGCCAGGCCGGAGGCGAACTGGCGGTGCTCGTAGAACTCGCGGTAATTGGGCAGGTAGGACTTGGGCACCGCGCCCAAAACGCGGCCGGCGGCGAGCACCGCGGCGCAATTGTAGAGCCGGTGGCCGGCCCGGATCGGGGCGCCCACCACAATGGCGGCGGGCCAGCCGGCGGTGGCGGCCGCGAGGCTGGCCAAAGCCTGGTCGGAGGCGTCCAGCAGAGCGTTCTGCATGAACAAGTCCTCCAGCGAATAGCCCGTCAGGCAGAGTTCGGGGAACACCACCAGGCTTGCCCCTTTAGCCGCCGCCTGGCTGGCCAGCTGCCCGATGGCGTGGGCGTTGGCAGGCGGGTCCGCCAAGCGAACCGGGAGCGAGCAGGCGGCGACGCGGACAAATCCGGCCTCAGCGGCGTTGGGCACCATGCGGCAATTGTCCCAGACGGCGGTGGCCGGCGGTGGGCGGGGTGGCAACCGGGCAGGTGGTGGGTGATGGTCAGGGTGACGGGGTCGGTCCAGCGGGCGCCGTGGCGCTCGGGTTTGCCGATGGCGGCGGTGGGCGGTGGGCGGCGGTCAGGCGGGTTGGAAACCGGGCAGGTCGTAGGTGATGGTCAGGGGGGCGTGGTCGGTCCAGCGGGCGTCGTAGCGCTCGGGTTTGTCGATCCTGAAATCAACCGCCTTGGCGGCCACGCCGGGGGTTGCCAACTGGTAGTCGATGCGCCAACCGGTGTCATTGTCGAAGGCTTTGCCGCGCCAAGACCACCAGGTGTAGGGGCCCTCGCGCTCGCCGGCCAGCGCCCGGCACACGTCAACCCAGCCCAACTCCGCCAACCACTTGGTCAAAATGGCGCGCTCATCAGGCAAAAAGCCGGAGTTATGGCGGTTGCCCTGCCAGTTTTTGAGATCGCTTTCGCGGTGGGCCACATTGAAATCGCCGCACACCACCGTCTCGACGCCGCCCTTGGCGCCGGCCCGCTCGCGCAACTCGCCCAGGCGCTCCGTCATCGCCTCCAAAAACTCGATCTTGTGCCGCTGGCGCTCGGTGCCGACCTCGCCGGAATGGACATAGGCGCTGACCACCGTCAACTCCCCGGCGCCGGCGGGCAAGGCCAAATCCACCTCCACCCAGCGCCCGGTGTGGGTGTCCAGCGGGCGGGCGGAGGGCAAGCCCTCCCGCATCCGCACCACCGGCAGCAGCGAGGCGACCGCCACGCCAGAACGCCCCTTGATCAGCGAAACCGACTGGCGGGTGGCCCGGCCGGGCAGAAACTCCTCCAACACCTCGGCCGGCGCCCGCACCTCCTGGAGGCACAACACGTCCGGAGACGTGGCCTTCAACCAGGAAGCCATACCCTTGCGCATGGCCGCCCTAATGCCGCCAACGTTGAGCGAAGCGATGTCCAAAGCCACCAGCCCAGCCTAATGGGCCTGGGCCGCCAGCGCCCCTAGCTGGCGCGGCGCCAGGCCTCTTTCAGCTTGGTGCGGGCGCCGGTGCGCAAGATTGTGTTCTCGTAGATGCGGCCCGCCACCAGCACCGCCAGCCAGGTGGTGGCCACCAGCAGCGCCAGCGCCACGGCCGGCTCCCACCAGGCGGCGGCGCCTTGGATCAGGCGCAGCGGCATAGCGGTGGGGGCGGAGAAGGGGATGTAGGACAGCCAATTGATCAGAACAACATTGTCCGGCGCGGTCATCACCAAGATATAAGGCACCATCAGGACCATCATGACGGGGGTCAGCACGGCGCTGGCGTCCTCAATCCGCGAGACGGTGGCCGCGCTGGCCGCCATCAGCGCCGAGAACATCACAAAGGCGACCAGGAACAGCGCCAGGAACCACCCCAAAGCGGGCCCCAGCAGGCCAAACATCCCCGCCGCGCCGCTCTGCCCCAGCCCCAGCGCCACCAAGTCGACGGCCTGCGCCAAGGCGTCCATGCTGCCGCCCACCAGCAATCCGGCGACCAACGCCACCACCATGGCCGCCACGCTGGCGAAGGCCAAAACCGCCCCGCTGATCACCTTGCCGGCCAGCAGCACCCTGGCCGGCACCACCGCCAGCAGGATCTCAATCACCCTGGTCTGCTTCTCGACCACCGTGTTGGTGGCCACGGCCTGGCCATACATCATCACAATCATGAAGAACAAGATGGCGAAGACAAAGGCCGCGCCGCGCACCAGCATCTGGTCCACCTTGGGCGGGTTGAGCAATTCGACCGGCGGCACCGCCGTCAGGGCCGCCAGCAAGTCGCCCGGCGCCTCGTCCAGCGCCACCACCTTGACCCCGGCCGTCAGCGCCGCGGGCTGCGGCACCAGCGCCGCCTCCACCTCGCCTGAGCGGACCAAGGCCTCGGCGGCGGCCTCGTCCGCGACCTGGCGGATCTCGAAGCCGGCCAGGGCATCGGCCGGTAACTCCCCCACCACCGCCACTTTGGAGTCCTGGCCGGCATCCTCCCGGCCGGCCAGGAAGCCCAGCACCGCCGGGCCCAGGAACGCCAGCAGCACCATCACCCCGGTGCCGATCAAAAAGCCCTTCGAGCGCGCCTGCGTCACCAGTTCCCGCTGGGCTGTCAGCCACACCCCGCTCACGCCACGACCTCCTTGAACACCTCGCTGAGCGGCGGCACCACCCGCCCGAAGGCCGCCACCGGCCCGCGCCGGACCGCCTCCCGCAAGACCGCCTGCGCCACCTCCGCCGAACCGTCAAACACAACTTCAGCGCCCGATGCCGCCGCGCCGCCCCCAGCGACCGCGCCCGGCGCCGCTCCAACCGGGCCGGGCGGGCCGGGCGGGCCGGGCGTGCTGGGCGGGCCGGATGGGCCTGGGGCGAGGCGCACCCCGGTGACGCCGGGAAGCTGGGCCAACCAGACGGCATCGTCCATCGGGGG
>JAITIG010000164.1 GCA_031279575.1 Bifidobacteriaceae bacterium
CTGGTCTACGGCGGCGGCGTCCACCCCGCCCGGGGCATCCAAACCGCTATCCAGGCCCTGCCCCAGCTGCCGGGGGCGCACCTGGTGGTGGTGGCCCGCCAAGGCGAGCTGCCAGCCGAGCTGGCGGCCATGGCGAGCCGGCTCGGGGTGGCCGGCCGGGTGCACAGCGCGCCTTTTGCCGACCACGACCAGGTGGTGGGCTACCTGGCCTCGGCCGACCTCGGGCTGAGCCCGCTGCTGCGGGTCGCCAACCACGACCTGACTGTGACCAACAAGTTCTGGGAGTACCTGCTGGCCGGTTTGCCGGTGCTGACCTCCGACACCCCGGAGCAGGCCCGCCTGGTGGCCGAGCTTGGCCTGGGCGCGGTCCACCGGGCGGGCGACCCGGACGATTTCGCCCGCGCCGCCCGCGCCCTGCTCGCCCAGCTGCCCGAGCTCAAACGCCGCCTGGCCGGCGCGGACCTGGGCCGCTTCGCCTGGGAGGCGCAAGTGCCCACCTTGGAGCGCCTGTGGGGGGAGCTGGCCGGCGCCCTACTATCATGGGATGCCGCTGCGCCCCGCCCGCGCCGCGGGAAGGGAACCCGAGGACTTGGCTAAGCACGTGGTGATGGCGGTGGCCAACCCGATCCGGTTGGACGCGCGGGTGCGCAAGACCGCCCGCGCGGTGCGGGACCTGGGCTACCGGGTGAGCGTGGTGTGGGCGGCCGAGCCCGGCGGCGAGCCCGTGGCCGCCGAGATGGACGGCATCGCCACAATCGGCCTGCCCGTCAGCTACCGGCTGCGCGATTGGGCGGCGGCGCGCGACCTGGCGGCCGCCCAGCGGGCCGCCCGCGCCTGGCGGCCGGCCTACCGCGCAGCCGAGGACCGCCGCCTGGCGGCCGCCCGCCTGGCGGCCCGCCAAGCCCGCCTGGGGGGCGGCGCCCCGGGGGCCGGCCTGCGCGCCGCCCAGGCGGTCCACCGCCTGCGCTCCAAGGCCCACTCGGTCCAAAGCGGCCGGCGCCGGCGCCGGGCCACGCGCGCCCGCCAGGCCCGCGGCTGGCGCGCCGAGCTGATGAACGTGGCCGATCTCGAGGGCGTGTTCACGCCCTGGCTGGAGCGCTTGCAGCCGGACATCTTGCACCTGCACGACATCCACCTGCTCGGGGCCGGCGTCAACGCCAAACGCGCCCGCCTGGCGGCCGGCGCGCCCGTCAAACTGGTCTACGACGCGCACGAGTACGTCCGCGGCATGCACGGGCCGAACCGCTACCAGATCGACGCCTACGCCGCCATGGAGCGCGAGCTGGTGGCGCAGGCGGACGGGGTGGTGACCGTCTCGCAGGCCATCGCCGAGGCCCTGGAGCGCGAGCTGGGGCTGGGCGCCAGGCCCACCGTGGTGCTGAACACGCCGCCGCTGGCCGCCGCCGCCCAGGCCGGCGGCGGCGGGCCGAGCCTGCGCGCCCGGCTCGGCCTGGCCGGGGCCGTGCCGCTGGCCGTCTACGCCGGGGTGCTGCACACCAACCGCAACCTGCGCCAGCTGGTCGACGCCATCGGGCAGCTCGAGGGCTGGCACCTGGCCCTGGTGTGCGTGCCGCACCCGCGCACGCCGGCCGCCGCCCGCCTGGCGGAGCGCATCGGCGAGCTTGGTTTGCAGGACCGCGTCCACCTGGTCGAGCCGGTCGCCCCAGAGCAGGTGGCCGGCTTTTTGTCCAGCGCCACCCTGGGCGTCCACCCGATGTCGACCGGGCTGCCCAACCATGAGATGGCGCTGCCGAACAAGCTGTTCGACTACATTTGGGCCGGGCTGCCGGTGGCGGTCAGCCGCGCCCAGACCATGGCCCAGCTGGTGGCCGATTCGGGCTTGGGGGCCGCCTTCGACCCGGCCGACCCGGCGGACATCGCCCGCGCCTTGCGCCAGGTGGCGGCCCGGCGCGACCAGTTCGCCCAGGCGGCCGGCGCGGCCGAGCTGCGCCAGCGCTACGCCTGGGAGGTCCAGGCCGCCCGCCTGGCCGCCTTGTACGCCGCCCTCGACCCGGCGGGGGCGGGGCCTTGAGCGCGCCGCCCCGGATCGCCATGCTCTCAGGCAACGACGCCCTGTCCGACTCCCGCGTCATGAAGAGCCTGCGCGCCGCCGCCGGCGCCGGCTACGACGCCGTGGCGCTGGGCATCTGCCGGGGGGAGAGCGTGCGCCAGGAGGTTTTCGAGTGGGGCGGGCGGGTCGTGGTGCAGCCGGTGACGGTGCGCTACGAGGCTTGGCGGCGCTACGGCCGGCCGCACTTCTTCTACGACGAGACCGATTACGGCATCGGGCGCAACTACGCCCGCCACCTCTACCAGTCCCGCACCGCCGAGGCCGACCGCGCCTTCCGCGACGCCGGGCGGCGCCCCTCGGTGGCCGCGCGGCGCCCTACCCCCGCCGCGGTCCGCCTGGCCCGGGCCGCCCACGGTTTGGCGGTCCGCGGCTGGGTGCGTTTGCGCAGTTGGCGGGCCCGGGCCGAGGTCCGCCGGGAAAGCTGGGATGAGGCCCGTTTGGAGGCTTGGCGGCGGCGGCGGTTCGCTTGGCTGGGTTTGGCGCCGTGGCGGGCCAACTGGCGCGGCGCCTTGCCGGAGGCGGTGGACCGGGCGATGGCGCTGGCCCGCCCGCTAGACGAGCTGGCGCCGGACATAGTCCACGTCCACGATGTGTACATGATGCATGTGGCGGC
>JAITIG010000190.1 GCA_031279575.1 Bifidobacteriaceae bacterium
CGCCGGGGCCGCCTGCCGGTAAGCTTGCCTGCCGTGAGCGATCATTGGAACCCATTCGGCCCGCAGCCATCCGGCCCGCCGGCCGGCGGGCCGCCCACCCGGCGCTCGCTGCGCGAGTCGCGCCACCGCGCCCCCGGCCAAGCCGCGCCGGGCGCGCCCAGGCCCGGCGGCCCGCGCCGGGCGGTCTCGGTGGTGGTGATCGCCCTGACAGCGGTCCTGGTCGGGGGGGTGGGCTGGGTGGTCGGCAAACCGATCTACGACCAGTGGTCGCAGCGCGAGGAGCCGGCCGTGGCGGACTACCCCGGGCCGGGCCGGGGCGAGGCCGCCATCACCATCGAGCAGGGCGACACCGGCAACGCCATCGCCGCCAAACTGGTGGCGGCCGGCGTGATCGCCTCGGCCGGGCCGTTCATCGAGGCCTTCACGGCGGCGGGGGAGGCCGCCACCGCGATCCAGCCCGGCACCTACGCTCTGCAGCTGGAGATGAGCGCCCAAGGCGCTTTGACCGCCCTGATGAACCCGGCCACCCGCCTGGCGGTGTCCTTCACCGTGCCGGAGGGCAAGCGGGCGGAGGAGGTTTTCGGGATCGTCGGGGCGGCCCTGGCCCAAGCCGACCTCGGGGCGGACGGGGACCCGACCGAGCTTGACGCCATGGCCCAGGCCAGGACCCTGGAGGTGGCGGCCGCCAGCCAGGACAAGGCCGCCATCGGCTTGCCGGAGGAGGCCAACGGGCTGCTCGAGGGCTGGCTCTTCCCCGAGACATACTCCTTCAACCTGGGGGTCGAGCCAGCCGAGATCCTGGCCCGGATGGTGGCCCAGACCATCGCTGTGCTGGAGGGGCTCGAGGTCCCCCGGGACAAGTGGCTGGAGATCTTGACCGTGGCCTCGATTGTGGAGAAGGAGTCCAAGCTGGCCCCCGACCGGCCAAAGGTCTCCCGGGTGGTCTACAACCGGCTCGAGCGCGGCATCAAGCTGGAGCTCGACTCGACGGTGGTCTACGGCGCCAGCCGGTTCGACGCCGAGGTCGAGACCAGCGCCGACGAGCGCGCCCTGGACAACCCGTTCAACACCTACAAGATCGACGGCCTGCCGGCCGGCGCGATCTGCAACCCGGGGCAGGCCGCCATCGAGGCGGCGCTCAACCCGGAGCCCGGCAACTGGCTGTTTTTTGTCGCCGTCAACCCCCTGACCGGCGAGACCGAGTTCAACGAGACCGCCGAGGGCCACCAGCGCTCGGTTGAGAAATGGCAGGCCTGGAAACGGGAGAACGGCTGATGCCGCGCCGCGCCGGGGTGGTGGGCAGCCCCATCTCCCATTCGCTTTCCCCCGCCCTGCACCGCGCCGCCTACCGGGCGCTGGGTTTGGCCGATTGGCGCTACGACGCCTTTGAGCTGGCCCCCGGCGAGTTGGCGGCCTGGCTGGCGGCCAGGGGGCCCGAGTGGGCCGGGGTGTCTGTCACCATGCCGCTCAAACGCGAGGCGCTGGAGTTGGCCGACCACGTCGAGGGCCTGGCGCAGGTGGTGGGCGCGGCCAACACGATTTTGCTCGGGCCGGGCGGGACCGTGGCCGCCAACACCGACGCCGAGGGCATTGTGGCCGCCGTGCGCGAGGCCGCCCCCGGCCGGGTTTGGCGCGCCGCCACCATTCTGGGCGGCGGCGCCACGGCCGCGACCGCCTTGGCGGCCTTGGCCCAGCTCGGCGCCCCCGCGCCCAGGGTCTACGCCCGGTCGATGGCGCGCTCCCAGGGGTTGGTCCAAGCCGCCGCCCGGCTGGGCGCGGCGGTCGAGTTCAGGCGCCTGCGCCAGGGCGGGCAGGCGCCGGATTGGGTGGACGAGCTGGTGGTCTCAGCCCTGCCGCCGCACGCCGCCGACCCTTTGGCGGCCGCTTTGGCCCAAGCCGACGCGGCGGCCCCGGCCGGGCCGGGCGGCTTGGCGGCGGGCCGCGTCCTGCTGGATGCGGCCTACGACCCTTGGCCAACCGCTTTGGCGGCCGCCTGGCAGGCGGCCGGCGGCACGGTGGTGGCGGGCAAGGCGATGCTGCTGCACCAGGCGGCCGAGCAGGTGCGGCTGATGACCGGCCAGGCCGCCCCGCTTGAGGCGATGCGCCAGGCGATCAGCTGACCGGCGCGGCGGGGCGGCCCAAGGCGGGGCCGATTTTCCATCGGCCGGGCGGCGGGGGACAATGGGGGCCATGCTGCGTTGGTTGACGGCGGGCGAGTCGCACGGGCCCGGCGTGCTCGGTGTGCTCGAAGGCGCCCCGGCCGGGATCCTCATCTCCCCTGACCAGATCGCCGCCGAGTTGGCCCGCCGCCGCCTCGGCGCCGGGCGCGGCGCCCGGATGGCTGTGGAGGGCGACGAGCTGGAGATCATCGGCGGCATTTGGCGCGGCGCCACCACCGGCGCGCCGGTTGCGATCCTGGTGCGCAACTCCGAGTGGCCCAAATGGGAGCCGGTCATGTCGCCCCATCCGGGCGAGCCGCCGGCCGGCGCCCGGGCCCAGCCCGTCACCCGGCCCCGGCCCGGCCACGCCGATTTGGCCGGCCTGGTCAAATACGGCCTGGCGGACGCCCGCGCCATCCTCGAGCGGGCCAGCGCGCGGGAGACGGCGGCCCGCGTCGCCATCGGCGCGGTCGCCCGGGCCTGCCTTGGCCAGGCTTTTGGCGCCAGCTTGGCCAGCCATGTGGTCGAGTTGGGCGGCGTCGGCGCCGACGCGGCTTTCACCCCTTCGCCCGATGCCGCCGGCCGGCTCGACGCCAGCCCCGTGCGCACGCTCGACCAGGCGGCCGAGGCGGCCATGCTGGCGCGCCTCGATCAGGCCCGGCAGGCGGGCGACACCTTGGGCGGCGTGGTCGAGGTCATCGCCTACGGCCTGCCGCCGGGCCTGGGCTCGCACGTCCAAGCCGATCGCCGTTTGGACAGCCGCCTGGCCGCGGCCCTGATGGGCATCCCGGCGATCAAAGCCGTCGAGGTGGGGCTGGGCCGGGCCGCCGCCGCCCTGCCCGGCTCCCAGGCGCATGACCCGATTGAGCGGCGCGGCGGGCGCATCGCCCGCCCCACCAACCACGCCGGCGGCGTCGAGGGCGGCATCTCCAACGGCCAGCCGCTGGTGGTGCGCGCCGCCATGAAGCCGATCCCGACCGTGCCGCGGGCCCTGCCCTCGATCGACCTCGCCACCGGCCAGGCCGCGCCGGCCGCCCACCAGCGCTCGGACACCGCTGCCGTGCCGGCCGCCGCCGTGGTGGCCGAGGCGATGGTGGCGCTGGTGCTGGCCGGGGCCGCCTTGGAGAAGTTCGGCGGCGACTCGGTGGCCGAGGCGCGGCGCAACCTGGAGGGCTACCTGGCGGCCATCCCCGAGGCGATGCGGTGAGCGCCGCTCCGATCGTGTTGATTGGCCCGCCCGGGGCGGGCAAGACCACCATCGGCCGGGCGCTGGCCCGCCGGCTGGGGGCCGAGTTCGCCGACACCGACGAGCTGGTCGAGGCCGGCGCCGGGCAAACCGTGGCCGAGATCTTCACCCGCCAAGGCGAGGCCGCCTTCCGGCGCTGGGAGGGCCGGGTTGTGCTCCAGGCCCTGGCCCGGGCCCGGGCCGGGCCCGGGCGCTGGGTGGTGGCGCTGGGCGGCGGCGCGCCGGAGGCGCCGGAGGCGGCCGAGGCGCTGCGGGCGGGCCCGGCGCTGGTGGTGTTCTTGGACGTGTCGCCCCAATTGGCGGCCAGACGGGTTGGACTCGGCGCGCCGCGACCCCTGCTGGCGGCCGCGCCGCGTAAGGTATGGCGTGAGCTGATGGCCCGGCGCCGGCCCACCTATGAGGCGTTGGCCCACTTCCAGCTCGGGGTCGATGGATTGGATGCGGCCGCCGCCGCGCGGTTGATCGCGCGGCGCGCGGCCGAAGAGGAGCGTGAGGCGTGAGCGAAGCCCGCATCGAGGTTGGCCTGGAGCGGCCGTATCCGGTTGTGGTGCGCTCTGGGCTGCTGCGCGAGCTTGGCGCCTGGGCGCCCCAGACGGCCCGCCGGCTCATGATCGTGTTCGACCCGGTGATGGCCGGGCCGGTGCCCGCCCTGGTGGACTCGCTGCGGCGGGACGGCTTCGAGGTGCATCTGGTGGCGGTGCCGAGCGGCGAGGCGGCCAAGAGCGCCGAAGTGCTGGCGGCCGTTTGGCGCCGGCTGGGCGAGGCCTCCTTCACCCGCACCGACGCGCTGGTCGGGATTGGCGGCGGGGCCACCACCGACCTGGCCGGGTTCGCCGCGGCCACCTGGATGCGCGGCGTGGCGGTGCTGCAAGTCCCCACCACTTTGCTGGCCATGGTGGACGCCGCCATCGGCGGCAAGACGGGCATCAACACCGAGGAGGGCAAGAACCTGGTGGGCGCCTTCCACCAGCCGCACGCCGTGCTGTGCGACCCCGACCTGCTGGCCAGCTTGCCGCCGGCGGAGCTGGCGGCCGGCCTGGCGGAGGTTGTCAAAGCCGGCCTGGTGGCGGACCCGGCCATCTTGGACGTCATCTGGTCTGGTCCGCGCGAGGCCCTCAACCCGGCCGGGCCGCTGCTGAGCGAGCTGATCCAGCTGGCGGTGGCGGTCAAGGCCGAGGTGGTGGCGGCCGACCCGCTGGAAGGCGGCCGGCGCGCCATCTTGAACTACGGCCACACTTTTGGGCACGCCATCGAGCAGGTGGAGCAGTTCGGCTGGCGGCACGGCGACGCGGTGGCGGTGGGCATGGTGTTCGCCGCCGAGGTGGCGGTGCGGGCCGGGCTGATGGATCCCTCGCTGCTCGGCTGGCACCGCGAGCTGCTGGCGGCGGTGGGTTTGCCGATCTCCTACACCCCGGGCCGGTGGGACCTGCTGTGGCCGGCCATGGGCCGCGACAAGAAGAACCAGGGCGCCACCCGCCGCATGGTGCTGTTGGAGGATGTGGCCAAGCCGGTGGTGGTGCGGGACATCCCGGCCGCCCTGCTGCGCGAGGCCTACCTGGCGATCTCGGCGGTGCCCGCGGCCGAGCCCTACCCGGTGGCGGACGGCCCCGACTACCAGCTGGCCAACCCCTACGGGCTGCCGGACTACACGCCGCCGCTGGAAGAAGGCTCGCCTGGCCCGGCCAGCGCGCCCGGGCCGCTCATCCCGGGGGAGCGGCCGCGCCGGCCGCGCCACGCCGACCCGTCGCGCCCCTTGGACGGGCCGCTGCTGCCAGGCGAGGCGCCGCCCGCCGCCCCAGGCCAAACCGGGGGGCTGGCGTGATGCGCCGGGTGCTGGTGGCCAACGGCCCCAACTTGGGGCGCTTGGGGGCCAGGCAGCCGGAGATCTACGGCCACCTGGATTTCGCCGCCCTGGCCGCCGCCTGCGCCAGCTGGGCGCGGGAGCTGGGCTGGGAGGCGGATGTGCGCCAAACCGACGACGAGGCGGAGCTGGTCGGCTGGCTGCGCCAGGCGGCTGAGGCGGGCACGCCGGTGGTGTTGAACCCGGCCGCCTTCACCCACTACTCCTACTCCCTGCGCGACGCCGCCGCCCAAGTCCCCCGGCTGGTCGAGGTCCACATCTCGAACCCGGCCGGGCGCGAGGGCTTCCGCCAGACCTCTGTCATCGCGGGCGTCGCCCTGGGGGCCATCGCCGGCTTCGGCTTCGACTCCTACCGCCTGGCCCTAAACGCCATCGCCCACCTGCCCTGAGCCGCCCCCCAAAGCCTGGGCGCGGCGGGCGGCGGCCTCGGTGTACAAGGCGTCGACCTCGGCCGCGAAATCGCGCAGCACCAGGTCGCGTTTGACCTTCATCGACGGGGTCAGGTAGCCGTTCTGCTCGGTGAAGTCGCCTGCCAGGAGGCGGAACTCGCGGATCGACTCGGCCCGGGAGACAACCTCGTTGGTGCGCGCCACAGCCCGCTCCAGCGAGGCCCGGATGTCCGGGTCGATGCGCGCCTGGGCCGGCGTCAAGGGGGATTTGCCGTGGTTGGCCAGCCAGCCGGGGATCATGTCCTCGTCCAAGGTGATCAGCGCCCCGATGAAGGGCCGGGACTCGCCCACCACCACCACCTGGGAGATCAGCGGGTGGCCGCGCAGCCGGTCCTCCAAGATGGCCGGGGCCACGTTCTTGCCGGCGGCGGTCACAATCAGCTCTTTGCGCCGGGCTGTGATCGAAAGCCGCCCGGCCTCGTCCAACTGGCCGATGTCGCCGGTCTTGAACCAGCCCTCGGCGAAGCTGTCCCGGGTGGCCGCCGGGTTGTTGCGGTAGCCGCGGAAGATGTGGAAGCCCTTGGCCAGGATCTCGCCATCGTCCGCCACCGCCACCGTCTGGCCCGGCAGCGGCCGGCCGACTGTGCCGATCTTGTTGTCCGCCCCGTCCCGGTTGACGGTGGTCGGCGCCGAGGTCTCGGTCAGGCCGTAGCCCTCGAACACGGTCAGGCCGATGCCGCGGAAGAAGTGCCCCAGCCGCTCGCCCAGCGGCGCCCCGCCGGAGACCGCCTGGGTCAGCCGCCCGCCCATGGTTTTGGTCAGCTTGCGGTAGACCAGGCGTTTGGCCAGGGCGTATTGCACCCGCCGGGCGGGGGTGAAGCCGCCGCGCGAGTCCTGCTCGCGCGATGAGACGATGGCGATCTTGGCCGCCCAGCGGAACAGCCGCAGCTTCAGCCCGCCGCCGGTGGAGGCCTCGGCCGCGTTGTAGACCTTCTCCAGCACCCGGGGCACCACCAGCATGAAGGTGGGCCTGAAGGTCCCCAAGTCCGCCACCAGGTTCCTGGTGTCCGGCGAGTAGCCCATCACCGCCACCGAGAACAGCGCGATGACGTTGATGACGCGGGCAAAGATGTGCGCCAGCGGCAAGAACAGCAGGCCGCGCGAGCCGGGGACGCAAATGAAGCTGAGCGCCTCGACAATGTTGCGCGCGGCGGTGGTGAAGTTCAGGTGCGTCAACTCGACGCCTTTGGGCCGCCCGGTGGTGCCGGAGGTGTAAACCACCGTGGCCAGGTCGTCCCCCTTGACGGCCCGGCGGCGGGCTTGGAAGACGGCGTCGGGCACCTGGGCGCCCAACTCCGCCAGCGCCTCCAAGGCGCCCTCGTCCATCACCAGCACCCCGTCCTCGCCCAGCGCGGGGCCCGCGGGGCGCCCGCCCGGCTGGCGGGGGCGGGCGGCCAGCGCGGCGCGCAGCAGCTGGGCGTGGGCCGGGGTCTCGGCGATGGCGCCGACCACCCCGGCGTCGCGCACAATCCAGGCCGCTTGGTCGCAGGCGGACGTCTCGTAGATGGGCACGCCGGCCGCCCCGATGCTCCACAGGGCGTAGTCGACGCGCGTCCACTGCTCGCAGGTGCGGCCCATGATCCCGTAGGTGTCGCCGTGCTCCACCCCGGCGGCGATGAACCCCTTGGCCAGCGCCTCGACCGAGGCGGCGAAGCCGGCCGCGGAGACCGGCTGCCAGCCGCCGGGGCCTTGGACCTCGATCATGGTGGCGCCCGGGTCGCGCGCCACGCGCTCGGCCAGCAGGTCGGCGATCGACTCCAGGGGGTTGGCCGGGTGGACGGCCGGTGTTGTGGAAACCTTCACGCCGGGACTTTAGCCCGCGGCGGGCACCTTACGCATTCGTAGGTGGCGGCCCAGTAGTATATCCGGGGCATCACCACCAAGAGGTAATGGAGAAACTGTGGCAACCACCAACGATCTGAAGAACGGCCTGGTGCTGAACCTGGACGGCCAACTGTGGGCTGTGGTCGAGTTCCAGCACGTCAAACCGGGCAAGGGCGGCGCCTTTGTGCGGACCAAGCTGAAGAACGTGCTCTCGGGCAAAGTGGTCGACAAAACCTTCAACGCGGGCGTCAAGGTCGACACCGCGACGGTCGACAAACGCGACATGCAATATCTTTACCGGGACGCGGACTCGTTCGTGTTCATGGACAAGGACACCTACGACCAGGTCAACGTGCCGCAGGAGACCGTCGGCGACGCCGCCCACTTCCTGCTCGAGGGCCAAGACGCCATCGTCGCCACCCACGAGGGCAGCCCGCTGTATGTCGAGCTGCCGGCCGCGGTGGTGCTGGAGATCGCCTACACCGAGCCGGGCCTGCAAGGCGACCGCTCGACTGGCGGCACCAAGCCGGCCACCTTGGAGACCGGCCACACCATCCAGGTGCCGCTGTTCTTGGAGCAGGGCACGCGCGTCAAGGTGGACACCCGCAGCGGCGAGTATTTGAGCCGGGTCGCCTAATGGCCGCCGGCGCCCGCCGGGCGGCGCGGCGGCGGGCCGTGGAGTTGGTGTTCGAGGCTTTCCAGCGCGGTTTGGCGCCGCTGGCCGTGCTGGCGGAGCGGGCGGCGGCCGCCCAGGCGGACGGCGCGGACGGCGCGGACGGCGCGGGCGGCGCCGCCGGGCCGGCCCCGTACACCAGGCGCCTGGTGGAGGGGGTGGCGGCGCGCCAAGACCTGATCTCTGAGTGGCTCGACAGCTACGCCCAGGGTTGGCCGCAGCTCCGCATGCCGGGGGTCGACCGGGCCATTTTGTACGTTGGCGCCTACGAGGTGGTCTTCGAGGACGAGGTGGCCGATGCCGTCGCCATCGGCGAGGCGGCCAACCTGGCCGGCCGGTTGTCGACGGACAAGTCGGCGGGTTTTGTCTCCGGCCTGCTGGGGCGGTTGTCGAAGCTGAAGCCGACCTTGGTGTGAGCGGGCCTCGCCCACCCGGCCGGGTGGGCTAGGGTGGTGGGTTGGTGGTGACGATCCTTTAAGGACCCGTCCGGCGAGGCGGGAAAGGAGGCGCCGTGGCGGCGACAGAGGTCCTGACCGGGCCGGATATCTCCCGGGCGATCGGGCGCATAGCGCACCAGGTGTTGGAGAAGAACCGCGGCCCCGACGGGCTGGTTGTGCTGGGCATCCCCACCCGCGGGGTGCCCTTGGCGCACCGCTTGGCCCAGGCCATCGGGCAGATCGAGCCGGCCTGGGAGCCAGCCTTGGGCCAGCTCGACGTCACCATGCACCGCGACGATTTGGCCCGCCGCCCCACCCGCCCGGTGGGGGCGACCTCCTTGCCGGCGGCCGGCCTCGACGGCGCCACGGTGGTGCTGGTCGACGACGTGCTCTACTCCGGGCGCACCATCCGGGCGGCCCTGGACGCGCTGGCGGACCTGGGCCGGCCGGCCGCCATCCGCCTGGCGGTGCTGGTCGACCGCGGGCACCGCCAACTGCCGATCCGGGCCGATTACGTGGGCAAGAACCTGCCCACCGCCACAGCCGAGCGGGTGCGCGTCCTACTGGCTGAGACGGACGGCCGCGACTGTGTCCTAATAGAGGGGGCCGGCCAGTGAAGCACCTGCTCAGCGCGGCCGATCTGAGCCGCGAGGAGGCGGTCGGGGTGCTTGACGCGGCCGAGCGGATGGCCGCCACCCAGGCCCGCGAGATCAAAAAGCTCCCCACTTTGCGCGGCCTTTCGGTGGTGAACTTGTTCTTTGAGGACTCCACCCGCACCCGGATCTCCTTTGAGACCGCCGCCAAGCGCCTCAGCGCCGATGTCATCAACTTCTCGCCCAAAGGCTCGTCTGTCTCCAAGGGGGAGTCGCTCAAGGACACGGTGTTGACCTTGGGCGCGATGCGCATCGACGGGATTGTGGTGCGGCACTCGGCTTCCGGGGCGCCGTACCAGATCGCCCACTCCGGCTGGACCGAGGCCTCGGTCGTCAACGCCGGCGACGGCACCCACCAGCACCCCACCCAGGCGCTGCTGGACGCCATGACGATCCGCCGCCACCTGGCCGGCGCCGACCCGGTGGGCAAGGACCTGGCCGGGCTCGACATCATGATTGTGGGCGACGTGCTGCACTCGCGGGTGGCGCGCTCGGGGGTGGACCTGTTTGGGACGCTGGGCGCGAGGGTTTGCCTGGTGGCGCCGGCCACGCTGCTGCCCGTCGGCGTGGAGGACTGGAACTGCGCCGTGTTTTTGAACCTGGACCAGGCCCTGGCCCAGGCCCCGCCCGACGCCCTGATGATGCTGCGGGTCCAACGCGAGCGCATGTCCAGCGCCGGCGGCGGCTTCTTCCCCAGCCCGCAGGAGTACACCCGGGAGTACGGTTTGGACGCGGCCCGCCTGGCCCGCCTGCCTGACCACACCATTGTGCTCCACCCCGGGCCGATGAACCGGGGCCTGGAGATCGCCTCCCAGGCGGCCGACGGGCGCCGCTCGGTGATCCAGGAGCAGGTCGCCAACGGCGTGGCCGTGCGCATGGCTGTGCTCTATTTGACGATGACGGGGGCGCGGCAATGAACTACCTGATCAGAGGCGCCACCCTGGCCTCGGGCGAGGTGGCGGATGTGGCGGTGGCGGACGGGCTGGTGGCGGCGGTGGCGCCGGGCGGCGCCTTGCGCCCGGCCGGCGCGGCGCTGGTGGAGGCGGAAGGGCTGGTCTTGCTGCCCGGCCTGGTCGACATCCACACCCACCTGCGCGAGCCGGGCCGGGAGGACGCCGAGACGGTGGCCTCTGGCACCAGGGCGGCCGCCGCCGGCGGCTACACCTGCGTCCACGCCATGGCCAACACCAACCCGGCGGCGGACACCGCCGGGGTGGTGGAGCAGGTTTGGCGCTTGGGGCGCGAGGCCGGCTACGCCGATGTGCGGCCGGTCGGGGCGGTCTCGGTCGGTTTGGAGGGGCGGCATCTGGCGGAGCTGGCGGCCATGGCCCGCTCGGCGGCGCGGGTGCGGGTTTTCTCCGACGACGGCATGTGCGTTTGGGACCCGGTGCTGATGCGCCGCGCCTTGGAGTATGTCAAGGGCATCGACGGGGTGGTGGCCCAGCACGCCCAGGAGCCGCGGCTGACCGAGGGCGCCCAGATGCACGAGGGCCGCGTCTCCGGCGAGGTCGGTTTGGCCGGCTGGCCGGCCGTGGCGGAGGAGTCGATCATCGCCCGCGATGTGCTGCTGGCCGAGCATGTCCGCTCCCGCCTGCACATCTGCCACGTCTCAACAGCCGGGTCGGTTGAGATCATCCGCTGGGCCAAGAGCCGCGGCATCGACGTCACGGCCGAGGTCACCCCCCACCACCTGCTGTTGACCGACGAGGCGGCCCGCACCTACAACCCGGTGTTCAAGGTCAACCCGCCGCTGCGCTCCAGCGCCGACGTGGCGGCGCTCAGGGCCGGCTTGGCGGACGGGACCATCGACGTGGTGGGCACCGACCACGCCCCCCACCCCGACCAGGCCAAGGACTGCGAGTGGGCGGCGGCCGCCTTCGGCATGACCGGGTTGGAGACCGCCCTGCCCATAGTCCACCAGGTGATGGTCCAGCCGGGCCTGATGACCTGGGCGGATGTGGCCCAGGCGATGTCGGTCCGGCCGGCCCGGATCGGCCGGGTGGCCGGCCAGGGGCGGCCCATCGCCGCCGGCGAGCCCGCCAACTTGACCTTGTTCGACCCGGCCGCCCGCTGGCGGGTGGAGGCCTCGAAGCTGGAGACGGCATCGGGCAACACGCCGGTGGCGGGGCGCGAGCTGGCCGGGCGGACGGTGGCGACCTTCTACCAGGGGCGCGCCACCGTGCTGGCGGGGCGGGTGCGATGATGCGGCGGCGGCCGGCGGCGGCCTTGGTGCTGGAGGACGGGCGGCATTTTTTGGGCCAGGCCTATGGGGCCGAGGGCGAGGCCTTGGGCGAGATTGTGTTCAACACCGCCATGGCCGGCTACCAGGAGACGCTGACGGACCCGTCCTACCACAAGCAGATTGTGGTGATGACGGCGCCGCACATCGGCAACACCGGGGTCAACTCGCAAGACCCGGAGTCGGGGCGGATTTGGGTGGCCGGGTTTGTGGTGCGCTCCGCGCCGCCCCGGCCGTCCAGTTGGCGCTCGGAGCGCCCGCTGGGCCTGGAGCTGCGCCAGCAGGGCGTGGTGGCGATCGAGGGCGTGGACACCCGCGCGGTGACGCTGCACCTGCGCCAGCTGGGCGCGATGCGGGCCGGGATCTTCTCCGGCGCCGCTTTGCTGGACCGCCACGGCCGGCGCCGCTCGTGGGAGGAGTTGGCGGCGGCGGTGCGCCTCCAGGCGCCGATGGCGGGCCAAGACTTGGCCGGGGAGGTCACCACCGGCGCGCTCTACTGGGTGGAGCCGCCGGCCGGCCAGCCGGTGCGGGCCACCGTGGTGGCGGTCGATTTGGGGATCAAGGCGATGACGCCGGAACTGCTCTCGCGGCGCGGCGCGCGGGTCGCGGTGGTGCCCCGCGCCACCAGCTTTGAGGAGGTCATGGCCTTGGCCCCCGATGGCGTGTTCTTCTCCAACGGCCCCGGCGACCCGGCGGCGGCGGGCGGCGAGCTGGATTTGCTGCGGGCCGTGCTGGACGCCGGGGTGCCGTTCTTCGGCATCTGCTACGGCTCGCAGCTGCTGGGCCGCGCCCTCGGGTTTGAGACTTACAAGCTGAGCTTCGGCCACCGCGGCGTCAACCACCCGGTGCTGGACAAGGCCACCGGCAAGGTCGAGGTCACCGCCCACAACCACGGCTTCGCGGTGGCGGTGCCGGGCGGCGCGGACGGCCCGGTGGTGGCGCCGTTCGAGGGCGGCCGCTTCGGCCCGGTCGAGGTCACCCACATCGACTTGAACGATGGCGTGGTGGAGGGTTTGCGCTTGGTGGAGCGGCCCGCCTTCGCCGTCCAGTACCACCCGGAGGCGGCGGCCGGCCCGCATGACTCGGCCTACCTGTTCGACCGCTTCATGGACTTGATGGCCGCCAACCCGGTCAGGCGCTAGCCCGGCCGGGCCGGCCGGCGGGTAAAATCCAAGTGCCGCTGGCGCCCGCGACCCGGCGGGGCCAAATCAGGGGAAGGGAAGCAGATGCGTATCGGAGTGCTCACCGGCGGGGGCGACGTCCCCGGCCTGAACGCGGCCATCCGGGCTGTGGTCAAACGCGCCGAGATGGAGTACGGCCACTCGATGGTTGGCTTCAGGAACGGCTGGCGCGGCGTGGTCGAAGGTGAAATTGTGCCCCTGACCAGGGAGGACGTGCGCGGGCTACTGCCTCGGGGCGGCACTATGCTGGGCACCGCGCGCTACCACCCGCACCAGAACGAGGGCGGCATCGACGGCGTTTTGTCGACCCTTGAGGCCGAGCGGGTCGAGGCGCTGGTGTGCATCGGCGGGGACGGCACCTTGAAAGCCGCCCACCGGGTGGCCAAAGCCGGGGTCAAGGTGGTGGGCATCCCCAAGACCATCGACAACGATGTCGAGGGCACCGACTTGTCGATCGGCTTCCACACCGCCATCACCATCGCCACCGAGGCCATCGACCGGCTGCACACCACCGCCGAGTCGCACAACCGGGTCATGATTGTCGAGGTCATGGGCCACACCGTGGGCTGGATCGCGGTCAACGCGGGCCTGGCCGGGGGGGCCGATATGATCATCACCCCGGAGGAGCCCTTCGACATCGAGGAGATGGCGCGCTTCTTGCGCCGGCGCCACCGCTCCCACGCCAACTTCTCGATTGTGGTGGTGGCCGAGGGCGCCGAGCCGGCCGAGGGCACCGACATGCAGTTCTCCACCGAGATCGACGACAAAGGGCGGATCGTGGCCGGCTCGATCGGGGAGCGGCTCATGATCGAGTTGCGCAAGCGCACCGGGTTCGACATCCGCCTGACCGTGCTGGGGCACGTCCAGCGGGGCGGCACGCCCAACCCGACCGACCGCATCCTCGGCTCGCGCTTCGGGGTGGCGGCGGTCGACGCCTTGTCGGCCGGGCGCTTCAACGTCATGACGGCGGTGCGCGGCGAGGACATCGTCCTGGTCCCGCTGGAGCAGATCGCGGGCAAGGTCAAGCAGGTGCCGGCCGAGTTGGTGGAGGTGGCCCGGGCCCTTTGGTGAGCCCTGGGGCCGCCGGGCTGGGAGCCGGCTGGGCGGCGTTTGGTATCGATGTGATTACGGTTTGGGCGAACAGCCCTGGCGGGCTCACCGGCGATGGTAGGGTGATGGGGCCTTAGGCCTGGTCGCTGACCAGGCTTTCGGCTGTCCAATGTCCAATCAACAGTTACGAGTTCCACCCTCTATGTCAACTACTCCACCAGCACCAGCCGCCGAGGTTCCGGCCCCCGAAGTCGCCGTCAACGACATCGGCACCAGCGAAGACCTGTTAGCCGCCATCGACGGCACAATCAAGTATTTCAACGACGGCGACATCGTCGAAGGCACCGTGGTCAAAGTCGACCACGATGAGGTCCTGGTCGACATCGGCTACAAGACAGAGGGCGTCATACCCGCCCGCGAGCTGTCCATCAAGCACGATATCGACCCGTCGCAGATTGTCGCCGTGGGCGACCCGATCGAAGCCCTGGTCCTGACCAAAGAGGACAAAGAGGGCCGGCTGATCTTGTCCAAGAAGCGCGCCCAATACGAGCGCGCCTGGGGCGCCATCGAGAAGATCAAGGAGGCCGATGGCGTTGTCACCGGCACCGTCATCGAGGTGGTCAAGGGCGGGCTGATAGTCGACATCGGCCTGCGCGGCTTCCTGCCGGCCTCGCTGGTCGAGATGCGGCGGGTGCGCGATTTGCAGCCCTATGTGGGCCAGCAGCTGGACGCCAAGATCATCGAGCTGGACAAGAGCCGCAACAACGTGGTCCTCTCGCGCCGCTCCTGGCTGGAGCAGACCCAATCCGAGGTCCGCTAGACCTTCCTGGCCCAGTTGCGCGAGGGCCAGGTCCGCACCGGCGTGGTCTCGTCGATCGTCAATTTTGGCGCTTTTGTCGACCTCGGCGGGGTGGACGGCTTGGTGCATGTCTCCGAGCTGTCCTGGAAGCACATCGACCACCCCGAAGAGGTGGTCAAGGTGGGCCAGGAGGTCACGGTCGAGGTCCTCTCGGTCGAGTTGGACCGCGAGCGGGTGTCTTTGTCGCTCAAGGCGACCCAGGAGGACCCGTGGCAGCTGTTCGCCCGGACGCACGCCATCGGCCAGGTGGTGCCGGGCAAGGTGACCAAGCTGGTGCCGTTCGGCGCCTTCGTCTCGGTCGAGGACGGGATTGAGGGGCTGGTGCACATCTCCGAGATGGCGGTGCGCCATGTGGAGCAGCCGGAGCAGGTCGTCAAGGTGGGCGAGACGGTGTTTGTCAAGGTCATCGACATCGACTTGGAGCGGCGGCGCATCTCGCTCTCGCTCAAGCAGGCCAATGAGGGCGTCGACCCGGACGGCGACGATTCGACCTTCGACCCGGCGCTGTACGGCATGGCGACCGAGTACGACGAGGACGGCAACTACAACTACCCGGCCGGGTTCGACCCCGTCACCAACGAGTGGATGGAGGGCTTCGAGGCCGAGCGGGCCGCCTGGGAGCAGGCCTACGCCGACGCTTTGGCGGCTTGGCAGGCGCACAAGGCGCAGGTCAAGTCCGCCCGCCGGGCGGACCATGACGCGGCTGTGGACAGCGGCAGCGCCTCGAACTACTCATCTGACCTGGCCGCGGGCGAAGGCACCCTGGCCTCGGATGAGGCCTTGGCGGCGCTCAGGGAGAAGCTGACCTCCAACTGACCTCGGCTTATCCTAGGAGCATGCTGAAGGTGGCTTTGACCGGTGGGCTGGCCGCCGGGAAATCCACTGTGGCGGCTTGTTTGCGGCGCGCCGGCTTCCCGGTGGTCGACTCCGACCAGTTGGCCCGGCAGGCTGTGGCCCCGGGCACGGCGGGGCTGGCCCAGGTGGCGGGGGAGTTTGGGCCGGGGGTGGTGGCGGCGGACGGGTCGCTGGACCGGGCCGCCTTGGGCCGCCTGGTGTTCGCCGACGCGGCGGCGCGCCGCCGCCTGGAGGCGATTGTCCACCCTTTGGTGCGGGCGGCCAGCGCGGACGCTTTGGCGGCGGCCGAGGCGGCGGGCGCGCCGGCCGCTGTCTGCGACATCCCCCTGCTGGTGGAGACCGGCCAAGCCGATGGCTTCGACCTGGTGGTGACCGTGTCCGCGCCGCGGGCGGTGCGCCTGGCGCGGGCGGCCGGGCGGGGCCTGGACGGCGCCGAGGCGCGGGCCCGCCTGGCGGCCCAGGCCAGTGACGCCGAGCGCGAGGCGGCGGCTGATTTGGTGTTGGACGGCTCCGGCCCGGTGGCCCAGTTGGAGGCCCAGGTCGAGGCTGTGCTGGTGCCGGCGCTGCGGGCCGGCGCCGCGCGGCCGGGCGGGCGGCGCGGCTCAGGCGGCTCAGGCGGCTCAGGCGGCTCAGGCGGCTGAGGCGGGACCCGGGGGCTCGGCTGCGGGGCCGGGGGGCTCGGCGGCGGGGCCGGGGGCCGGGGCTGCGGGGCCGGGGGACTGGGCGGCGGGGCCGGGGGCCGGGGCGGCGGGGCCGGGCGGGCGCTCCTGCGCCAGCTGCCAGGCCAGCCGCCCGGCGGCGGCCGCCGCCAGGAAGGCCGCCGGGTCCTCGGCGAAGCCGCGCCCCATGGTGGACAGCCCGGGCGTGGCCGCCAGCACCGGCTCGAGATCTTGGACCGGCACCCGCGCCAGGCGGTGGCGGGCGGCCAGCGGCGCGGCCGCCCGCTCGACCGCGCCGCCCAGGGCGGCCAGCGGGCCGGTCAGGATGGGCACCGCCAAGTCGGCCGCCAGCAGGGCGACCCGCCCGTAGGCGGTCAGCGAATGGTGCGACAAGCCGCGGTGGCGCGGCCTTGGGTCGGCTCCGGACAGGCGCAGGCAGCCGACCACCCGCCCGCCCAGGGTGGCGGCGGCGTTGACCGCCTCGCCCACGCCCACCCCTGAAAAGCCCCACGGCGTGCCGGTCCCCAGGTTGCCGGGCCCTTGGACGCAGACCGCCAACTCGGCCCCGGCGACGTGTTTGGCCGCCAGCAGGGCCGAGTGCAGCGACACCGCCTCGTAGTCGCCGCCGTAGGCTTGGCCCGCGGTGATGGTGGCCGCCAGGGCGCCGCTGGCGGTCAGGCGGGCGACGCTGCGGGAGAACGCCAGCGGCAGCGCCGCCCCATCGGTCATGACATACACCAGCCGGGCCGGCCGGCCGGCGCTGGCCTGGGCGTCCCAGGCCGCCGCGGCGCAGATGGCCGGCAGCGAGGAGTGCAGGTCCGCCACCACCACCACCAGCCCGTCGAGCGACTCGGCGCCGGCCATGGTGGCGTGGTGGGGGGAGTGCTGGGAGTCGACCCCGCGGGTGGCCACCTGCAGCGGCGTGTAGCGGGCTTTGACCAGGAATCCCGAATCGTCCCCGTCCGCCGGCGCGGGCGGCGCGGGCGGCACCGGGCTAGCGGCGGGCGGCAGCTGGGCGGTGGGCGGCGCGGGCGGCAGCGGGCTGGCCGGCGGCAGCGGGCTGGGGGGCGGGGGGGCGGGGGCGATGGCGAAGGCGACCCCGCCGGTGCCAAGCCCCAGGTCCAGCGTCTTGGTGTTGAGCCACAGCCACGCCCCCGGGGCCAGGGCCGGGGGCGCCAGCAGGCCGGTGTAGGCGGCGGCGGCCACGCTGCGGCCGTCCTCGAGGCGGCACTGCAGCAGGGCCAAGCCCGGGTGGGACTCGGCGCCGGCCACCACCTGCCCGCGCGCCCACTCGGTCCAACCGCTCACCCCGCCACTCTAACCGGGGGCGGGCCGGCGCGGGCGCGGGCGCGCCCAGGCGTATAGCGTGGAGCCATGACTGCCGACCCGGAGGCATCCCACCAAACCTCCGCCACCCGTCTGCTCAACTTGATCATCGCCTTGCTGGTCCACCCGCGCGGGCGCACCCGGCGCCAGCTGATGGACCAGCTGGAGATCGCAGACCCGCGCATGTTCGAACGCCTCAAAGAGGACCTGCGCGGCTCTTTGGGCGTGGCTTTGGAAGAGGTTGACGGGCTCTACCGGCTCTCCGCCGCGGGCTACGCCATGCCGCCGCTGGATTTCACCGCCGAGGAGCGGGCCGCCATCTCCCTGGCGCTGGGGGAGTGGCGGGGCAGCGAGGTCGAGGCGGCGGCCGGCGCCGCGCGGGCCAAGCTGACCCCCCTGGGCCTGGGCGGGCAGGCGGGCCCCAGCGGGTTGGACACGGCGCTGCACGCGCCCACCCCGGGGGCGCTGGAGATCATCGCGGCCATCGCCGAGCGGCGCGCCATCGAGTTCAAGTACGTCGTCGGCTACTCCGGCGAGCTGACCAGCCGCCGGGTCGAGCCGTGGCGGCTGACCAAGTTCCGCGGCGCCTGCTACCTGCTCGGCTTCGACCAGGGCCGGGGCGGCCGGCGGATCTTCAACTTGAGCCGCATCGCCGGGCCGGTCGCCGCGCGCAGCCCGGCCGGGGCCTTCGAGCCGCCGCCGCCGGCCGCGGCGGGCCGCTGGCTGAAGGCCGCCTTGGAGGGCGAGGCCCGCCCGGCCGCGCTGGTCAAAGCCACCCCGGAGGCGGCGCGGGTGCTGCGCGCGGCCGGCGCGGCGCCATTGCCCGATGCCGTCTGGCAAGTCCCAGCCGCCGACCCGTTCGCCTTGGCCGCCTGGGGCGCGGCGCTGGAGGTGCTCGACCCGCCGGAGCTGCGCCAAGCCGTGCGCCTCCGGCTCCAGGGCGCCGCCGAGGCGCACCAAGGCGAGGCCCGCCAGCCGCTGGCCTACCCTGGGGCCCGCCCCCGGGGCCGGCGGCGCGGCGAGGGCGGGGCGGAGCGGGCCGCCCGCATGGTTTCCCTGGTGTCTTGCCTGCGGCACGGCGAGCCGGTGCCGCTGGCGCAGTTGGCGGATCGCTTTGGCCTGTCCGAGGCGGCGGTCAAAGCCGATCTTTACACCTTGTGGCTGGATGTGGGCCGCTCCAAGGCGGGCGGCGACCTGTTGGATTTTTGGTGGTCGGATGACGAGTCCGAGGTCGCCTTGGTCGACTCCCAGGGCCTTGACCGGCCGGTGCGGCTATCGGCGGTGGAGGCGATCACGCTGATCGCGGCGCTGCGCTCATTGGAGGAGGCGCGGGGCTTGAGCGAGGCCTCGGCCGCGCAATCGGCCCGGGCCAAGCTTGAGGCGGCGCTCGGGCCGGCCGATTTGCTGGACCTGGAGCTGCCGGCCGCCCCGCCCGCGCTGGCGGCGCTGCGCCAGGGGCTGGCGGCGGGGCGGCGGTTGGCCTTCGGCTATGTCAACCAGTCCGGGGCCGAGTCGCGCCGGCGGGTCGACCCGCTGGGCTTGTTCAGCGCCCAGGACCACTGGCTGCTGGCGGCTTGGGACCTGGAGGCGGAGGCGGAGCGGTATTTCCGGGTCGACCGCATGGCCGAAGTCCAACTGCTGGACGAGCCCGCCACGGCGCACCCCTACCGGCCCGGCACTTCGGGCTGGTCCGGGCGCGGCGAGCTGCGGGTCGATGTGGTCTTCGCCGCCCGCGAGCGCTGGCGGGCCGAGGAGCTTGAGACCCTGGCCCCGCCGCTGGCCCTGCCGGGCGGGTCGGTGCAGGTCAAACTGGCGGTGGGCAACCCCGAGTGGGTCACCCGCCTGGCGCTGGGCGCGGGCGGCGCGATCGAGGTCCTGGCCCCCGGCGAGGTCCGCCAGCGCGTCTTGGCGGCGGCCCGCGCCGCCCTGGCCGCAAGTTAAACCTCCCCAGGCGCCCCGCGCAGTGGGTAAGCTCTTGCGACGTGTGGTTTTGGGTGTGGGCGGGGCTGGTCCTGGCGTGGCTGGCGAGCGCCTTTCTGCTGCTGCGCTGGCTCTGGCGGCGGGCCAAAGGCCTGTTGGAGGCCCTCGACGAGGCCGCCGGGGCCGCTGACCGCCTAGAGGCGGGCCAGTGGGCGGCCCAGGGCCTGGCGGAGGTGGCGCTGTTCGCCTCCAGCGCCGAGCTGGGCCGGCGGCGCGAGGCCCGGCGCGCCCGGATCGCCAGCCGGCGGGCCCGGCGGCGCGCCCGCCACCAGGCCGCTTACGACTCGTGGGCCGTTTTGGCCGGTCGCAGGGACGCCTGAGATGGCCGTCCTGGGGGTGGTGGTCAACCCGACCGCGGGCAAAGGCAAAGCCGCCAACCGGGGCGCGCGGGCGGCCGAGTTGCTGGCCGGACGGGGCCACACCGTGGTGGACCTGTCCGCCTCGGACTTGGCCGAGGCCCACAAGGCGGCCCGCCAAGGCGTGGTCGACGGCGTCGACGCCCTGGTGGTGGCCGGCGGCGACGGCATGACCCACCTCGGGGTCAACATTGTGGCCGGCACCACGCTGCCGCTGGGCATTATCCCGCTCGGCACCGGCAATGACGTGGCCCGGGTGCTGGGGTTGCCGCGCAGCGATGTCGAGGCCGCCATCCGGGCGCTGGAGGACGCCCTGGAGGCGGGGCCGCGGGTGATCGACGCCGTGCGGGTGACCGACGGCGCCCATTCGATGTCGGAGTGGTACGCCGGGGTGCTCTCGGCCGGGTTCGACGCCGCCGTCAACGCCCGCGCCAACCTGCTGCGCTGGCCCCGCGGCGAGTCGGTTTACGTGCGCGCCTTGTTCATGGAGCTGTCCCATTACCGGCCCTATGGTTTCGAGGTCGACATCGACGGCGAGTTGGCCTGGCAATCGGCCGCCGCGCTGGTGGCGGTGGCCAACGGCTCCGACATTGGCGGCGGCATGCGGATCGCGCCGGACGCCTGCCTCGACGACGGCCAGTTGGATGTGGTGATAGGCGGGCCGATCGCCGCCGCCACGCTGGTGGGCATCTTTCCCCGGGTCTACCGCGGGACGCACATCTCCCACCCGGCGGTGACTGTGCTGCGCGGCCGCGAGGTGACGCTGCGGCCGCGGCCGGATTTGGGTTTGGCCCCGCCGGACGCCCACACCGATGGCGAGCGGGTGGGGCCGCTGCCGCTGGAGTGCTCTTGCGTGCCGGGCGCTTTGCGCGTCCTGGCGAAGCAGCCGTGAGGCGGGCCAGCGCCCCGGCCGGCCCGCCGCCCGCCGCCGCGCCCGCCCGCCCAGCGACCGCCCGGCCCGATGGCGGCCCGGCGGCAGCGGGCGGCGGCGCGGCAGCGGGCGGCAGCGGGGCGGCATCGGGCGGCAAAGCGGCGGGCGCGGCGCCAACGGGCGGCAGCGGGGCGGCAGCGGGCGGCGGCGGGGCGGGACTGAGCCCGGCCGAGGCTTACGCCGCCTTCAGAGCGCGCCAGGCCGAGGCGCCGGTGGAGGCCTTTCAAGCCGGGCTGGGCTTCCCGCTCGACCCCTACCAGCGCAAGGCCTGCGCCGGGCTGCTGGCGGGCGAGTCGGTGCTGGTGGCCGCGCCCACCGGGGCGGGCAAAACGGTGGTGGCGCTGTTCGGCTGCGACCAGGCGCTGGCCCAGGGGCGGCGGGCCTTGTTCACCACGCCGATCAAAGCCCTGTCCAACCAGAAGTTCCGCGAGCTGTCCGAGCGCTACGGCGCGGACCGGGTGGGCCTGCTGACCGGCGACCAGGCAATCCGCCCGGGCGCGCCGGTGGTGGTGATGACCACCGAGGTGCTGCGCAACATGCTCTACGCCGACTCGGCGGCGCTGGCGGACTTGGGCCTGGTGGTGCTAGACGAGGTCCACTACCTGGCCGACCGCTTCCGCGGCCCGGTCTGGGAGGAGGTCCTGATCCAACTGCCGCAAACGGCCCAGGTGGCGGCCCTGTCCGCGACCGTGTCCAACGCCGAGGAGTTTGGCCAGTGGCTGGCCGTGGTCCGAGGCGCGGTGCGGGTGGTGGTCTCAGAGGTGCGCCCGGTGCCGCTGTGGCAGCATGTGCTGACGCCGGAGGGCCTGAAAGACCTCTACGCGCCGCTCGCCGCCGGCGGGCAGTCCGACCGGCTGAACCCCGAGTTGGCTTTGGCGGCGCGGCCAGGCGGCGCCGGGCGCGGCGGCGCCGGCCGGCGCCCTGGGCGCGGCGGCGGCGGGTATCGCGGCGGCGGCCGGGGCCAAGGCCCCCGCGGCGCCGGGACGCGCGCCACCCCCCGCTTCGCTGTGGTCTCCGCCCTGGAGCGCGCGGACCTGCTGCCGGCCTTGTTCTTTGTCTTCTCGCGGGCCGGCTGCGAGGCGGCCGCCGAACAGTGCCGCGCCGCCGGCCTGGCCCTGACCAGGCCGGCCGAGGCGGCGCAGATCGGCGCGGCGCTGGAGCGCCGGGCGCTGGCCTTGGGCGCGGCCGATTTGGGGGTGGTGGGCTACGGCGACTTCCTGGACGATGCCCGGGCCGGCTTCGCCCCCCACCACGCGGGCATGCTACCCCTGTTCAAAGAGGCAGTCGAAGAACTGTTCCAAGCCGGTCTATTGAAAGTGGTGTTCGCCACCGAGACCCTGGCCCTGGGCATAACATGCCCGCCCGCACCGTGGTGATGGACCGGCTCGACAAATGGGACGGCGCCGAGCACGCCGAGTTGACGCCGGGGGAGTACACCCAGCTGACCGGCCGGGCGGGCCGGCGCGGCATCGACATCGAGGGTCACGCCGTGGTGGTGCTGGGACCGCGCGTCAGCGCCGCCAAAGTGCTGCCGCTGGCCTCCAAGCGCACCTACCCGCTGCGCAGCGCCTTCAGGCCGACTTACAACATGGCCGTCAACCTGACCGGCCGGCTGGGCCCGGCGCGGGCGCGGCAGGTTTTGGACTTGTCCTTCGCCCAATTCCAGGCCGACCGCTCGGTGGCGGGCCTGGTCGCCCAAATCCGCCGGCTCGGGGCCGGCCTCGACGGCTACGCCAAAGCCATGCGCTGCGAGCGCGGCGACTTCGCCTCCTACCAGGCGCTGCGCGACCAGCTGGGGGCGGCGGAGAAGCTGGCCCGGCCATCCCGCCGGGACATAGCCGACCTGCGGGCCCAGCTGCGGGCGCACCCGGCGCACCGCTGCCCCGACCGGGAAAAGCACGCCCGCTGGGCCCGCCGCCTGGCCAAAGCCGAAGCCCAGCGGGCCGCCCTGGAGCAAACCATGCGGCACCGCACCGGATCGCTGGCGCGGCAGTTCGACCAGGTCTGCGCGGTGCTTGAGGACCTGGGCTACCTGCGGCGGGGCGGGGTCACCGCGGCCGGGCGCATCCTGGCCCGGATTTACGCCGAGCGGGACCTGGTCATCGCCGAATGCGTCCGGGCCGGCCTGTGGGACGCCCTGGCGCCAGGCGCCCTGGCCCAGGCCGTCACCGCCTTGGTCTACGAGCCGCGCGGCGAGGCCCGGGATGAGCCGGAGCGGCCCGGCGGGGCCGCCCGGGCGGTGATCGCGGCGCAGGTCCAAGCCTGGGAGCGGGTGGCGGCGCGCGAGGAGGCCCGCGGCCTGCCCCCCAGCCAGGGGGTTGAACCGCAGGCCTGCGCCCTGGTGGGGCGGTGGGCGGCGGGCCAATCCCTGGCCCGCACCCTGGCCGGGGACCTGCTCAGCCCGGGCGATTTTGTGCGCCTGGTGGGCCGCGTGGTCGACGTCCTGGACCATGTGCGGGCGGTGGCCCCCAACGCCCAACTCCACCAAGCGGCGCAGGCCGCCATCGGGCAGCTGCGGCGCGGGGTGGCCAGCCCGGAGGGGATGGTCAGCCCGGCTGTTTGACACGCCGGAGGCGTTTGCGCTGGTGGGCCGGAGCCAGCCAGGTTAGGATGGCGGGATGGCGTCCCGCAAGCTGGCTTGGCTCGCATTGCTGCTGGCGCTGGTTTCAGGGGTGGTCAGCTACGTCGGGTTCAAGCCGCAGGGCTGGTGGTTCGCCTCGCTGATCGGTGTCACCGGCCTGTACCTGGCGCTGCGGCCGTTCAAGCTGCCAGGCGCCTTCCTAGCCGGGGTGATCTTCGGGTTGGGGCAGTTCCTGCCCATGCTGACCTGGGCCCACAACGCCGCCGGGCTGCTGCCGTACCTGGCTTTGGCGCTGGTCAGCGCCCTGTTTTTGGCTCTGGGGCCGTTGGCTTACGCGACGGCCCGCCCGCTGGTGCGCGAGGCCATGGGGGACAGCCCGTGGGCTGACGCGGCCGTCTTCGCGGTCACGGTGACGGCGGCGGACGCGTTGCGCTCCTTTGTGCCCTACGGCGGGTTCCCCTGGGGGCGGCTGGCTTTCAGCCAGGTGGCCGGGCCGTTGGCGGCCTGGGCCTGGCTGGGCGGGACGGCGCTGGTCGGTTTGGTGGCGGCCGCGGCCGGGCCGCTCGTCGTCGCCGCCGGGCGGGCGGTGTGGTCCAGGCGGTTCCTGGGCGCGGTGATAGGGGCCGGCCTGGCGGCCGGGCTGCTGCTGGCGCCGCTGGCGCTGCCGCTCGCCTCCGGGGCGGAGTCCGGCGCCATCCGGGTAGGCGCCGTCCAAGGCGACGTGACAGTTACCCAGGAGGGGCTGTTTGCCCAGCAGCGCGAGGTCTTGAGCAACCACGCGCGCCTGACCGCGCGGATGATGGCGGACCCGGCCACCGGCCGGCTGGACGTGGTGCTGTGGCCGGAGAACTCCACCGACATCGACCCCAGGACCGATGCCGAGGCCGAGGAGGTCATCAACGCGGCGGCCGCCGCCGCCGGCGCCCCGCTGCTGGTGGGGGCCGCCGAATACCTGCCCACCGGGCAGCGCTACAACCAGGGCCTGCTGTGGGTGGCAGACCAGGGGATTGTGGACCAGTACGCCAAGCAGCATCCCGCGCCGTTCGCCGAGTACATGCCGGCGCGCTCCTTTTTCCGCTTCTTCACCTCCAAGGTCGACCTCATCAGCAGCGACATGCTGCCGGGCGAGGAGGTCGGGGTGATGGCGTTGGACGCGCCCCGGCTGGGCCGCGAGGTGGCGCTGGGCGACATCATCTGCTTCGAGGTGGCCTACGACGCGATTGTGGCCGAGACGGTGCGCGAGGGGGCCGAGTTTGTGGTGGTCCAAACCAACAACGCCTCCTTTGGCCACAGCGAGGAGGCCACCCAGCAGTTCGCCATGACCCGGTTGCGGGCGATCGAGCTGGGGCGGGCCACGGTGCAGATCTCGACTGTGGGCGTCTCGGCCGCGGTGGCGCCGGACGGCTCGCTGATGACGCCGTTGACCAACCTGTTCGAGCCGGCCTATTTTGTGGTCGATTTGCCGCTGCGCACCTCCTTGACGCCGGCCGCCTTGGCGGGCCAGTGGGTGACCGGCCTGATTCTGCTGCTGGGCGCCGCTTTGGCCCTGGCCGGGATTGGCGCCTGGGCCATCACCCGGCGCTGAGCCGGCCGGGCTGGGAGCGGGCCGATGCCGCCGGGGCGGCGCGCGGCATCGGCCCTTGTCTTTAGACGGCGACTGGCGCGCGCTCGGCCCGGCGCGAGCGCAGCAGGCCGAGGTACTCTTCGAGGAGGTCTTCGAGCTGGTCCACCGAGCGGCGCTCGAGCAGCATCTCCCAGTGGGTGCGTTGGTGGCGGGGCTCGGGGAACAGGGGGGCGGCCCCGCGCAGGACCGCGTTCAAGCCGCAGCGGCACTGCCAAAGCGCGGGCGGCTCGGCTTCGAGGGCGAACGGCAGGATGGTCGAGTTGCCGCAAGGGCAGTCATAGGCGACTTCTTGGCGTTCGGCGAATTCGACGCCCTCTTCCGATTCGAGCGACTGGAATCCGATGCCGCTTCCGCGCAACGATCTTTCTGCCATTTCAACCTCCCGAGTTCGATTGAGTATTTTCCGTGAGTTTAGTGCTGTTGGCGGTGGCTGCGGGGTGACTGGGGGTGTGATGTTCAACACATGGACACCAGGCCATAAGGAAGGGCTGGTGGCAGGCTCGGCCCGCCGCCAAGTGTGAGCAAAATCACTGTGTCGCAAGCCCACGCCAGGCCACTGGCAGGCGGAGTTCGGGGTCCGGCAAGCCGGCGGGGGAGTCCCGGCCCGGCCCGGCCCGGACGCGGGCGGGCGGGGGCGGGCGGGGGCCCGCTGGCGCGCCAGGCGAGCGCGGCGGGCGGGGGGCGCCGGCACTGGCGCCGGCGGGCGAGCGGCGCGCCCGGCGGCCTCCTCGGGCGGGCGCTAACCGGCCCGCCGGTTTCGATGTCAGAGGTGGGCTCTAGAGTTTGGGCCATGGGAAATGAAATTGGCGCCGGCTCGGTCGTTGACGGCCTTTCCGGCCCGGCGCTGCGACGCATCGGGGCGCTTTGGGGCAAGCAAAGGGAGGGCTTTGCCCTGCTGCTCGGGCACATGCTGGACGCGGCCGCTGTGGGCGAGGTGATGTGGGACAAGTACTTCAGCCCGGCGCTGCGCTCCCGCCTGGACGCGGCCGCCGGCGGCAACGGCCGGCGGTTCTTCGCCTTCGCCTGCGGCATCCACGATGTCGGAAAATGCACGCCATCGTTCCAGAGGCAAGTGGGGGACCTTTGGGCGGCGGTTTGCGCCACCGGGCTTGGCCAAAGCCCTCTGCTTGGGAACAACGCCGCCCGCCACGCCGATGCCGGCGGCAGGATCGCCCACGACCTCCTGGCCAAGGCGGGCTGGGCAGGCAAGGCCGCCGACTGGGTCTGGCCGTTGGTGGCCGGCCACCACGGCGTGATCCGGCGTGGCTCCGAGATCTATGGCCGGCTGGGAGGCATCCGGCCGGAGGCGCTGGGTTGGTCCCACACCGGCTGGCAGGACCCGGGGTGGGAGGAAATCCAAGACCTGTTGCTCAAGGTGGTGGCGCGAGCAGCCGGCTTCGACAACCTCGCCGCGGCGGCGCCGGTGGGCACGCCTGCGAGAGGGACGCAACTGGTGGTGGCCGGGCTTGTCATCATGGCCGATTGGATAGCCAGCAGCGGCGCCTGCCGCGACAAGGCCCACTGCGTGGGACAACTCGGCATGGACAAGAGCCGGGAGCGCGCCGAGGCGGCGTGGGGCGAGCTCGAGCTGCGCGGCGGCTGGGATCTCGCAATGCCTCGCCCGGGCGACCTTATGGCTGAGCGCTTCGGGCGGGCCGCGCGCCCGGTCCAGGCGCTGGCGCAGAAGGCGGCCGGGGAGCTTCCAGGGCCGGGTTTGCTGATTATCGAGGCCCCGATGGGCGAGGGCAAGACGGAAGCCGCGCTTGCCGCCGCCGAGATCTTGGCCCACAGGTTTGGCCTTGACGGATTGTTTGTCGGGATGCCCACCCAAGCCACCAGCGACCCGATGTGGGAGCGGGTTCTGAATTGGACCGCGCAAGTCGCGGCCGGGGTGCCGGTGGCCCTGAGCCACGGCAAGGCCCGGTTCAACCCCCGTTGGCGGGCGCTTGCCAAGTTGGACTTTGGGGAGACCGAGATCTACGACGAGGACCCGCCTGCTCCTGGCGCAACCGGCCAGGGCGGGGGCGGGCCGGCCGAGGTGGCGCGGTGGTTCACGGGCCGCGAGCGGCCGCTGCTAACACCGGTCTGCGTTGGGACTGTGGACAACCTTCTGCTGGCCGCCACCCGGACCAAGCGGGTCGCCCTGCGCTTCGCCGGCCTGGGCGGCAAGGTGGTGCTGCTGGATGAAGTCCACTCGTATTCCGTTTACACCCACCAGTTCCTGCGCGAGTCGCTGCGCTGGCTGGGGTCTGCGGGCTGCCCGGTGGTCGCGCTCACGGCCACGCTGCCGCCGGCGTTGAGATGCGGCCTGGTCGCGGCCTACTTGGAGGGCGCGGCCAGCCGCGCCGGCGATGCGCCCGCGATCAGCGGGACCAGGACCGGCTATCCGCTGATCACTTGGGCCTGCGCGGTAGACGGCCGGCCAGTGCTGGGTGAGGCGGTCGCGCAGAGCGGCCTGCCTTCCCGCCGGGTGGCTGTCGAGGTGCTGGAGGACACGCCCGGCCGGAGGGAGCGCTTTTCGGGCGATCAGGCGGATATCCGGGACCGCATCGCGCCAGTGGTGGAGGCCGGTGGGCGCGTGCTCGTCGTTTGCAACACCGTCAGCCGGGCCCAGGCTGCCTACCTTGCCCTGCGCCAGCGGTTTGGGGACGCGGTAGAACTGCTGCACGCGCGCTTGACCGCCGGGGACCGCGCCGAGCGGGCGGAGAAGCTGCTGGCGCGCCTGGGGCCCAACGCCTCAAACGACGTTTCGCCGCGGGTGGTTGTCGGCACCCAGGTGCTGGAGCAGTCGCTTGACCTTGACGCCGATTTGGTGGTGACGGACTTGGCGCCGATGGACGCCCTGCTGCAGCGCATCGGCCGCGCCCACCGCCACAGCGCGCGGGACCCTTACCGGCCAGCCTCGGCCAAGTCTCCCCGGGTGCTGATAACCGGCGTCCGCTGGAGCGAAACGGGTCCGCTTGCGCCCCCCGGTGTGGGCTTGATCTACTCGCCCGTCATCTTGATGCGGACTGCCGCGCTGGTTCTCTCCGGGGCCGCGGCGGGTTGGGAACTGCCGCGGCAGATTCCCTCTTTGGTGGCCGAGGCCTACCGCGAGGAAGACGAAGAACTCATCCCCCAACCGTGGCGGGCAAGCTACGAAGCGGCCCGAGTTGCCCAGGCGCAGGACCAGCGCCAGTCGGAGCAGCGGGCGCAGCGCTGCGTTCTGGGCGGGTCGGATTCATTCGACAAGCCCACGTTGGCCGGTCTGCACGCCTGGCAGTTGGGGACCCTGGCCGACGATGACGAGGTCGCCGCCGTGGTGCGCGACGGCCCCGAGACAGTCGAGGTGATGCTCATCAAGAAGCGCGGAGGCAACCGGTACACACTGGGCGGCCGCAAGCTCACCACAGGCGACGTCCCCGTGGACGATGACGAGCGGGCGGTGGCGGAGGCGTCCGCCTCGCTGGTCAGGCTCCCACCGATCCCTGAGTTGACCAAGGAGGCCAAACGGCTAGGCCCATTGGCGGCGTTCGGCTCAGATCCCCACCTCAGCGGCCTGCGCGTGCTCGAACTCGACGCCGACGCGCGTGGCGAGATGGCGGGGCACAGCCTCAGCTATGACCCAGAGCTAGGCCTCGTAACCACACGCCTGGGAGCCGGCAGATGAACCCCGCGGGCGCGGGGACAACGATGATACTTCGTCATCGGAGCAACAGCCTCCCGGATTACCCCCGCGAGCGCAGGGCTACAGCAATAGTACGCAGGCGGCCTCAATCCCGTTCCAATCTGGAGGCGACGGCAGAACTTGACGACACTGGTCGGGTTACGCAGCATTCAGATCAACATCCTACCTTGACAGTTACGCTGGAACGCTGTTACGCTTCATTCAGGTGCCCCGTTGGGGCGCCTCCCCGCGGGGTCAGCTCGCCCAACCCGAAGGATTTCCAGTGAGCAAAGACCAGTTTTCTTACAGGCTCGACCAGCAACCGAGCGTGCCGGCGCGCCTGCAGCACCCGGGGCGCGGCACTGCGGTGCTTTCGCTGCGCGATTGCCTGGCTCGCGCCCATGACATTCGAGGCCTGTCTCTGCAGCCACTGGCGCTGGCCGCCGTGCTGACGCGGGTACTGGCGCCGCTTGTGATCGACATATTCGGCGTGCCGCGCAGCATCGACGAATGGGCGGAGCGATGGAAGCTGGCCAGTTTTGACGCCAGGGCGATTGACGCGTATTTCGCTCAGCATGGCGAACGGTTCGATCTGTTCGACCCGGTTGCCCCCTTCGACCAGACGCCGGGGTTGCGGACGGGGAAGGGCGAGCTCAAGCCGTCGTCTGTTTTGCTGCCGGCTGTCGCCAGCGGCAACTCCGTTCCACTGTTCGGCTCGCGCACCGAGGCGGAACCGCCGCCGCTTGACGCCACCGCCGCTTTCGCAGCCCTCGAAGTGGCGCAGGCCTACGACACCGCCGCCATCAAGAGCGGTGCGGCTGGGGATCCAGCGGTCAAGAGCGGAAAAACCACTGGGAACCATGTTGGCGCGCTGGGAGCTATCGGACTGGTGCTTCCCCAGGGGCGGAACTTGTTCGAGACTCTCATGCTGAACCTGCCGGCGGGCAGCGCATGGAAGTTCAGCAGCGACGACGCGCCCCACTGGCGAAAACCTCCGCCAGGTCCCGCTTGGAATGCCGCCGGCACCCCAACTGGGCTGTTGGAGCTGCTGACCTGGCAGTCGCGGCGGGTCCGCCTTGTGCCGGAGGCCTTGGCCGACGGCTCATTGGCTGTGCGCCGCGTCGTGCTCACAGCCGGCGACCGGCTCAAGGAGGTGCCGCACTGGGACCCGAGGACTCAGTGGCGGGCGCGGGCGCGCATGGCGCCTGGCTTGGGCCCTGACATGCCAGTCAGGCACCTACCTGGCCGAATGGGTTGGCGCGGCCTGACGTCGTTGCTGGCGGTGAGGGTCGACACGGCAGATGAGCGCAAGACCCGGACATCGCACCTGTTGGTCCAAGTGGGGGAAGCGCTCGACGAAGGCCACATCGAGCCAACTTACCCCCTTGACGTGCTCAGCGTCGGTGTCGAGTACGGCAACCAGTCCGCCGTCGTTGAGAGTGTCATGGCAGACGCCCTCCCGCTGCCGGTGCGGGCGCTCAACGCGGATGGCGAGATGCGCCGCTTTGTGCTGGACGCCGCCGATCAAGCCGAAACCGTACGCCGAGCGTTGAACCGGCTCGAGTCCGACCTCAGGGAGGCCTGCGGCGGCGAACGAATACCTGGGGGAGTTCCAGGGGCGGGAGACGCTGTGGTGCAGAACCTCGACGGCCCAATGCGCGCGCTGATGCGCGCCCTTCGCGGGGACCCGCAGGATATCGTTCGACCCCTGCGAACCTGGCAGCAGGCGGCCGCCGCCATCGCACTGATGCAAGCCGACTCGCTGCTGGCGGACAACCCGCCATCGGCGTTCAACCACCGAAAACCAGATGGCAGGCGCAGTAACACAACCCTCGCCCGACGGGCGTTCCACGCCACCCTTCGCAAGCACTTGCCTTTGGGATGGCCCGGCCCTGCGGTGGAGCCCGCAGAAATACCAAAGGAGACTACTCATGGATGACTCACGGCCCGCCTCGGAGGGGAATCCTCAGCGACGGCACTATTGGCAACGGTTTGGCAGCTCGGGAGACAGCGGTTCCTCCGTTCCCAGAGTTCCCGAGGGGGCGGATTTGGCCGCCTTGCGCAAAGGCGCGGGCAGGTCCCCGGGCTCGGTCGCGGAAATGTGGCCGTATTACGCCGAACTCGGCGACAGCAGCGGCCGCATCACCGCACGCCTGCGGGCCGAGCACCACGCCTTGGTTCTGTTCGGGTTCCACCAGCAATCGAAACCGCAACTGATGAACATCCGCGGGGTGTCCCTCGGCGCAGCGGTGCGAAGGTTGCAGGCGTCCGGCGCGTTTTCGGAAGACGCCGTCGAGCGCCGCTTCACCGCTGCCGCCACCACAGACGACGTCGACGCGCTGGCCGTGCTGCTGCGCGGCCTGGTCACCCAGCTACGCAAGGTGGACATCGGGCTGGATTACGAGATTCTGTTCGAGGATCTGGTCCGGTGGCATTACCCAGAGTCGCGCGAGCGGGCGCGGCTGCGCTGGGGATCTGGCTATTTCCGCTTCGAAGACAAGTCATCCGGCTCAACCCGAGCTTCTCGGGACCGCAACAACAACTCAGGAGAAGAAAAATGATCCAACCGCGCCTTTACGCTGACATTCACATCATCCAGTCCCTGCCTCCCAGCAACGTTAACAGGGACGACACGGGAACCCCGAAAGAGGCCACCTACGGCGGCACCCGACGAGGCAGAATCTCATCCCAGGCGTCCAAGCGGGCGACGCGGATCGCCTTCGCCCAGCGCCAAGAAGACCATCTCCGAGCGATTCGGACACGTCGACTGCACGAGGTCCTGTCAGAGCGTTTGGTCTTCGGGGCAGCGCTGACGCGGGATTTCGCGGACAAGGTCAGCGCCGGACTGGTCGAGGGCCTGGGCATCCCAAAGATTGACCAGAAGAAGCGCCAACTACCGTATCTGCTGTTCTTCGGTTTGCCGCAACTCGACGCTGCCGTGGCGCAGGTACGGGAACTGCAACTCGATGCTTCCATTCCCGAACCGGCTCTCAAAGCCGCCCTCGCGCCTGTCAAGCTTGAGGCCGCTCTCAGCGAGGGCCACCCTGTTGACGTGGCCTTGTTCGGGCGCATGGTGGCCGATCTGCCCCGCATGAACGTCGATGCGGCCGTGCAGGTAGCGCACGCACTTTCAACCCATCCTGTTGAGATCGGATTCGACTACTTCACGGCGGTCGACGACGAGAACCCGCGTGAAGACACGGGCGCTGGAATGATCGGGACAGTGGAGTTCAACTCGGCGACCTACTACCGATACGCCTCGGTGGGGGTCCACCAGCTGGCAGAGAACTTGTCCGGATCTTGGGAAGCGGCCGTCGCAGCGCTGGATCTGTTTGTCGACAGCTTCGCCCTGTCTGTGCCGTCTGGCCACCAGAACAGTTTTGCCCACCGCACCCGGCCAACCCTGGTCGCGGTAGTGGTTCGCCAGGACCAACCCGTCAACCTGGTGACCGCGTTCGAGTCCCCGGTCATGTCGAAGCAGGGGGTTTTGAGCGAGTCTGTGATGCGGCTAGCCGATCTCTACCGAGCTGAGAGGGACCTGTGGGGCGACGAGCCCGTGGGAGCTTTCAGCACCCTCAATTCGACCGCAGTCGATGAGCCCGCCCGGGCGGCGGTTGAGGCCGCTTTTGGCCCCAGTCTCGGGTTTGCCGACTTGCGCGAGTCTCTGCGGGCCACGGTTTCGAGTCAGGGCTGATCAGTGAGCGTCCACGAAGCCACACTGGTGCTCAGACTGGCTGGCCCGCTGCAGTCCTGGGGGTGCCCCGTTCAAGGCAACCGCCGAGAAACCGCTAACGCTCCGGGGCAATCGGGGGTGGTCGGGTTGCTGGCTGCCGCCCGAGGCACTCGCCGCCACGAGCCCATAGACGATTTGCTTGGTCTCAGGCTCGGTGTCCGCGTCGACCGATCGGGCACCGTGCTGCGTGACTATCACACCGTTTCTGACTACCGGGGGCAGCCTCTACTAGCTACGGCTGTCGATGCGAAAGGCCGCCAAAAGGCGGCTACGGGGAAAGCCGATAGCAACAAAACGCGCGTCACGCAGCGGTTTTACCTTCAAGACGCTGTTTTCGTGGTAGCCGCGCGCGGCGAGGCTGAACTGATGGGTCTGCTGGCTGCGGCGGTTCGGCGGCCCGCCTTCCCGTTGGCTTTGGGAAGACGCTCATGCGTGCCGACCCAACCCCTCGTCATCGGGCAGCAGCGTCCCGCTGGGGACCTGTGGGAGACCCCGATAGTCGAAACGCTGGGGACTGTGCCGTGGCAGGGCGCGCAGCGGGGGCGGCGGAAGCCGGGAAGCACGGCATCGTCCGTGCGGCTGGCGGCGATTGTGGATGCCGAGGAGGCGCCTGCGGACTACAGCGAGGACCTCGCGGACGTGCCGCTGTCCTTCGACCCGAGACTCCGGGCGTTCCGGGAGCGAGCCGTGTCCCACATTTGGGTGGATGCGCCCGTCGCCGGGGAACCGCGATCTGAGCCGGTCCACGGTTTTGAGCTGCTGGGGGGTGAGTGAGGTGCCCTGGTTGTCCGACGTGCCGATCAACCCTTGGCGCCGCAGCGCGCGGGACATGCTGCGCAACCCGCATGTGGCGCACGGCATGGTGGCCCAAAGCTTGCCTGCGCCGGACCGGGAGCGCACTTTGTGGCGAATCGAGTACGACTCCCGGCGAGCCCACTTGGTGGCGCTGACCCAGTCGCGGCCCTCGTGGGCGCACGTGGTCGAAGCCGCCGGGTGGGAGGACGCGGATGGCGGCGCGGCCCGGGTGTTCGACCTGGCGCCATTGCTTGACAGAATCGCCCTGGGGCGCGTGTTCTCGTTCAGAGTCAGAGTGAACCCCGTCAGCGCGACCCAACGGCCCGAGGGGGCGGATCTGGCCAGGAAGCTCGAACAGCGGCCGAGGAATGCCGAGGGGCGCGCGCGCGGCGTGCTCGTGCCCCAGCGCACTGCCGAGCAGCAGACCAACTGGTTCTTGGATCACGCGGTTAGTTGGGGTTTCGACGTGCCGAGGCTTCGGGGCGAGTTGGCAGACAGCCCAGCGCGGGACCTTGTGCTCGACGAACGCCAAACCCTTAGGTTCCGCAAAGGAGGGTCAGGCGGCCACCGTGTGAGCCTGTCGACCGCCACATTCACAGGGCACCTCACCGTGACCGACCCGGACATCTTCCGCAAGTCGGTGCTTGGCGGGGTGGGGCGAGCCAAAGCCTATGGCTGCGGCCTGATCACACTCGGGGCGCCGCGGGTCGCCCGCGATGCCTGATCCTTGGTGGCGCTCCGAACCCCAGGATCTCCAGAGGGTCTCGGAGCGCATCTCCTCGCTTTACATCGAGCGCTGCCACGTCGACCGAGACGAGAACGCGGTTGTCGTTGTCAACAAGCGCCGCACCGTTCGCGTCCCGGCCGCGATGCTGGCCGTGCTACTGCTTGGGCCTGGAACCCGCGCCACCCACGCCGCCATCACCTTGCTGGCCGATTCCGGCACAGCGGTCTGCTGGGTGGGGGAGAGGGGCGTACGAATGTACGCTTGCGGGCTGGGCGCGTCGCGGGGTTCGGCGCTGCTGCAGCGGCAAGCCTGGCTGGTTAGCCGACCTGCGGAGCGGCTGCGGGTGGCCCGGGCGATGTACCAGCTGCGGTTTCCGGGCGATGACGTCAGCGGCCTGGCAATGCGTGAGTTGCGTGGCAAGGAGGGCGCGCGAGTCAAGAAACTTTACGCAGAACACGCGAAGCGGACTGGCGTCGCCTGGCGCCGCCGCGAATACCTGCCCGGCGAGCCATTTGCGGCAGGCGATGAGGTCAACCGGCTTTTGTCAGCCGGCAACGCCTGCCTATACGGGCTCTGCCATGCGGTGGTAACCGGGATCGGCGCGTCCGCCGGGCTGGGGTTTGTCCATGTGGGCGGCGCCATCTCGTTTGTGCTGGACATTGCCGATCTCTACAAGGCGGAATCGACCATACCGCTGGCTTTTGACCTCGCGGCCAGCGGCGCCACCGACGAGCGGGACATGCGCCTAGCCATGCGGGACCATGTCAGCAAGCGCAAGCTGCTGCCAAGAGTGGTGCGCGATATCGAAAGCCTTCTCAGTATCGACGCCGGCGCCGCCGCCGCCGACCTGAACGAGCTGTGGGATGGGGGAGAGGCCACAGTGGCGGGTGGCGTGAACTGGTCGCCCGAGTCCGCTGCCTACGCTGAGATCGTGGGAGAAGAGGACGCCGGGGACTTTGGGGCCGGGGAGCAGAAGTGACGGTCGTGGTGCTGATCGCGGCCCCGGCCGGGCTCCGAGGGCACTTGAGCAGGTGGCTCGTGGAAGTGGCCGCTGGCGTCTTCGTCGGCAACACCACCCGGCGGGTGCGTGATCGCTTCTGGGAGGTGGTCGCACAAGGAGTTCGCTCCGGGCAGGCAATCATGGTGGAGCCGGCGTCCAACGAGCAAGGCTGGTCGGTGCGAACAGCGGGAGTCGATCGCTGGCAGCCAGTCGAGTGGGACGGTTTAGTGCTTTGCTCCCGCCCGCGCGACTAAACTCCCTGTTGAACAAGAGTCGTCCCCGCGCCCGCGGGGGTGTTCCCCCGCTGCCCCCGAAGCGGGGGCGGACGAGCGGGTCGTCCCCGCGCCCGCGGGGGTGTTCCGCCGGGTGCGGTGGGCGGGTCGTCGGCGGCGCCGTCGTCCCCGCGCCCGCGGGGGTGTTCCTGAGCATTTGGACGGGTTCGTGGCGATGGTGCGGTCGTCCCCGCGCCCGCGGGGGTGTTCCTACCTGGGGCCGACGGCGAGCCG
>JAITIG010000020.1 GCA_031279575.1 Bifidobacteriaceae bacterium
CTGGCGGCGGGCGGCGCCGCGCTGGGGCTGGGCCTGGGCTTGGGCTGGCCGGAGCTGGCGGCGCCCGGCGGGGTGGTGCTGGCGGTGTTCGCGCTGGGGGCGGCAGCCTCCATCGGCGGCCCCAAACTGGGGGTGGCGCTGAGCTTGGCCCGCCGGAGCGTGCCGGCGGGCGGGGATCTGGGGGCGAGCCTGACAGTGACCAATCTGGGCCCCAGGCGGATCGGCCCCAGGCGCCTGACCGTGCCGGTGGGCCCGGCGGCGGCGCGGGCGCAGCTGCCGGGGCTGGCGCCCGGGGCCAGCGCCACCGCCCGCCTGGCGGCGCCCCCAGCCCAGCGCGGCCTGTGGCAAATCGGGCCGGCCCAGGCCGTCCGGGGCGACCCGCTGGGAGCGGTGGGGCGCCTGGCGACTTGGGGCGAGCCGCTCCAAGTGGCGGTCTACCCGGCGCTCCAGGCGGTGCCGGTGGGCGCGGCCGGCCTGGCCCAGGACCTCGACGGCCGGCCCAACGGCCGGCCCGCCGCCGCCGACGCCTCGTTTCACGCCCTGCGGGACTACCAACCGGGGGATGACCGCCGCGCCGTGCACTGGCGGTCGACCGCCTGGCGGGGCCGGCTGATGGTGCGCCAATCGGAGGACACGCGCCGGGGCCGGCTGGCGCTGCTGGTCTCGGCCGCCGGCCAGGAGTACGCCAGCCCCAACGACTTCGAGTTGGCGGTCTCGGTCTACGCCTCGCTGGGCGCGGCCCAGCTGGCGGCCGGCGGCGAACTGGCGCTGGTCGGCCAGGGGGCGGTCTTGGCTTTGGCCCGGGGTGGGCCAGGAGCGCTGCTCGACCACGCGGCGGCGGCCCAATTGGCGCCGGTGGGCGCGGCCGGCCAGTCGCTGGCCCAGGCGGTGGCGCGCTGGCGCGCCCAGGCGCCCGGCGGCGCCTGGGCGGTGATGGTGACCGGCGGCGTCCTGCCTGAAACCGACCTCGCCCGCCTGGCCCGCCGCCTGCCGCGGGCCGCGGCCGTGCTGGCGTTGCGCTGCCGCCTCGGCGCCGCCGCCGAGGTCGGCCGGCGCGATCGGCTGGGCCTGGCCACGGTGGGCCATTTGGACCAGTTGGCCGGGGCGCTGCGGCGGCTGGGTTTGCGATGACCCCCCGGCCGAGTTGGGCCCCCTGGGCCGACGGCGGCGCCATGGTGGCGCTGGTGGCGCTGGCTTTGGGGCCGCTGGCGCCCGTCTTCGGCCCGGCCGCGCTGGTCCGCCCGGCCCTGGGCGGCTTGGCCCTGGGGGCGGGTGTGGCGGCCTTGGGCGCCTGGCGGCGCTGGCCGGCCCGCTCAGTCCTGGCGGCGCTGGCGGCGGCCTACCTGGCGGCCGGCCCAGCTTTGGCCGCGCCCGAGCTGGCGGCCGGCCGCTGGTGGCCCACTTGGGCCGCGGAGGTGTGGCTGGCCAGCGGTTTCACCGCCGTGTGGCGGCGGTTGCTGAGCCTTGAGCTGCCGCTGGGGCCGGGCGGCGGGTTTGGCCTGGCGCCGTTCTTGCTGGCCTACCTCGGCGCGGCGGCCGGGGTCAGCCTGGCGCTGCGCGGAAACCCGGCCCGGGCGGGCGCGGCGGCGCTGGTCCCGCTGGTGGTGGCCGGGGCGGCGGTGGTGCTGGGGACGCGCCAAACCGGGCTGGCGGCGCCGCTGGGCCTGGCCGGCGGGGCCGCCGGATTGGTTTGGGCGGCTTGGCGGGCGGGCCGGCTCCAGCCGCGCCGGGTGGTGGCGTTGGCGTTGACGCTGGCGCTGGCGGGCGGGGCGGGCCTGGCGGCCGGCCGGGCGGCCGAGCGGCGCGACCGGCTGGTGGTGCGGGAGCTGGTGGAGGCGCCATTCGACCCCCAGTCCTACCCGTCGCCTTTGGCGGCCTACCGGCGCTACATCAAAGCGGGTGTCAAAGGCCAGGTGGTGCTGCGCGCGGCCGGCCTGCCAACCGGGGGCGTGGTCAAGCTGGCGGTGATGGACCGGTTCGACGGCCTGGTGTGGAACGTGGCGGCCGGCGGCGGGGCGGCATCGGGCAGCTTTCGGCGCATGGCGGCCCCCGGCGGCGCGCCAACCGCTGGAGCCTCCACCGCCGCGGCGGTGACGTTGCAGGTGGTGGACCCGGCGGCGGTGTGGCTCTACTCGGTGGGCCAGCCGCAGTCGGTCCAGTTCCAGGGCCAGGGCGCCGCGCGGTTGCGCGAGGCCCTGCGCTTCAACTCCGCCACCGGCGCAATGGCGTTGCCGCCCGCCCCGCCCGCCGGCCTGACCTACACGCTGGCCACCAGGTGGGCCGCCTGCCGGCCCGCCGCCGAGGTGATCGCCCAGGCCGAGGCCGGCCGGACGGCCCAGCCGGCCGGCGTCAGGGTGCAAAGCGCGGACCTGGCGGCGCTGACGGCGGTGCGCGGGGCCGCCACCGGCGGCGCCAAGGCGCTGGCGCTGGAGCAGTTCTTGCAGGACGGCTACTATTCCGACGGCCAGGCGGGCGCTTTGGAGGGGGCCGCCCAGGTGGAGTCGCTGGCCGGGCACGGCGCGGACCGCATTGCCCAACTGCTGACCAGCCAGCCGATGGTGGGCAACGCCGAGCAGTACGCCTCGGCTATGGCCCTGATGGCCCGGGCGGTGGGTTTGCCGGCCCGGGTGGTGATGGGCTTCGCCCCCGGCTACGGGGAGCGGGCGGGCGCCGCCGGGCAGCGCGGCGCCCAGGGCGAGGGCGCGGCGGCCGGGTCGCACACCTTCACCGGGCTCGATATGACCGCCTGGGTGGAGGTGGAATTGGAGTCCTTGGGCTGGGTGGCGTTTTTCCCCACCCCGAACCGGCAGGACTCCCCGCTCCAGGCGGACCAGCGGCCAGACCCGCAACCCCGGCCGCAGGTGGTTCAGCCGCCGCCGCCGGCGGCCAGGGCGTCCCAGCCGCCGAGCCAGGATCTGGCTCCGGCGCCGGTGGGCTCGGCCCAGCCGGTGGCCCGCGCCGGCGGGCCGGCGCGGTGGGGCCCGGCCGGCGCGGCCGGGGCGGCGGTGGGCGGTTTGGCTTTGCTGGCGGGCGCCTTGGCCGGGGCCCGGGTCGGGGCCAAAGCCCGCCGGCGGCGCCGCCGGCGGCTGCGCGGGCCGCCCAGCCAGCGCATCGTGGCCGGCTGGGACGAGGTGGCAGACCAGTTGGCGGATCTGGGGCTGGCCCGCCCGGCGGCGGCGACCCGGCTGGAGCTGGCCCGGGCGGCCGCGCCCGCCGGGGCGGGCGCGGGGTTGGCCCGCCTGGCCGCCCAGTCGGATGCGGCCGCCTTCGGGGCGGCGCCGGCCAGCGGGCCGGAAGCGGCCGCCTACTGGCGCCAGGTCGAGGCCTGGGGGCGGGGCCTGCGGGCCGGCCTGACCGCCCGGCGCCGCCTGCGCCTGGCCTTGTCGGCGCGCTCGCTGCGGGCCGGGCGGCGGGCCGCCCGGGAGTGCCGCGGACTGCCCGGCTCTGGCACGATAGAGGCATGACGGGGCGAATCATGGTGGTTGACGACGACGTCGCGCTGGCGGAAATGATCGGGATCGTTTTGACCTCGGAGGGTTACACGCCGGATTACTGCACCGACGGGGCCCAGGCCTTGGCTTTGATCCGCCAGACCCGGCCGGATTTGGTGCTGCTGGATTTGATGCTGCCCGGCATGGACGGCATCGAGGTTTGCCGCGAGCTGCGCAAGGAGTCCGGCGTGCCGGTGGTGATGGTGACGGCCAAATCCGACACCAAGGACATTGTCGAGGGTTTGGCGGTGGGCGCCGACGATTACATCCTCAAACCTTTCAAGCCGGCCGAGCTGGTGGCCCGGGTCAAGGCCCGGCTGCGGCGCAGCCCCGGCCACCTGCCGGCCGATGGCGAGCACCTCAGGGTGGGCGATGTCGAGATCGACGTCCCCGGCCACGAGGTGCGCAAGGCCGGCCGGCTGGTCTCGTTGACGCCGCTGGAGTTCGACTTGCTGCTGGCGCTGGCCTCCAAACCGTGGCAGGTGTTCACCCGCGAGATGCTGCTGGAGCGGGTTTGGGGCTACAAGAACGCCGCCGACACCCGCCTGGTCAACGTGCATGTGCAGCGGCTGCGGGCCAAAGTCGAGACCGATCCGGACAGCCCGTCCGTGGTGGTGACGGTGCGGGGGGTCGGCTACCGGGCGGGCCGCGCCGAATGAGCCGGCGCCGCCCGGGCCGGGCCCGGCCGCCGGGTTTGCTGCGCCGCTCGCTGCAGGCCCGCGTCATGGTGACGGTGATACTGGTCTGCGGGGTGGCGCTGGGCGGGATTGGCTTGGCCCTGACCAACCAGGTGCGGGTGGGGGTTTTCAACGCCCGCCTGGCGGATATTCTGAAGGACGCCTCGCGCGCGGCGATGGGCGCGCAGGATATCTTCGACGCCTCCTCGCCTGGTTCCCCCATCACCGCCGAGACGATGGCCCGCGACACCATCAGTTCGATCGCCGCGGGCGGGGCGGCGCCGGTGGCGGTTTCGCTGCTGCCGCCGGCCGATGCCGGGCCGGGCGCGATCTCCGCCATCTTCACCGACCAGAACCTGCTGGCCCTGGCCTCCGAGGAGTTGCGGGCCCAAGCCCAAACCCCGGGCCAGCAGTTTTGGCAGTCGGTTGGTTTGGCGCAGGCGGGCGGCGGCGACAGCCCCGGGGTGGCGGTGGCCGAGGGCGTCAGTTTGATGTCCACCAACTATGTCCTGGTGATGGTTTACGACTTGTCGCCGGAGCAGGCCACGATGAACCTGATCACCCGGGTTTTGGCGGTCTCGGCGGTCGGGGTGTTCCTGATTGTGGTGCTGGTGACCTGGTTGGTGACCCACCAGGCGGTGCGCCCGGTGCGCGAGGCCGCCCGGGTGGCCGCCAAGCTGGCCGATGGCGCGCTGGGCGAGCGCATCCCGGTGCGCGGCCGCGACGAGATGGCGACTTTGGCCCGCTCCTTCAACGAGATGGCGGCCTCGATGCAGCGCCACATTGAGCAGCTCGAGGCCTTGTCGAAGCTGCAGCGCCGGTTTGTCTCCGATGTCTCGCACGAGTTGCGCACCCCGCTGGCCACCATCCGCATGGCCGGCGACATGATCCACACCGCCCGCGGCGGTTTCGCGCCGGAGGTGGCGCGCTCGGCTGAGCTGCTGGCCAACCAACTGGACCGGTTCGACGCCTTGCTGGCGGATTTGCTGGAGATCTCCCGCTTCGACGCCGGCGCCGCCCAGTTGGAGTTGGAGCGGGTCGATTTGCGCGTCGTGGTGGGCTGGGAGCTCGATGCCGTCGCCCCCCTGGCGGCTGATCGGGGCGTTAGGATCGCCAGCCAGTTGCCGCCCTTGCCGGTTGTGGCCGAGGTCGACTCCCGCCGCATCGCCCGGATTGTGCGGAACTTGGTGGTCAACGCCATCGAGCACGCTGAGGGCGGCCCGGTTTGGGTGCGGTTGGCCAGCGGCGCCGGGATGGCCGCGATCCAGGTCGAGGACCACGGCGTGGGTTTGAGCGAGGACCAGGTGGCGCGGGTGTTCGACCGGTTTTGGCGGGCCGACCAGGCGCGTTCGCGCGCCACCGGGGGCACCGGCTTGGGTTTGGCGATCGCCTTGGAGGACGCCAATTTGCACGGCGGCCGCCTCGACGCGGCCGGCCAGGCCGGCGTGGGCGCGGTCTTCCGCCTGCTGGTGCCGGTCAGCGCGGGCCAGGCCCTCGGCGCCGCCGCCGAGGCGCCGCTGCCGCTGGCCTTGGCCGGGGCGGGGGCGGGGCGGTGAGGCCGGGGCGCGCGCGGGCCGGGGCGGCGGCGCTGGCCCTGGCGCTGGCCTGGGCGGCGGCCGGCTGCGCCAATCTGCCGCGCTCGGGCGAGGTCAAGGCCGGTTTGGAGGGCATCCGCGACGAGGCCCCCTATGTGCGCGCGGTGGCGGCCCCGCCCGCGCCGGGCGCCAGCTTGGAGCAGATTGTGGAGGGCTTCCTCCAGGCCATGCTGGCCGGGGCGACGGATGATTTCAAGGTCGCGCGCTCCTACCTGCAAGAGGGCATCGCGGGGGTGTGGGACCCCTCGGCCGGGGTGGTGGTCTACCAATCGGGCGCGGCCCCGGGTTTGGCGCAGGCCGGCGCCCAGGGCGCCCAGATGGTTTTGACCGTGACCCAGGTGGCGGCGGTCGACGCGGCCGGGCAGTACACCGCGCTGGCGGCGCGGCCTTGGAGCGAGACGATCGACTTGGAGCAGGACCAGGCTGGCGAGTGGCGCATCAGCGACCTGCCGGACGGCACGGTCATCCCCGAGGACGTGTTCCGGGCCGACTACCTGGCTGTGCCGCTTTACTTTCCCTCGGCGGACGGCCAGTTCTTGGTGCCGGACCGGCGGGTTTTCCCGCGGCAGTCGGCCGCCACCGACGCCGCCCGGCAGTTTTTGGCCGGGCCGCCGGCCTACCTGGGCGGCGCCGTGGGCACAGTGGTGCCGAGCGGCGCCAGGTTGGCGACGGACGCGGTCAAAGTGGCGGACGGCGTGGCGGTGGTGAATCTGTCGGAGGCCATGGCGCGCGCTTCGGAGAGCGCCCGGGCGGCCGTCCACGCCTGCCTGACGGCCGCTTTGACGGCTTTGCCCGATGTCCGCTCGGTCGCCTTGGAGGTGGCCGGCGCCCCGCTGGAGGTCCAGGCGGGGGCGGGGCCGGCGGCCGACCCGCAGGCGGGGGCGGGCTTGTTCTACCTGGGCGAGGGCGGCGTCTGGCGGCGCGAGGGGGCCGAGGGCGCGCTGCTTGAGGGGACCGAGGCGGCCGCGGCTTGGCAGGCTTTGACGGTGGACCACTCCGGCCAGCGGTTCGCGGGTTTGGCCGCCGCCGGCTCCCTGGCCTTGTTGGCGCGGGCGGGCGGCGAGGCGGAGGTTTTGGCCTTGCCGCCCGCGCAGTCCGCGCCCAGCGCCGCGCCGGCTTTTGACCGCTTGGGCTGGCTGTGGGCGGCGGCCGGCCACCAGGTGGCCGTGTTCGGCTCGGATGGGGAGGCCGCCCAGCTCGAGGCGGCTTGGCTGGAGGGCGCCCGGGTGGTGGCCTTGGCCCCCTCGCGCGATGGCGCCCGCCTGGCGTTGGCGGTGGAGCAGGCGGGGGCGGGCGAGGTGTCGGTCTTTGTGGCCGGCATCGCGCGGGGCGCGGGGGCGGCGCCGTGGCGTTTGGCCGGGCCGCTGCTGGTGGGCCGGGTGCCGGGCCCGGTTGGCTCGCTGAGCTGGGCGGATGGTTTGACGTTGGCTTTGCTGGCGCCGGCTGAGGCGGCTGGGGCGGCGACGCCGGCCTTGTTGACGGTGGGCGGCGACCTGGTCTACTTGAAGTCGCCGACGGATCCGCCGGTGGCTTTGGCGGCCGGCCGGGGGGTGGACGAGGTGTTTGCCACCGGCCAGGCGGGCGGGTTGTTCGCCTACTCGGCCCGCGGCCGGGTGTGGTCCTCGCTGGCGGGCGGCGCCAGGGCTGTCGCCCTGCCGCCGTGAGCGCGCTGCGGGCGGCGGCCGATCTGGTCTGGCCGGCCCAGTGCGCGGGCTGCGGCCGGGAGGCGGCCGGGCCGCTGTGCGCGCTGTGCCGCTTGGAGCTGCTGGGGCCGGTGGCCCGGCGCGAGTCGGCCGCGCCGCGCCTCAACCCGGCCGATGGCGGGCCGGGCTTGCCGGTGTGGAGTTCGGCTTGGTACACCGGCGCGGTGCGCCGCGCGATTGTGGCCTGGAAGCGGACTGGGCGGGCGGAGCTTGAGGGCGAGTTGGCGCGGGCGGTGGCGCGCAGCGCGGAGGCGGCGGCCCGCCTGCTGGGCGCGGTCAGCCGCGCCGTGGCGGTGGTGCCGGCCCCTTCCCGGTTGGCGCGGCGCTGGTCCAGGCCGGCTGGCGGCGGCACGCCGGCGCTGGCTTTGGCGGCCACCGCGGCGCTGGCCGGGGCGGGGTTGGACGCTGTCTACGCCGACGCTTTGGCCCGCGCCGCGCTGGCCCCGGAGCAGGCCGGGCGCTCCGCCCGCCAGCGCCAGGCGGGGCGCGAGGGGGCCACCCGGGTGCGCCGGCCGGGCGCGCCAGCCCGCCCGGTGCTGCTGGTCGATGACGTGTTGACGACTGGCGCCACGCTGCTTGACGCGGATCGGGCGCTGGCCCGGGCGGGGCGGGCCACCTTGGGCGCGGTGGTGTTGGCGGTGGCCCCGGGCCCGGCCGGCCCGGACCTGGGACACGGCGCGCCAGCCCCGGGCCCGGAGCGGCGGATCGGCTAACGTTGGAGGTAACAAAAGACCAACAGCAGGTCAAGAGGAGGCGATTGAACTCGGGGCAGATTCGTCACCTGCCACTATCCTTCGCGCCGCCCCGCCGGAGCGGCGCGCCACCCGACTCGGAAGGCCCAGAAGATGGACATTGTTGTAGCCAGCCGCCACACCCAGATCCCGGAGCGCTTCCGGGAGTTCGCCACCTCCAAGCTCGCCAAGGTTGCCCAGTACGATTCGCGCGCCCAGCTGGTGCAAGTCGAGGTGGTCCAAGAGAACAACCCCCGCCTGGCCGAAGTGGCCGAGACCGTCGAGATCACCGTGCGCGGCAAGGGCCCGGTGGTCAGGGCCGAGGCCTCGGCGGGCGACATCTTCTCGGCTTTCGATGTGGCCATGGGCAAGCTGATGCAGCAGGAGCGGCGGGCCAAGGACCGCCGCCAGTCGAAGCACAAGATGACCCGGCGCCAGGCCCAGGCTTTTGACCAGAGCCGCTTGGCCCTTGACTCGGGCCGGACGGACGCCCCGGCCCAGCTGGCCCCGCCGGAGGTGAGCCAGGCCGAGGTGGTGCTGGAAGACCCGCCCGCCGCCCCGCCCGGCGCCCCGGCCGGCCAGCCCCGGGTCAAGGAGTCGGTCTTGGCCGACTCCCCGGTGGTGATCCGCGAGAAGGTCCACCAGGCCAAGCCGATGACGGTGGAGCAGGCCATCTACGAGATGGAGTTGGTGGGCCACCCGTTCTTCTTGTTTGTCGACGCCCATTCCGGCCTGCCCTCGGTGCTTTACCACCGCCATGGCTGGACTTACGGCGTGCTGCGCTTGGAGACCGCCCCGCCGGAGGCTTAGCCGACCGGGCCGGGCGTTGGCCCTACCATGGAGTGCAGTCAGCACACCAGTTGGCGCGCCCCGCGCCACGCAACGATGGGGAAGTGGGCCAAGTGACCGGTTTGATGGACAAGATTTTGCGCATGGGCGAGGGCAAGACCTTGCGCAAGTTGCAGGGCATAGTCGCGCAGGTCAACGCGCTCGAGCCGGCTTTTGAGGCGATGTCGGACGAGGAGCTGAAAGAGGAGACCGCCCGTTTCAAGCAGCGCCTGGGGCAAGGCGAGGGCCTTGACGACTTGCTGCCGGAGGCCTTCGCGGCGGTGCGCGAGGCGGCCCGGCGCACGCTGGGCCAACGCCACTTCGACGTCCAGATCATGGGCGGGGCGGCGCTGCACCTGGGCAACATCGCCGAGATGAAGACCGGCGAGGGCAAGACTTTGGTGGCGACCTTGCCGGCCTATCTCAACGCGCTGCCCGGCCAGGGGGTTCACATTGTGACGGTGAACGACTACCTGGCCTCCTACCAAAGCGAGCTGATGGGCCGCGTCTTCCGCTTCTTGGGGCTGACCACCGGCTGCATTTTGGTGGGCCAGACCCCCCCTGAGCGCCGCCGCCAGTACGCCTGCGACATCACCTATGGCACCAACAACGAGTTCGGCTTCGACTACCTGCGCGACAACATGGCTTGGAAGGCGGAGGATTTGGTCCAGCGGGGCCACAACTTCGTCATCGTCGACGAGGTCGACTCGATTTTGATCGACGAGGCCCGCACGCCGCTGATCATCTCCGGCCCGGCCCAAGGCGACGTCAACAAGTGGTACGCCGAGTTCGCCGCCCTGGCCCGGCTGATGAAGGCGGGCCAGGACTACGAGGTCGACTTGAAGAAGCGCACCGTCGGGGTTTTGGAGTCCGGCATCGAGTTGGTCGAGGACCAGTTGGGCATTGACAACCTGTACGAGTCGGTCAACACCCCGCTGGTCGGCTTCTTGAACAACGCGGTCCGGGCCAAGGAGTTGTTCCACCGCGACAAGGATTACGTGGTGCTGCGCGGCGAGGTGCTGATAGTCGACGAGCACACCGGCCGCGTCCTGCCCGGCCGGCGCTATTCGGAGGGCATGCACCAGTCGATCGAGGCCAAAGAGGGCGTCGAGATCAAACCGGAGAACCAGACGCTGGCCACCATCACGCTGCAGAACTACTTCCGGCTTTACAACAAGCTGTCCGGCATGACGGGCACGGCCGAGACGGAGGCGGCCGAGTTCGCCTCGACTTACAAGATCGGCGTGGTGCCCATCCCGACCAACCAGCCGATGATCCGGGTGGACCAGCCGGATCTGGTCTACAAGGGCGAGGCGGGCAAGTGGGCCGCCGTGGTCGACGACATTGTCGAGCGCCACGCCAAGGGCCAGCCGGTGCTGGTGGGCACCGTCTCGGTGGAGAAGTCGGAGGCTTTGGCGAAGCTGCTGCGCAGGCGCGGCGTGCCGCATGCGGTGTTGAACGCCAAGCAGCACCGCCGCGAGGCGGAGATCGTGTTCGAGGCCGGCCGCAAGGGCGCGGTCACGGTGGCCACCAACATGGCGGGCCGGGGCACGGACATCATGCTGGGCGGCAACGCCGAGCACCGCGCCGCCCAGGCTTTGGCGGAGCAGGATTTGAAGCCGGATGACAACCCGGCCGAATACGAGGCGGCTTGGCCGGCCGCGTTGGCCGCCGCCCAGGAGTCGACCGCCGCCGAGCACGCGGAGGTGGTGGCGTTGGGCGGGTTGTATGTGCTGGGCACCGAGCGGCACGAGTCGCGCCGCATCGACAACCAGTTGCGCGGCCGCTCCGGCCGGCAGGGCGACCCGGGCGAGTCCCGCTTCTACTTGTCGTTGGAGGACGAGTTGATGCGGCGGTTCAATTCCGGTTTGACCGAGCGCGTCATGACTATGACCGGTTTCCCGGAGGACCAGCCGTTGGAGTCGAAGATGGTCACCCGCGGCATCGCCTCGGCCCAGGGGCAGGTCGAGGCCACCAACTTCGAGATCCGCAAGAACGTGCTGAAGTACGACGACGTGATGAACAACCAGCGCACGGTGGTCTACGAGGTGCGCCGGGCGATCTTGCACGGCGAGGACGTGGAGGACCGCATCCAGGGCTTTTTGGATGATGTGGTGGACAGTTTTGTGCGCGCCGCGACGCAGGCGGCGGCCCCGGAGGAGTGGGACTTGGATTTGCTCTGGGCGCAGTTGAAGCCGGTTTTCCCGGCCAGCGTGACGCCGGGGGATGTGATTGCCGAGGTCGGCTCGAAGCGCGCTTTGTCGGCGCCGGTGCTCGAGCGCGAGTTGAAGGCGGATATCCACTTGGCCTATGAGACGCGCCAGGCGGAGGTCGGCGCCGGGCCGATGCGCGAGTTGGAGCGACGCGTCTTGCTGGCTGTGCTGGACCGCAAGTGGCGCGAACATTTGTATGAGATGGATTACCTCAAGGAGGGCATTGGCCTGCGCGCCATGGCGCAGCGCGACCCCCTGGTGGAGTACCAGCGCGAGGGCTACTCGATGTTCCAGGCGATGTCGGAGGCGATCAAGGAGGACGTGGTCGGCTACCTGTTCAACATCCAGGCGCCAAACCCCGCCACGGCGCCGCCCGATGCCGCCGGGCCGGCCCCGGCCCCCGCCGCCCCAGCTGGCGGGTCGAAGCCGCGGGCCAAGGCCGCGGCCGGCTCAGCTGGCTCGAAGCCCAAGGGCGCGGCCTTGCCGCAGGGTTTGGACGGGCCGGCCAGCCCGTTTGGCGCCCTGCAGTATTCGGCCCCGGACCAAGATGGCGGCGCGGCCCCGGTGGTGCGCCAAGAGCGGGCGGGCCAAGCCGGCGCCCCGGGCGCCCCGGGCTCCCCGGACGCCGCGGGCGCCCCGGAGCCCGAGGCCTACCCCGGCACCGGCCCCAACCAGCCGTGCCCCTGCGGCAGCGGCAAGAAGTACAAAATGTGCCACGGGCGCAAGCGGTAGGGCCCGCTACTTCGAGCCCTTGCCCCGCAGGTAGGGGACCACGCGCTCGTGCAGGCGGCCGTTGGTGGCCAGGGCGTCCGGCCCAAACGGCCCGGCGACCTTGCCCCGGGTGTCGGTGAAGCGCCCGCCGGCCTCGGCCACAATGACCGCCACCGCCACCATGTCGTGCGGGGCCAACTCCGGCTCGGCGGCGATGTCGACCGCGCCCTCGGCCACCAGCATGTAGTTCCAAAAATCGCCGAAAGCCCTGGTCCGCCCGACATCCCCGGCCAGGCGGACAAACCCGGGCAGGCGGCCTTGGTCCTCCCAGCCGCCGAGGGAGGAGTAGGACAAGAAGGCCTCGCCCAGTTTTTTGGTCTTGGACACTTTGAGCCGCTCGGCGGCGTCGAGGTTGGGGCCTTTCCAGGCCCCGTAGCCGGCGGCGGCAAACCAGCGCGCCCCCAGGGCCGGGGCCGAGACCACCCCCACGGCCGGCCGGCCGTCCGCCACCAGCCCAATCAAGGTGGCCCACACCGGCACGCCGCGGACAAAGTTGGCGGTGCCGTCGATCGGGTCCAGCACCCAGGCCCGGGCGCCCGAGGTTTGGATTTTCAACAGCTTGGAGGCTTTGGAGCCGCCGAACTCCTCGCCCAGGGCCGAATCTTGGGGGCGGGCGCGGCTGATCTGCTCGCGCAGGAACTCCTCGGCCTTGAGGTCGGCGTCGGTGACGGGCGTCTCGTCTTCCTTTTGGTCCACGTTGAGGTCGCGCGCCCCGAACCGGTCAAGGGTGATCTGATCGGCCTGGTCGGCCAGTGTCAAAGCGAAGCGCAGGTCGCCCAGGTAGGTTTCCGGCGCGGCCGGGGCCGCCTGGGCAGCCGCCAGCTGCTCCAAATAGGCTTTGCGGCTCTTGTCTTCCTTGCTCTCGCCCTTGTCCCTGGCCATCGTGAGGTCCTTCCGTCGTTTGGCTTGCGCTTAAGCCTAAGCCTGAATCCACCGCTGATCGCCGCGCCGAGCGCCGCCAGCTCAGCTAGCCGCCGCCTTCACAGCGAGGCCGCGATCCTGAGGTAGGAGTCGAGGCGGGCTTGGCGCGCCGCCGAGCCCGCCGCCCACCCGGCCAGGGCGCAGCTGGCCGAGTCCGGGCCGTGGGGGCAGCCCCGGGGGCAGCCGGCGGCGGCCTGGGCCAGGTCGGGGAAGGCGGCCAGCACCCGGGCCGGCTCGACGTGGCTGAGCCCAAAGGAGCGCACCCCGGGCGTGTCGATCACCCAGCCGCCCTGCGGCAGTTCAAGCGCCACCGCCGAAGACGAGGTGTGCCGCCCCTTGCCGGTGACCTGGTTGACCGCGCCGGTGGCCCGCCCGGCGGCCGGCACCAGGGCGTTGATCAGCGTCGACTTGCCCACCCCGGAGTGGCCCAGCAGCACCGAGGCCCGCCCCGCCAGCAGCGCGGCCACCTCGCCGACCCCCTCGAGCCCGCCGCCGCCCGGCCCGCCCGGCCCGCCCGGCCCGCCCGGCCCGCCCGGCCCGCGGCCGGTCTCCACCACCGCCACGCCCAGCGGCTGGTAGAGCGCCCGGATGGCGGCCGGGGAGCCGAGGTCGGTTTTGGTCAGGCAGATGGCGGCCGCCAGCCCGGCGTCGTAGGCGGCCACCAGTTGGCGGTCGATCAGACCGGTGCTGGGCGGCGGCGCCGCCAGGGAGGCCACAATCACCAGCTGGTCGGCGTTGGCCACGATGACGCGCTCGCGCCCCCGGCCCTCCTCGGTGGCCCGCCGCAGCGCGGTGCGCCTGGGCTCGAGGCGCACAATCCGGGCCAGGGCGCCCGCCCGCCCGGTAACGTCCCCGACCAGGTGGGCCTGGTCGCCCACCACCACCGCCCTGCGGCCCATCTCCCGGGCCCGCACCGCCACCACGTCCCGGCCCGCCAGGCGCACGCTGTAGCGCCCCCGGTCGACCCCGGTGACCAGCCCCGCCACCGCGTCGGCGTGGGCCGGCCGGGTCTTGGTGCGCGGCCGGGAGGCCGGCCCGGGGCGGTGGCGGGCGTCATCGTCCGTCAGGTGGTCCCACCGCCCGCTCACGCCAGGGCCTCCCAGGCCTGGGCGAAGTCGGGGAAGGTTTTGCTGGTCACGCCCACATCGTCGAGCACCACGCCGGGCAGGCCCAGCCCCACCACGGCGCCGAACATGGCCATGCGGTGGTCGCCGTAGGTGCGCAACTCGGCGCCGCGCAGGCGCCCGGGCCAGATTTTGAGCCCGTCCGCCGTCGCCTCGGCCCTGCCGCCCAGGGCCGCGATCTCCCGCGCCAGGGCGGCCAGGCGGTCGGTCTCGTGCCCCCGCAGGTGCCCGATGCCGTCCAACCGGCTGGGGGAGGTGGCCAGGGCCGCCAGCGCCGCCACCGCCGGGACCAGCTCCCCGGCCTGGGACAGGTCCAAGTCGACCCCCCGGATGGGGCCCGCGCCGGTGACGGCGAGGGCGGCGCCGTCCCAGCCCACCCGCCCGCCGAAGGCCTCGACGCAATCCAGCATCAGGCGGCCGGCCTGGGTGGTGCGGCGGGGCCAGCCGGCCACCCGCACCGTGCCGCCCGCCACCAGCGCGGCCGCCAAGAACGGCGCCGCGCTGGTCAAGTCCGGCTCGACCGCGATGTCGCGGCCGGCCAGGGGCCCAGGGGCGACCCGCCAAGCGAACTCGCCGGTTGGCTGGGCCTGGGCGCCGAAGGCGCGCAGCGCCTCCACGGTCATCTCGACATGCGGCCGGCTGGGCAGCTGGGCCGGCGCCAAGGACAGCTCCAAGCCCCGCTCAAAACGCGGCCCGGCCAGCAGCAAGGCGCTGGCGAACTGGCTCGAGGCGCGCGCGTCCAGCGTCACCGGCCCGCCCCGCCGGGCCGGCCCCTCCACCCAGAACAGCGCCGCCCGGTCGCCGCCCGCCGCCTCGCCGGGCCGCCCGGCCCCGGCGCCGAGTTGGCGCAGCGCCTCCAGCAGCGGCTCGATCGGCCGGGCGGCCGCCGCCGGGTCGCCCCTAAACTGAGTGCGGCCCTCGGCCAGGGCCGCCAGCGGCGCCGCGAAGCGCATCACCGTGCCCGCCAGGCCCGCCTCCAGGTGTTGGCCGCCGCGCAGCGCCCCGGGGCTGACCAGCGCGTCCCAGCCGGCCGCGGCCGGGGCGAAGGCGGCCCGGGCCCCCAGCTGGTTCAGGGCCGCCGCCATCAGCTCGGTGTCCCGGGCGCGCAGGGCGCCGCGGATGGCGCTGGGGCCGTCCGCCAGCGCCGCCAGCACCAGGTAGCGGGCCGTCAGCGACTTCGAGCCGGGCAGGCGGACGGTGGCGTCGAGCGGGCCGGGCGCCACCGGCGCGGCCCACCGCCTGGGCGGCCGGCTCAAAGCGCCGATTTGGCCCCGCCGGCCGCCTTGGCCCGCCGGCAGGCCCGGCGCCCCGCCCGGCGGGTCGGCCCGGCCAAGACCAGCAGCGCGGCGCCGGCCAGCGCCAGGTGGGCGAAGAAGCCGCGGCGCAGCCAGGCGCGCTGGTCGGCATCGTCCACCGCCCAGAAGCGGTAGCCGAACAAGGCGGCGGGCACGGTGGCGGCCAGCGAGGCGAGGGCGCCAAGGCGCGGCGCGATCGAGCTGGCGATCAGCGAGCCGCCCACAGTTTGGGCGATGGCGCTGGCCCGGACCACCTGGCTGGCCTGCAACTCTTGGCCCAAGGCGCGGCCGACAGCCGCCACCAAGGGGGCCGCGACCTGCTCGTGGGGGGCCGGCTGGCGCAGCACATCGACGCCATCGGCGATAACGGCGGCCCCGATCAGGGCCCTGGCTTTGATCCGAACAATGCTCATGAACCAAGTGTTTCCCAGTTTGCGGGAATACGCCAGCAGCGGACAGCGTTGAACCTCAACGTGAACGGAATCCTCGAAGACCTGAATCGAAGTGCCGCAAACCGCGCCGTGATGCCCCCTGATGCCCTAGGCTCGGTTGGCGTGGAAGACAAACAGGCGGCGACCGGCCAGCTCGCGCCTGCGGCCAAAGGCGCCCCCGACAACCGGGCGCCGGTGGTGGACCGTTTCGAAGCCGAGGCGATGCAGTACCTGGACCAGCTTTACGCGGCCGCCATGCGGATCACCCGCAACCCCACCGACGCCGAGGATTTGGTCCAAGAGACCTACACCAAAGCCTTCGCCAACTTCCACCAGTACCAGCCGGGCACCAATCTGAAAGCCTGGATGCACCGCATCTTGACCAACACCTATATCAACGACTACCGCAAGAAGCAGCGCGCCCCGCTGCAGGCGGACAGCGACGAGGTGGAGGACTGGCAGATCATGCGGGCGGCCTCCCACGAGTCGGGCGGCCTGCGCTCGGCCGAGTTGGAGGCGCTCGACCGCCTGACGGACGTCAGAGTCAAACAAGCCCTGGCGCAACTGCCCGACGAGTATCGTCTAGTGGTGTACTACGCCGACGTCGAGGGTTACTCGTACAAGGAGATCGCCCACATCATGGACACGCCGATCGGCACCGTCATGTCCCGCCTCCACCGCGGGCGCGCCCGCCTGAGGAAGGCCTTGACCAGCCAAGGGATGGCGCCCGGAAATATCACAGGAGGGCCCGGCCAAGGGTGAGGACATGAGACATCACACAGGGCACTGGGAGTGCGAGAGAGCGCTGGAAAAGCTTCACCACTTCATCGACGACGAACTCGAAGCGGCGGAAGTCGCAGCCATGATCATGCACCTGGACGGGTGCGACTCGTGCTCGCACGAGGCCGATGTGGTCGGCCGGCTCAAAGCGGCCGTCAAACAAGCTTGCTCCGAGGTGGCGCCGGACCACCTCAAGGCGCGCGTCGCCGAGGCCATCGCCGAACTCCGCCTCGGGACCGGCCAAGCCGCCTGAGCGGCGCCGCTAGGCGTTCGGCCGCTTGCCGTGGTTGGAGGCGGACTTCTTGCGCGTGCGGCGCTTGCGGGCGCGTTTCGACATGGTGCAACTCCTTGGCTGGTGTGCGCGGGCGCCAGGCCGATGCCGACCGGGCCGCTGCACAGTCTAGCCTGAGCCCGGCGTGTCGCCACCGCGCGCCGCCCACCAGGGCCTAGCCTGAAACGGTACGCGTTCCCCAACGGATGAGTTTGCCGAGTGATCAAGTTCGACCATGTGACCAAGATCTACGCCCGGGGGGCCCGGCCCGCCCTGGACGGCGTCAGCTTGGAGGTGCCCCGGGGCCAGTTCTGCTTCCTGGTGGGCGCCTCCGGCTCGGGCAAGTCCACCATGCTCTCGATTGTGCTGCGCGAGGAGCGCGCCAGCGGCGGCCAGGTGTTTGTGCTGGGCCAAGATCTCAGCCGCATGCCGCACCGGCGCATCGCGCGCTTCAGGCGCCAGATCGGGGCCGTCTTCCAGGACTTCAGGCTGCTGGAGCGCAAAACCGTCTTCGACAACGTGGCCTTCGCCATGCAGGTGATCGGGCGGCCGCGGCACGCCATCATGCGCACCGTGCCCGATGTGCTCGACTTGGTGGGGCTGGCGGGCAAAGAGAAGCGCCGGCCGCACGAGCTTTCCGGCGGCGAGCAGCAGCGCGTGGCGATCGCCCGGGCCGTGGTCAACCGCCCGCAAATCCTGCTGGCGGACGAGCCCACCGGCAACCTCGACCCGCGCACCTCGGAGGGCATCATGGCGGTGCTGGAGCGGGTCAACCAGACCGGCGCCACGGTGGTGATGGCGACCCACGATGTCGGGCTGGTGGACCAGGCCCAGCACCGCGTGGTGGAGCTGGTCGAAGGCCTGATTGTGCGCGACGAGGCGTCCGGCTACTACGGGGGGGAGGCCTGATGCGGGCCAGATTCGTCCTGGCGGAGATCTTCCACGGGTTCAGGCGCAACGCCTCGATGATCGGCGCGGTGATCCTGGTGACCTTTGTCTCGCTCGGCGCCGTCGGCGCCGCGCTGATGCTCCAAGCCCAAGTCGACCGCATGAACCGGACCTGGAAAAGCGAAGTCGAGGTGTCCGTCTACCTCTGCCCCAAAGACCCGGTCGAGCAAGGCAACTGCGCCGCCGGCCCGGTCACCGACGACCAGCAGGCGGCCATCCGCCAGCGGCTCGAGTCCGGCGAGTTGGCCGAATACGTCCAGGGCGTCGAATCCGAGACCGCCCAAGAGGTCTTCGAGGCCTACCAGGACCAGTTCGCCGGCAGCTTCATGACCGAGCAGATCACGGTCGACGCCTTCGGGCCCGTCTTCCACGTCAAGCTGACCGACCCGGACAAGTTCGAGGTTGTGACGGACGCGGTCTCGAGCCTGCCCGGCGTGCTCCAGGCGGTGGACCAATCGGATCTGTTCCAGACCTTGTTCGACCTGCTGGGCAAGGTGCGCCTGGCGGCGCTGGCGGTCGCCGCGGTGTTGGCCGTGGCCGCCGTGCTGCTGATCAGCACCACGATCCGCCTGTCCGCCTTGTCGCGCCAGCGCGAGACCGGCATCATGCGCCTGGTGGGCGCCTCGAACTTGTTCATCCAGCTTCCGTTCATGCTGGAGGGCGCGGTGGCGGCGCTGATCGGCTCGGCCCTGGCGGTGGCGGCGCTGTGGGGGGTGACCCGCTTCTGGCTGGCCGATTGGGTGGGGGAGAACTTCTCCCTCATCATGGGCAGCGTCCACCCGGGGGACGCCTTTGTGGCGGCGCCGTGGCTGATCGCGGCGGCGGTGGTGCTGGCCGGGTTAAGCTCGGCGCTGACCCTGCGCCGGTTCACCAAGGTGTGATTGTTAGGCTTGGGGGTTTGACCATGGGAGGGGATTGGCAGTGAACTGGCCCAACAGGCTTGGCCGGCTGGCGGCGGCGGCCCTGGCGGCGGCCGGACTGGCGCTGGCGGGCGCGGCGGCGCCATCGGGCGCGGCCAAGGACAAGGACCAGTTGGAGCAGGAGCGGGCGGACAACCAGCGCGCGCTGGAGCAGCTGGCGGTCGAGTTGGAGGACACCGACGCCGCCCTGCGGGACACCTACCTGGAGCTGGAGGCGGCCAAGGCGGAGCTGCCGCTGGCCCAGGCGGAGCTGGAGGCGGCCCAAGCCGACTACGCCGCCGCCCTGAAGGCCCACGACGAGCTGGTCGAGGCCCTCAAGCGGGCCCAGGAGCAAAAAGCCGAGGTCACCGCCCAACTGGAGCAGGATGTCGAGTTGGCCCGGGCCTCGGAGCTGTCGCTCGGGGCGCTGGCGCGGGACGCCATGATGGGTTACGCGGCGGGCGACTCGGACCTGATGGTGCTGCTGGGGGCGTCCTCGATCGAGCAGGCGGCGCGCGACCTGGTGGCGGCGGAGGCGGCCGCCCGCACCCGCCAGTCGGTTATCGTCCAAGCCCAGCAGTCGGCCGGCGCGAACAAGAACCGCAAGGCCCGCCTGGAGACGGTGACCGCCGAGATAGCCGATCTAGAAGCCCAGGCGCAAGCCGCCCTAGACGCCGCCGATGCCGCCCAGCAGGCCGCCGAGCAGGCCAAACGGGAGCTGGACCAGTTGCTGGCGGCGATGGAGGAGCTAGCCGGCGAGCTGGCCCGGCAAAAGGCCGCCGCCGAGGCCCGCCAAGCCGATTTGGAGGCGGACAACAAGCAGATCCAGGCCGAGTTGGACGCCATCTTGGAGCAGGAGCGGCAGGCCAACAACATTCCGCCCGCAACCGGCGGGACGCCGCCGCCGCCCAGCGCCGGGTTCTTCGGCAGGCCGTTGGCCTCGCTCAGGGTGGCCTCGCCGTTCGGCTGGCGCGTCCACCCGATCTACGGCACCATGCGCCACCACGACGGCGTCGACCTCTCGGCCGGCTGCGGCACGCCGATCTACGCCTCGGCCGGGGGCAAAGTCGTCTTCACCGGCTGGGCCGGGGGCTACGGCAACCGGGTGGTGGTCAGCCACGGCAATGTCAACGGCGCGTTGATGTTCTCGACCTACAACCACATTGTCGACGGCGGCATCCTGGTGGCCAACGGGGCCCAGGTCTCCCAGGGCCAGCAGATCGCGAATGTCGGCACCACCGGCGCCTCGACCGGCTGCCACCTGCACTTTGAGATCGGCATCGGCTCCGCCAGCGGCGTGGTCAACCCGATGAACTACATCAGTTGACGGCCTCGAAGTAGACTTTTGCCTTTGTGGGCAAGCAAATGGGCAGGCAGGTGGTGGCGACCAACCGCAAAGCCCGCCACGAATACCACCTGGACCAGACCTTGGAGGCGGGTTTGGCGCTGACCGGCACCGAGGTCAAAGCGCTGCGCGCGGGCATGGCCTCGCTGTCAGACGGCTGGGTTTCCTTCGAGGCCGGCCAGGCCTACCTGGAGGGCGTCCACATCCCCGAGTACTCCCAGGGCACTTGGACCAACCACGCCCCCAGGCGCAAACGCAAACTGCTGCTGCACAAGGATCAGATCCGCAAGTGGGCGGCCAAGACCGCCCAGGCCGGCGTCACCGCGGTGCCGCTGCAGCTCTACTTCCAAGGCGGCCGCGCCAAAGTGGAGATCGCCCTGGCCCGCGGCAAACGCGACTGGGACAAGCGCCAGGCCCTGCGCGAGCGCCAGGACGGCATCGAGGCCCAGCGCGCCATGCGCACCCGCTCCCTGCGCTGAACCCGCCTCGGGCGGGCCGGGGGTCAGATGGCGCGCAAGGCCACGGTGGGGGACAGGCGGGCGGCTTTGAGGGCCGGGTAGAGGCCGGCCAAGGCCCCCACGGCGATGGAGATGGCCGGGCCGGCCGCCACCACCCACCAGGGCATGGCGAAGGCGCTGTGGGCGGCGGCGGTGTAGAGATAGGTGGCGTAGCCGCCCAAACCCACCCCCAGGGCGCCGCCGATGAAGCCGATCAGGGCGGCCTCGAGCACAAACTGCAGCGCGATCTGCCCCGACCGGGCGCCCATGGCGCGGCGCAAGCCGACTTCGCCGCGCCGCTCCATCACCGCCACCACCATGGTGTTGGCGATGCCGATGCCGCCGATCAGCATTGACAAGGCCCCCAGGCCGATCGACAAGGTGGCGAAGATGCCCGAGAAGACCTCGCCGGCCTCGTAGTATTCGGACAGTTTGGTGACTTCGACGCCGCGCGGGTTGGCCGGGTTGGCGGTCTCGTCGATGACCGAGCGCACGGCCGCGCTCTGGCCGGCGGCGGAGGCGACGTAGATCGAGGCGATGGGCGTGCCGGGGTAGAGCTGGCCGGCGAAGTCGGGGGCCAGGAAGGCGGTCGAGTCCATCTCGCGGGCCAGCTCCATCGGCTCGAGCACCCCGATGACGGCGTACCAGCGGCCGTCGACCCAGATCCGGCGGCCCACCTCGGCCCCCAGGCGCCGGGCCGCGCCGTCCCCCAGCACGGCGGTGGGCAGGGCGCGGGCGGCCTGGTCGAACCAGCGCCCCTGGGCCATCCCCACGTTCAAGGCGCCCAGCAGGTCGCCGTCGGCCATGGCGGCGGCGATGGCGCCGGATTGGCCGGCCGGGATCAGGTTGGTCCGGTAGACGCCCGCCTCTGGCAGGTCGCGCCGGGTCAGGACGGCTTGGACGGGGCCGATGCGGGCGATCATGGCCGGCGCCGTCTCCGGCAGCGGGATGGCCGGGGCGTTCCAGTCGTTTTGGTCGCTGCCCGGGTAGACCACCAGCAGGTTGGCGCCTTGGCGGTCCATCTCGGCTTTCATTTCCGCCACGGCCGAGGCGGGGATGCCCTGCAGCGCCACCAGCGCCGCGATGCCGATGGCGATGCCGACGGCGGACAGCCCGGTCCTGGCCAGGCGCGAGCGCGGCCCCAGGAAAGCCGTCGCCACCACGTCGCCGATGGGCATGCGCCGCCGCCGCGCCCGGCGGGGGCGGCTCACTCGGACACCTCGCCGTCCAGGACGTGGATCTGGCGCTCGAACAGGTCCGCCAGGGACAGATCGTGGGTGATGACCACCACCGTGGCGCCGTCCTGGTTGGCGGCTTTGAGGCAGTCCAGCACCATCCGGCCCGAGGCCTGGTCCAAAGCCCCGGTCGGCGCGTCGGCGATGCCCCCGGCCGGCCGGCCGGCGATGGCCCGGGCGATCGCCACCCGCTGCTGCTCGCCGCCGGACAGCTCCCCGGGGCGGTGCTTGGCGCGGGCGGCCAACCCGACCCGCTCCAGCGCGGCATCGGCCCGGGCCCGCCGCTCGGGCGCGGGCAGGCCCTGGTAGAGCATGCCGGTGGCGACATTGTCCCTGGCGCTCAGGGCCGGCAGCAGGTAGAACTG
>JAITIG010000074.1 GCA_031279575.1 Bifidobacteriaceae bacterium
CGGGTCGCCGGGACGCGGTTGTTGCGCCCCTCATCCCAAGCGGTCACCACCACCGTGTACTCCTCGCCCCAATCAAGCGTGTCCGGCGCCGAGTCCGGCTCGTCCGCCCGGTCATCCGGGTCGTCGCCCGGCGTCGACGGGCTGATCACCACAGTCGAGGCCAGCGGATCCAGCGGCGGCACCGCGAACTGGGTGGCCAGAACGCTCCCCCCGGCCGAGCTCGCCAACGCGAACCCGCCCCCAGTCCCAGCCCCGTAAACCACCTCGACCTGCCGCTGCCCCGCCTTCGACGAATACACCTCAAGCCGGTAAACCCCGCCCGCGCACAAACCCTCCACCAGGTCCTCGGCGCAGGCGAAAACCCCGTCGGCGCCGAAGTAGAGCCCAACGCCGCCAACCGGGTCGCCAGCCGCCGGCCTGGCCTTCAAAGCCCCCGCCGCGTCCCCGACCGGCTGGCCGTCATAGTCCAGCAGCGTCGCGGTGATGGTCTGCCGGCCCCAATTGGCGGGCTGCGCCGAGGCCGCGTCGTGGTTGGCCGCCTGGTCCGCCGTCAAACTCACCTCGGCGTAAGACAGCTCCGGGGAAGGCCCCACCGGCGGCGGCTCGGCCCCGCCAACCAAGGTGGCGACGCCGTTGCCCTCCCCGCCCGACCCGTCCGCGGTGCCCAGCAGGACGCCATCGTAGTAAACCTTGATCGGGAACTCGCCCGGCAAAACACCGCTGAAAGCCGCCTGATAGCGGCCCGAAGGCAGGGAGGCGCCGTAGGCCCGCTGGTATTCGTCGTCCTGCCATGGCAGGGCGGCGAACTTGCCCACGGTCAGGCCGGAGTCTGGCGGCACCACCACGCTCAGCAGCGACAAATCAGCCAGCGCGGGGCCCGGCCCGTACCCGCCGGAAGCCCAAAGCTGCAGGTCAATGGTGCCTTCATCGTCGCCATCGGCTTGGACCTGGTCGGTTGAGACGTTGTAGTTGCTGTGGCCGCCAGTCAGATCAGGCGGCGACAACCAAGCCAGCAGGGTCGCCTGCGGCGGGTCCTGCGGATCTTGCGGCGCGCCATAGCGCAGGACTTCCTCACCGGCCACCGTGGCGCGCAGGTCGCACACCCTGGTGGTGCCGGGGGAGACGTAGCCGGACTGGTTTTGGACGGTGGCGCGGAGCTTGCCGTCCACCCCCGTCCAGCCATACAGGTTGCGGCTGGGGTTGGCTTGCCCCTCCTCGGCGGTGATAGTCACGGCGCAGAGCCAGGTCAGCCCCAGATCCCCGCCGCCAAGGTAGACCTCGGCCCCGGGGGCCGGTTTGCCCTCGGCGTCATAGGCGCTGACCTCGACCTGGTAGACCTGGTCCAACGCCATCGGCAGCACGTCGGGCACGCCCGCGGGGTCGTTTGCCGGGGTGGACGGGGTGATCACCACAGTGGTCCTGGACGGGTCGACCGCCGGGCCGGCGATGCGGGCCAGGTTGTTGCCGCCTTCTTCCAGGCTGACCGGCTTCCCCTCGTAGAACAGTTCGATCGGCCACTCGCCTGGCACGGCGCCGGTGAAACTAGCGCTGTAATAGCCGGTGCCAGCGCCAAGGTCGATCGCCGGCCGGTCTGGGTCCTCCGCCTCGGCGAACTCGCCCACTTCCAAACCGGAGTCCTCGGGGACCAAAACCGTCAGCTTCGACAGGTCCACCAGGCCTGGGCCGGTCTGGCTCCACAACCGGACCCCAATGGTGCCGGACTCGATCCCGTAGGGCGCCACTGGTTCCGCGGAAACCTGGTAGGCGGTCCAATCCTGGGCCAGGTCGGGGGCGGAGCGCCACCACAGGTAGGTGGGGATGGCGGAGCCTTCATCGTCCAGGCCCAAGCGGTGGAAGCGCTGGCCGTCGACCCACACCCGCAGGCTGCACAGGGCCCCTGGCCCGGAGGCGCCGAAGGGGTACCTGACCAGGGCCACCACCTGGCCGTTGGCGTCAGCCTGGGTCTCTAGGTAAACAGTCTCCTCAGGACCGGTGCTGCCCACTTCCCTGACGGCTGAGGTGCAGGCCCATCTGGCGTCCGCGGTCCCGGTGTCGATGACGACCGGCGCGCCCGGCACCGGCGTTTGGCCGTCCGCGGCGTAGACGCTGACCACAATCTGATAGGAATCGTCCAGGCCGATCGCCTGGGGCAGGCCCTGCGGGCTGCCCTCGGGTTGGGACGGGGTCACAATCACAGTGGTCCTAGACGGGTCGGCTTCAGGCCCGGGCGGCCAGTCCCAGACCAGTTCGGCCCCAGCCTCCAGGTAGTCCCCGCCCACGGCGGCCCACAGGTAGCAGGTCTCGCCGCGTTTGGATGTGACGGTGACCTGGGCCTCGCCCAGCTCGGAGGAGAGCACCTGCGATGGGCCGTCGATGCCGCCGCGGCAGGCCCCGGAGTCGCCGTCGAGTTCGAATTCGACCTCTTGATCCCGCACCGGGTTGCCGAAGGCGTCCCTCACAGTCACGGTGCCGGTGTAGGACTCCCCCACTTCGATCGGCGAGGCAGGGTCCACTTCCAGGGTCGAGGCCGCCGCGCTGGCCGGCGCGGTGGTGAACAAGGCGGTGAACTGCTTCAACCCGCCCCAAGGGGCAGCTTGGTTGGTCAGCAGGAAGGTGGTGGCGCCGTCCCGGTAGACCACGTTGAGGTAGCGCGCCGCCGGCCTGCCGGAATAGACGTCGATGCGGTAGACGCCGTCGACGCATTCGCCTTCGACCAGATCGGCCGCGCAAACAAAGCCGCCGCCGGAGAAGGCCAGGTCGCCGCCCGGATCATAGGCCGCGTCCGCCTGGACGGACAGCTTGCCGGCCGCCGAAGTGATGGGCGCGGCATCGGCGTCCAACACGGTCGCCTTGATGGTTTGCTTTCCGTAATCGCCCTCCTTGGCGCCCACCTGGCCGTAAACACCGGCTTGGCCGGCATCAACGCTGATGGTGGCCGAGGACCGGGCCTCGTCGCCGACCCGCGTGGCCGCCGCCGTCAGATGGGCGATGCCGTTGCCCTGCGGCAAGACCCCCAGCGGCAGGCCGGAGACTTTGACCGCGATGGGGAAATCGCCGGCCTGGGCGCCGCTGAAGAAGACCACATAGGCGCCGCTGCCTTGGCCGATGGCCTCGACCGGGCTGAACTCGAGGCCGCTGCCTTGAGGGGCTTTGACCTCGATGGCGTTGAGCTGGTCGTCCAAGCGCTGGCCGTCTGAATCGACCAACTCAATGAAGATGCCGCCGGTGGTGTTGCCGTCGGCCGGCACCGGCTCGGCGCTGACGTCGAAACCGCTGCCGGGGTTTTCCAAATCCGCTTCCGCGGCCACAAAGCGCAAGGTTGCGGGCGAGCCGGCCAGTTGTCCACCCGACCAAGCGGAGGGCCGATCCCGGTCGATTGCGACGGCCTCAAGCACGCAGACGCCGGCCTCGTAGCCGTAGACGCTGAGTGAGAACCGGCCGTCTTCTTCGATCGAAACGGTGTCATAGACATCCGGCCCGCTCTGCTGCCAGTCTTCGCCTTTCGGGTCTTCGCCTGCCTCAACGAACCCGCACGCCGGGTTGTCCTCGGACGTGCGGAGGTTCAGCCAGACGGTGCCGGCACCCCGCTGGGTGCGGTCCTTGACCCAACCGGTCAGCACCAGCTCATAGGATTCGCCCACCGGCAAGGGTGTGGGCACGCCGGTCGTCTGGTCTAACGGGTCGTCCGGGTCGGCCTGCGGCTCGGTGGGGTAGACAACCACGGTCGAAGCAGTCGGTTTCAACTGCGGCGCGGAGAACGTCAACTCCAGCACGGTGGTCTCTGGATCCTTCCCGTTCGCCACCTCGAACTCTGTCTCGCTGTCCCGGTAGCTAATGATGATGCGCCGGACCCCCGTTTTGGTTGAGCCGATATCTACCTCGGCCGTCCGCCCGCCGCCGGGAGTTGGCATGAATCCGGCCAGGTCGAACAGACCCTCACCGCCGTACTGGTCATCGGGCGCCGCAGCCCAACTCAAACCGGCGGTCTTGCCTTGTATTAGTTGCCCGTCAGCAGTCTTCAGGTCCACGACCACCCAGGCGAGCCCGCGATTGTAGACATGGGTGAAACGCGGCGGACTGCTGGCTTCGACTCCGTCCCAAATGGCATATGCCCCGGAGGCGGCCGCCGCGGGCGTGCCACTGGACGGCTCCTCCATGTGGGCGATGTTGTCGCCAGAATAGAAGGCGCTCAAGACGCGGCCGTCCAGAGTCACGGTGACGGGGAAGTCGCCCACTTCGGTGCCGGTGAAGTAGGCCCGGTAAGTACCTGCCCCTTGGTACACCCACGGCCCAAAGGCCAGACCGCTGCCCGCCGGGGCGGAAGCCTCCAAGCGATCCTCGGCCCCGGTCAACCAGATTCCGCCAGAATCCTTCGCGCTTAGGTCTTCGGCCCACAAGGTCGCCTCCACCACGCCCTGGTCCAGGCCGTTGGCCTGGAGGGCCCAGCGATAGTTAGACCCGTAGACGGCGTAATAGAATTGCTGGTAGTCGTAGGTTTCAGAATCGGAAAGCAGCCAGCCCACCGTCTTGGGCGAACCGGCCAATTCCGGAAGGATTCCATCGATTCTCGCATAGGCGTAGATGTCGCAGACCGTCTCAACCGGATCGGCGCGCAAGAACCGGGCGGTGGCGCGGCCGTTGCGATCCATCGTCAAAGTGGCCTCAGGCGAATAGGTGCCGCTGACACTGAAACCAACGTCATCGCAATAAACGCCGTGCTCGCTTTCATTGCTCTCCGCCGCGAGGTAGACCTCGACCCCGGGGATGCGGTTATTGCGCCCGGCATCCCAAACCGTCACCGCCACCTCGTAGCTGCCGCCGCTGTACGGCATTATCACCGGCTCGCCATCGGGCGCGTCGGCTGGGTCGTCGGGGTTGTCGGCTGGCGCCGACGGGCTGACCATGAGAGTCGAATCGGCCGCGGATGGCGGCGGGTAGGCGAACGGCGCGCGCAGCACCGGCAAGCCGTCCGCGTCTGGCAGCACCACGGCCCCGTCCGAGCCGCTTTGATAGGTGACGGTCAACTGGCGCGTGCCCGCCTTGGATGAGAACACGGCCAACTCGTAAACCCCCTCGGCGCAGGCCCCGCCGGCATCGACCCGGGCGGCGCAGGCGAAGCGGCCCCGGTTGGAGAAGTAGAGCCCAACGCCGGCCAGGGGGTCGCCGGCGGCGGCCGCCGCAATCAGAGCCGCGGCGGCGTCGGTGATCGGCTCGCCGGCGGCGTCTCGCAGGCGGGCGGTGATGGTCTGGACGCCCCACTCCGGCCTCAGCGAGCCGGGGGCGTCGTGGTTGGCCGGCTGCTCCTCGGTCTGGCTGACCTCCGCCGCCGAGGGCGGCAAGATGCTGATGCGGAGCGCCAAATGGGCCGTGGCGTTGCCGCCGGGCTTCAACAAGGCGATTTCCTGGCCGGCCAGTTGCGCGGTGACGGTGTGGTCGCCCTCGACCGTGCCGCTGAATGAGGCCGTGTAGCGGCCCTCGCCCTGGTGGGTGAAGGCGCTCACCTCAAGGCCGCTGCCCGGTTCGCCTTGGGCCCTCAGGGATGCGGCGGCGGCCGTCAGCGGAGCGCCGTTGAGGCCGTAAAGCTGGACCTCGATCAGGCCGCGGTCGGCCCCGTTGGCCCCGACCGGCGCGCTTGACACGGTGTAATAGGTGGCCGGGTTGTCCCTGTCCAGCTCCGGATCGGTCCAGATCAAGGTCTTGGGCAGGCCGGCGTAGCTGAGGTCGCTGCTCAAGTCGCTGCGCAACACGCAGGTGGTCGGCTCCAGGCTGGTGATGGTGAAGTAGGCCCGGCCGTCCTCGAAACCCTCGCGTCTCTGATCCTGTTCGTCATGCCGCCCCTGGGTGAAAAACGCCAGGCACTCCTCCTCCTCGCCGACTCCTTCCAGGATCAAATACATGTCAGTGCCAGGGCCGACGCGGTTGACGCGCCCCTTGTCCCAGAAGGTGCCCACCACCTCATAGGACTGGCCTGTCGCCAGCGCCAGCGGCACGCCATCGGGCTCATCGCTGGGATCATCCGGGTCGTCGGCTGGGACCGAGGGGGAAACCACCACCGTGGTCGACTCGACCTCATAGTCCAGGGCCCAAAACTGGATGTCCAGGCCGGTCAGGGGCCGGTAGTCAATATGCTGCAGTTCGAAGGCGTTGGCGGTGCCGGCCCCATAGGTCACGGCCACCCGGCGGTGGCCGGCGGTGCCGGCGTAAACCTCGAGCCCGTAGACGCCGCCGGCGCATTCGCCCTCCTCCAGCGCCTCTGCGCACTCAAAAACTCCACCGTTGCCGAAGTAGAGCCGCGCCCCGGCATAAGGGTCCGTCTGGTGGACCGTGGCCAGCAAGGCCGGAGCGCCGTTGGTGATCGGCCGGTCGAATTGGTCCCGCAAGCTCACCACAATGCGCGCTCTGCCCCAATCCTCAGGCTCTACACCAGGCGTGTCGTGGTTGGCCTCGTTATTGGAGTTCTGCCAGTACAGATCGACCTCCGCATAGGAGTTCTCGGCCGAGGCGGGGCCGATCTCAGCGGGCAGCTGCCAGGTCATGGCACCGCTGGGAGAGCCTGCGATTTGCCCCCCGTCAATCGCGGCGGTGACGTAGCAGGGGCCCACATCGACCCCGAGGACCGTGAAGTTGATCTCGCCGTTTTCATCGCTGTCAAGGTTGGCGCCGGGCAGGCCGGCGTTGAGCAGGCAGCTGTCATGGGTCCTCAGCGCCACCGTTTGGCCCGGGATCAGGTTGTTCCGCCCGGCGTCCCACACCACCACCTGGCCTTGGAAGCTCTCGCCGACAGTTGGGCGCAGCCGCCCGCCTTCCTCGTCAGCCATCGTCACGCTCAGGTAGGAGTCGGCCGAGCTGGCGGGCGGGTAGGTGAACGGGGCGGCCAAGCTGTAGGTGTATTGGCCGCCGCTTTGACCACTCGGCAGGAGCGCCTCGGCGCCGGTCTGCGGGTCCGCGTAGGCCACCTCGACCAGGCGCACGCCAGCCTTGGAGGAGTAGACGTTGATCGAATACTGGCCCGGGGTGTCGGCTGATTCCGCCGCTTTGGAGAAGTCAAGCCCCTCGCCGCCAAACGGGTCCTCCCCGCCGGCCAGCGCCTTCAGCTGCTCGGCCGCGCCGGCCAGCGGGCTGCCCCCCGCCTGCGCCAGTTGCACGATGACGACTTGCCGCCCCCAGTCCGCCTCCTCCAGATCCGGGTCGCCCCGGTTGGCCGCCTGCTTGTCCAGCGGGGTGATCGAGACCGCGGAGGCGGCCGGGTCGGGATAGGCGGCCTCGAAATAGAGCGGCGGCGCGGCGAAGGCCTGCCCCGGCTGCTCGCCGCTGGTGACCACCAGGTTGTATTGGCCGGCCCGGGCGGCCCTGACCCACCCGGCGCATTGGCCTTGGGGATCTGCCAGGCAGGCCGCCTCCAAACCCGGCGAGACGCCATCGACCAACTCGATGTAGGCATCGCCTTCCATCAGCTGGACGCCGTCAGCCCGCTCGAGGCGGAGCGCCAGCGGCGCCTCGGCGGCCGGCTGGTTCTGCGGCCCCATCGCCTGGGCGGTGAAATAGTAGCCGCCCTGCTGGCCCAGCGGCTGGGGCGCGTCCGGCTGCGGTTCTGGGTCGAACACCACCCAGGAAGCCTCCGCGTCCACCGGCGGGCCATCGGCCCACGCTCCCATGCCGGAGCCAAGCGACTGGAGCACCGTCACCCCGGTCAAGGCCACGGCGGCGCACACCAGCATGGCGAAGGGCTTAGACCAGCTAGGGCGCCTCATTGAGGGCCGCGAGCGCCAGTCATTGCGGAACGGTCGGGATGCAGACATGCGGTTTACCTCATTCGGAGATCGGTCTCAGGGCAAACGAAGGCCGATGGTCAGCCGACCCTTCAGGCTATCGGGACCCAAGAGCCCCGGCCGTCGCTTCTCCGCAGAACTACCTACGGGGAAGTGTGGAACGAGTCCTTCCGGCTGCTATTTTGGCCGGCCCGGCCGGTCTCCGCCCGCCTGCCCGGCTGGGCCGGGCTCCGCCGGCTCGGCCGGTCTTAGGTGGGCCGGGCTCCGCCGTCCGCTTGGTTGGGAAAATGCGGCGGCCCCGCAAGGGGGGCATCACCTGCGGGGCCGGCGGTGGCTCGAACCGGCATCGATCCGGTGACCTTCCGCTTTTCAGGCGGACGCTCTCCCATCTGAGCTATCGAGCCATGACAAACGGGCCGGCCAACAGCCGACCCGCAGTCCGCGACCCCGACGGGACTTGAACCCGCGACCTCCGCCGTGACAGGGCGGCGCGCTAACCAACTGCGCCACGGGGCCAGGCGTGCGCTTTTGGCGCACGGCCTACCAGCATGCCAGCCCAGCGGCGCGCTGTCCAGTCAGCCGGCGGCCGCCCAGCCGGCGGCCCGGCGGCGGCCCGGCGGCGGGCCGTCAGCCGGCGGCGGCCTCGACCGCGTGGCCGCCGAACTGCTGGCGCAGCGCCGCGACCGCCCGCATGGCGGCATCGTCGCCGCCGCGCGAGGCCTGCCGGGCGTACAAGGAGGCCGCCACCACCGGCAGCGGCACACCCAAATCCAAAGCCGCCGCCACCATCCAACGGGCCTCGCCGGAATCCTCCGCCCGGGGCGCCAGCCCCTCCAGGCCTGGGTCGGCGGCCGCCGCCCGGGCCAGCAAATCCAGCAGCCAAGAGCGCACCACCGTGCCACCGCGCCACGAGCGCACCACCGCATCTGGGTCTTCGACCAGGTCAGAGGCTTGCATCAGGCCATAGCCCTCGCCCAGAGCCTGCATCATGCCGTATTCGATGCCGTTGTGGACCATCTTCGCGAAGTGCCCCGCGCCGTGCCCGCCCACATGGACCAGCCCGTCCGGCCCGGGCGGCTTCAACGCCTCCAACACCGGCGCCAGCCGCTGGTAGGCCGCCGGCGCGCCGCCGGCCATCAGGGCGTAGCCCTGGCTGGCCCCCCAAATGCCGCCGGAAACGCCCACATCCATGAACTCGACGCCCCGGGCGGCCAACTGCTCGGCGTGGGCTTGGTCCGCCGTGTAGGGGGAGTTGCCGCCATCGACCACCAAGTCGCCGGGCTGGAGAATGCGCCCCAAAGCCTCGATGGTGGACTCGGTGGGCCCGCCGGCCGGGACCATCACCCAGACCGCTCGGGGCGGCGCCAAGGCCGCCGCCAACTCCTCCAGGCTGGCCACATCCCGCCCGGAGCCGGGGTCGCGGTCGTAGCCGACCACCTCGATCCCAGCCTGCCGCAGGCGGGCGGCCATGTTGCCGCCCATGCGGCCCAGCCCAATCATCCCCAGTTGCACCCGAACCCTCCCATCTGCCTCGGCTGGCCCGCTGCCGCCTATCAGGTCGGCTCGGGCGCGCTCTCCACCGGGTCTTCGTCATCGGCGGCGTACCGGGCGGCGTACTCCGCGTAAGGGTCGTCTTCGCTCTGACCGCCAGCCCCACCGCTCAACTCGCGCTCTAACGCTCTGTAGTCGGTCTCCGGGGTGTAGTACTTGAGCCTACGAGCCACCTTGGTCTGCTTTGCCTTTTGACGGCCGCGCCCCATGTACGTGACCCCCTCGTGCTGTTAATCGGTCGGCATAATCGTATGCGTCTAGGCTACAAGACTGTTCAAGTCCAAGTCGAGCCCAGCGGCCGCGCGTCCGCCAGCCGGGGCGCGCTGAGCCGCGCCTGGGCGCTGTCAGTCGCGGTAGGCGTCAACCAAGAGGACCTCGCCGCCAGCCGCGCCTTTGGCGGCCGCCACCAAATCAGCCGGGCCGCTGCCCCGCTCATCCGCCTCCGCCCGCAGGTCCCCCAGGGCCGCCAAACGGCCAATCGGCGCCGCCTGCTCGCCAGCCTCCGCCAACACCGCCAAAGCCTGCTGCACCGCTGTGGCCGCCACCACCGCCACCATGCCCATACCCAGGTTCAGCGTGCGCTCGAGGTCCGCCCAAACCACATGGCCGGCATCGTGCAGCAGGTGGAAAATCGGCGGGACGGGCCAGGCGGCGCGGGACACCACCGCCCCCAAACGCGGCGGCAGCACCCGGGCCAGGTTCGAAGCCAAACCGCCGCCGGTAACATGGGCCAGGCCGTGCAAATCCGGCCCCAGCGCCGCCGCCAGCTTCATCAAACTGGGCGAATAGAGGCGGGTCGGCTCCAGCAGCTCCTCGCCCAAAGTCCGGCCCAGTTCGGGAACCTCCCGCGCCAACTCCCAACCGAGGTCGTCGACAACCGCCCTGACCAGGGAATAGCCATTGGAATGCAGGCCAGAGGAAGCCAACCCCAGCACCACGTCGCCTTGGGCGGCGCGCTCCGGGGTGAGCAGGTCGTCAAACTCCACCACGCCCACCGCGGCGCCGGCGATGTCGTATTCGTCAGCCCGCATAACCCCTGGGTGCTCGGCGGTCTCCCCGCCAATCAGGGCCGTCCCGGTTTGGGCGCAGGCGGCGGCAACACCCGCCACCACAGCCGCGATCTTGGCCGGATCCACCTTGCCGGTGGCAATGTAATCAGTCATGAACAGCGGCTTGGCGCCGGTCACGGCGATGTCGTCCACCACCATCCCCACCAAGTCGAAGCCGATGGTCCCATGCACGTCCATGGCTTGGGCGATAGCCAACTTGGTGCCCACGCCATCGGTCGAGGTGGCCAGCACCGGCCGGCGGTAGTGGCGCAGGGCGGAGGCGTCCCACAGCCCGGCGAAGCCGCCCAAACTGGCGATCACCTGCGGCCCCAAAGTGGCCTGGACGGATGATTTCATCAACTCGACGGCGCGGTCCCCCGCCGCCACGTCAACTCCGGCGCGGCTGTAGGCGTTGCTCAAGATGCTTGCTCCAATGGGCTCATGTCCCCGGCCGGGAAGTCGCCGGGGGGCGGTCCGGCCGGGGCTTCCAACAGGTACTTGCCCAGCTCGCGCGACTCGGGCTGGACATAGATGGGGTAGTCGCCGGTGAAGCAGGCGGCGCAGAGCTGGCCGGCGGGCTGGCCGGCGGCCCGGATCAGGCCCTCCAGCGAAATGTAGCCCAGCGAGTCGGCGTTGATGGACTGCCTGATCTCCTCGACGCCCAGGCCGGTGGCGATCAACTCCGCCCGGGTGGCGAAGTCGATGCCGTAAAAGCAGGGCCACATCACCGGCGGGCTGGAAATCCTGACATGCACCTCGGCCGCGCCGGCCTCGCGCAGCATCCGCACCACCGCGCGCTGGGTGTTGCCGCGCACAATCGAATCATCCACCACAATCAGGCGCTTGCCGCGGATAACCTCTCTCAGCGGGTTCAGCTTCAACCTCAGGCCCAGTTGGCGGATGGTTTGGGTGGGTTGGATGAAGGTCCGCCCCACATAGGCGTTCTTGGTCAGGCCTTGGGCGAACTCAATGCGGCTCTCAGCCGCGTAGCCGATGGCGGCCGGCGTCCCCGAGGAGGGCACCGGCACCACCAAATCCGCCTCCACCGGGTGCTCGCGGGCCAGCGCCCGGCCCATCTCGAGCCGCGCCGCGTTGACGGAGCGGCCCGCCAGCTGGGTGTCCGGCCGCGACAGGTAAACGTATTCAAATAGGCAGGCGGCGGGGCGGGCCTCGGCGAAGCGCGTCGAGCGCAACCCCTCTTGGTCGATTGCTATCAGCTCGCCTGGGGCCACATCGCGCACAAACGCCGCCCCCACAATGTCCAGGGCGGCGGTCTCCGAGGCCACCACCCAGCCGGTTTCGAGCCGGCCCAGCGCCAGCGGGCGCACCCCGTGCGGGTCGCGCGCCGCGTAGAGCGTCTCCTCATCCATGAAAACCAGTGAAAAAGCCCCTTTGACCTGGGGCAGCAGTTCAAGCGCGGTCTGCTCCAGGGTGTGGTCCATATCGCCTGCGAACAAGCCGGTGAGGATTGCCGTGTCGGTGTTGGACTGGGCGGCGAGCTTTGGGTTGCGCGCCGCCAGGCGGCGCTCCAACTGGCGGGTGTTGGTCAGGTTGCCGTTGTGGGCCAAGGCGACGGTGCCCCCGGCCGTGGGCCCCAAAGTGGGCTGGGCGTTGAGCCAGTTGGATGACCCGGTGGTGGAGTAGCGGGCGTGCCCCACCGCGATGTGCCCCACCAGCGCGCCCAGCGTGGCCTCGTTGAAGACCTGCGAGACCAGGCCCATGTCCTTGTAAACCATGATCTGGCGCCCGTTGGAGGTGGCGATCCCAGCCGACTCCTGCCCCCGGTGCTGCAGCGCGTACAACCCGAAGTAGGCCAGTTTGGCGGCTTCCTCGCCGGGCGCCCAGACCCCGAACACCCCGCACTCGTCTTGGGGGCCCTTCTCGCCCGGCAGCAACTCATGTCCGAGCCGCCCATCTCCGCGTGGCACCCCCCTATGTTGCCACATCCCTCCCCCTTCGCCTCGCCATCGCTCC
>JAITIG010000194.1 GCA_031279575.1 Bifidobacteriaceae bacterium
ATGCCCGTCTCGGCCCGTTTGACGTCGCCATCGGCCGCCTGGATCAACTTCAGGAGGATGTTCTCGACGTCCTCGCCAACATATCCGGCCTCCGTCAGGGCCGTCGCGTCGGCGATGGCGAACGGCACGTTCAGCATTCGGGCCAGAGTTTGGGCGACATAGGTTTTGCCGCAGCCGGTGGGGCCGATCAGCAAAATATTGGACTTGGCGATCTCCACCACCTCGGCGCCGTCCCCGGCCGGCCCGGGCGCGCTTGGGGCGGCCTCGCGCCGCCGGGGCGCCGCGCCGGCCCCAACCGGGGCGCCGCCGGTCGCCCCAGACCTGGCCGAAGGCCGCGCGTGGCCTGAGCGGATGCGCTTGTAATGGTTGTAGACCGCCACCGCCAAGGCCCGCTTGGCGCCGTCCTGCCCCACCACATACTGGTCCAGGAAACTAAAAATCTCGCGCGGCTTGGGCAACTCCGCCGTCGATTCCTGCGCCTTGGGCTGGACCTCCTCGGCGATGATCTCATTGCACAGCTCAATGCACTCGTCGCAGATGTAGACCGACGGCCCGGCGATCAGCTTGCGCACATGCTTCTGGGACTTGCCGCAGAACGAGCACTTCAGCAAGTCCGCGACGCCATCGCCGATGCCCGCCATAAGGAGTCCTTTCGCTGGTGGGGAAGACCGGCTCCCATGGTATCCCCCACCACCCCCCGAACGCGCCGAGGCGCGCGGGCCAGCCCCGGATTGCCTCCCCGCCAGCCGCCGCCCCGGCCGGGCCGTGTGACAATGGTGCGGTGCAAGCAACCGCGGTCGGGGTCGAATCGCCGTATCTGTCCTTCGGGCGGGAGGACTGGGCGGCGCTGGCCTCATCGACGCCGCTGCCCCTGACCGCGGCCGATGTCGCCCGCATCAGGGGGATTGGCGACGAGATCTCCCTGGCCGAGGTCGATGTGGTCTACCGCCCGCTGTCCGCCCTGCTCAACCTGCACGCCCACGCCTCCCACTACCTGCACGATGTGCGCGGCATGTTCCTGCGCGACACCACCTTGCGCACGCCCTATGTGATCGGCATCGCGGGCTCGGTGGCGGTGGGCAAGTCCACCGTGGCGCGCTTGCTGGTGGAATTGCTGGCGCGCTGGCCCAGCACGCCCAAGGTGCAACTGCTGCCCACCGACGGGTTCCTCTACCCCAACGCCGAGCTGGCCCAGCGCGGGCTGGCGGGCCGCAAGGGCTTCCCCGAGTCCTACCGGCGGTCCGCTCTGCTGCGGTTCCTAGCCCAGGTCAAAGGCGGCGCCGCGGCGGTCGAGGCGCCCCGGTACTCGCATCTGCGCTACGACATCCTGCCTGGCCAGACCACCTGGGTGACCCAGCCGGACATCCTGATTGTCGAGGGCCTCAATGTGCTCCAAGGGGCCCGCACCACCCCGCGCGGCGGGGACGAGGTTGTGGTCTCAGACTTCTTCGACTTCTCGATCTACATCGACGCGGACACGGCCGACATCCGCCGCTGGTACCTCGACCGCTTCTTGGAGCTGCGCCGCACCGCCTTTTCCAACCCGGACAGCTACTTCCACCGCTACGCCTCGATGCCGGCCCCGGAGGCGGTCGAGTTCGCGGAGATGATCTGGGACACGGTCAACGCGCCCAATCTGGCCGAAAACATCGCGCCGACCCGCCGGCGGGCCTCGCTGATCCTGCGCAAAGGCGCCGACCACCTGGTAGAACGCGTCTACCTGCGCAAAACCTGAGCCGGGCCGGCCGGCCGCGGGCGGCGGCCAAGCCCTGCTAGCCCAGGGCCGCCACCGCCCAGGCCAAGGCGGGGGCGAAGACCAGCCCGGGCAGCAAGTCCCCGACCGCGATCCGCATGATGCCGGCCAGGCGCAGACCCAAGGCCAGCAGGATCAACCCCCCGGTCGCCCCCAGGGCGTCGATCTGCCCGGGGCTGAGGAACTCGCCCAAAGCCAGCCCCACCAAGGTCAGCGACCCCTGGTAGAGGGCCAGCGGCACAACTGAGAACAGCACCCCAACCCCCAGGGCGGAGGCGAAGGCGATGGCGGCGAAACCGTCCAGGACGGACTTGACCAAGAGTTGGGCCGCGCCGCGGCCCAAGCCGTCGGAGATCGAGCCGAGGATCGACAGCGGGCCAACGCAGAACAGCAGCGTGGCTGTGACCAGGCCGGTGACGAAGCGCCCCGGCTCGGCGCCGCCGGCCACCTTGCGCCGCAGGCGCTCGGCGCCGGCCTCGAGGCGGTCCTCCAGGCGGGCCAGCGAGCCGGCGATGGCGCCCAGCAGCAGCCCGCCAAGCACTATCAGCAGCGGCGCCTGCGGGCCAACCTCGCTGGTCAGGGCCGGGCTCAGGCCCTCAGAGATGGAGTAGGCGCCCAGCACCACGGTGAACAGGCCCAAAGCCTGGGTCAGCAGCTCGCGCGTGCGCTCCGGGAAGCGCCCGCCCAGCAGCAGGCCAACCGCGCCGCCAGCCAAGACGGCGCCCACGTTGATGGCCGTCCCGGCGCCAGTGAACACGGTTGACTAGTCTTCCACAAGCCCTATGCCCTGTTCGCGCCCCGCCCCGGCCCGCGGCGGCGGCGGCGCCAAGCCGCCTGCCTGGTGGGACTCGTCGAGGTCGAACGGCGGGTGGAGGGCGGCGCAAACGTGGCCCACCAGGCCCGCGGCGGCGCCGACGCGGCCGAACCGCGCGCCCAGCGCGGCGGGCCGCAGCGTGTCGAAGGAGCCGAGGCCGCCCGCCATGCCCGTGCCGCGCCACTTCAGGTAGGCCTCTTTCATGGTCCAAACCTCCCAGAAGCGCTGGTCGAACTCGGCCGCGCCGCCGGCTTGCTCGATCCAGCGCCGCTCTGGCGGGGCCAGGCGGCGCAGCACCTGGCGGGGGGCGGGCCGCCCGGCCGGCGCGATGTCGATCCCGACCGGGCGGCCCGCCACCGCCACCGCCAGCCAGTCGCCGCTGTGAGAGATGGAGACGTGCCAGGTCGCCGCGCCGAGCAGGAGCGGCGCGCCAGCCGGCGTCTTGCCCCAAACCGGCGCGCCGCCCGGCGGCGCGGCTTGGCCCGGGGCCGCGCTGGGCGGCGCCGGGCCGCCCAGGGCGCCGGCCGCCCGGGCCTCGGCCTCGGCCAGGGCCCGGGCCTGGGCGCTGGCCCGCGCCCGGCGGACGGCCGGGCTTTGCCCGGGGAGCGCGGGCAGGCGCGCCAGGCGGACGCGGATGCGGGCGGGCGGCGGCGGCGGGGCGGGCGGCCCTGTCCCGTCGCAACCGCTTGGCCGCCTCGTCATCGGCCACCCTGCCCTTTCTGGCGCGCGCCTGCCGGACCGCGCGGCCCGGCGATCGGCGGGGCGGCCGGGCCCAGCCTAGCCTCCGCCGGGCGCCGCCCCATCGTCCGCTGCCGCCCCGCCGGGCGCCGCCCCGCCCGCCGCGCCCGCGCCCGGGGCCAGACTTCGCCACGCCGCCCCGCCGGGCGCCGCCCCGCCCGCCGCGCCCGGGGCGGCGCTGCGCGCGAGGGCCGCGGCCAAGTCCTGCCACAGGTCTTCCGGGTCTTCCAGGCCCACCGAGATGCGGATTAGGCCGGCGGGCACGGCCAGCGGCGTGCCCGCCACCGAGGCGTGCGTCATCGCGGCCGGCACCTCGATCAGCGACTCGACCCCGCCCAGCGACTCCGCAAGGGCGAACAGCTCGGTGGCCTGGGCGAACCGGGCCGCCTGGGCCGCGCCCCCGGGCAGCTCGAGAGCGATCATGCCGCCAAAGGCGGACATCTGGCGCGCCGCCAGGGCCGGCGGCGAGGCCTCGCCCGCCCGCCCCAAACCGGGATAGCGCACCCGCGCCACACCGGCGCGGCCGGCCAGGCGCCGCGCCAACCACGCGGCCGAGGCCGAATGCCGGGCCATGCGCAAGGCCAAAGTCTTGACGCCCCGGTGGGCCAGGAAGACATCGAACGGGCCCGGCACGGCGCCGGCCGCGCCGGCCTGGAAGCGCAGCGCCTCGGCCAGGTCCGCGTGGCTGGTGGCGACCACGCCCCCGACCACATCGGAATGCCCGGCCAGGTACTTGGTGGCCGAATGCACCACCGCGTCGGCCCCCAAGGCCAGCGGCTGCTGCAAGGCCGGGGTGGCGAAGGTGTTGTCCACCACCAGCCGCGCCCCCGCCGCCCCCGCCAAACCCGCCAGGGCGGCGATGTCCGCCACCCGGAGCAGCGGGTTCGACGGGCTCTCAACCCACACCAGCTTCGGCTTGGCCTGCCCGATGGCGCGCCTGGCGGCCGCCAAGTCCGTCAAGTCCGCCACCGCCAACTTGACGCCCCAAGGCCCCAGCACCTGGCTGATCAGGCGATGGGTGCCGCCGTAGGCGTCATCCGACAGCACAATGCCCTCGCCCGGCCGCAGCGCCACCCGCAGCAGCGCGTCCTCCGCCGCCAGCCCGCTGGCGAAGGCGACGGCCTGGGCGGCGCCCTCCAAGGCGGCCACCACCCGCTCCCAAGCCGCCCGGGTCGGGTTGCCGGAGCGCGAGTAGTCGAAGCCGCCGCGCGGCCGGCCCACCCGGTCTTGGACAAAGGTGGTCGAGAGGTGGATCGGCGCGATGACGTCGCCGAAGGCCGGGTCCGGCTCGGCGCCGACATGGATCGCCCGGGTGGCGAACCTCATATCCGCCCCCCCGTCTCGGCGGGCGCGGCGGGGCTGGGGCCGGTGGCGAAGCCGTGCTGGGACATCCAGGCGTCGTCGAAGATTTTGCGCAGGTAGCCGCGGCCGCCATCGGGCAGCAGCACCACGATGACGTCGCTGGGGCGGGCCTGGCGGGCCAGCCCCAAGGCGGCGTGAACCGCCATCCCGGAGGTGCCTCCCACCAGCAAAGACTCGTGGCGGGCCAGCCGGCGGGCGGTGGCAAACGAGTCCGCGTCCGCCACGCCGATGACGCGGTCGACCACCGACGGGTCGTAGGCCTCGGGGTAGAAGTCCTCGCCGGCGCCCTCGACCAGGTAGCCGCGCAGGTTGGACGGGTCGGAGTAGATGGAGCCGACCGGGTCCGCCCCGATCACCTGGACCCGGCCGCCGGAGGCCTCCTTGAGGTAGCGGCCGGCCCCCGAGATGGTGCCGCCGGTGCCTATCGGCGCCACGAAATGCGTCACCGCGCCCTCCGTGTCCCACCAGATCTCGGGGCCGGTGGTGGCGTAGTGGGCCTCCGGGCCGGCCGGGTTGGAGAACTGGTCCGGTTTGAACGCGCCCGGGATCTGCGCCACCAGGCGGTCCGCCACCGAATAGTAGGAGTCGGGGTGCTCCGGCGGGACGCCGGTGGGGGTCACCACGACCTCGGCGCCGTAGGCCTTGAGGACGGCGATTTTGTCTGCCGCCACTTTGTCCGGCACGGTGAAAATGGCCCGGTAGCCCCGCAGGTTCGCCACCAAGGCCAGGCCCACGCCGGTGTTTCCGCTGGTGGGCTCCACAATTGTGCCGCCGGGGCGGAGGTGGCCGGTGCGTTCGGCGGTCTCGATGATGGCGGCCGCGATGCGGTCTTTGGCGGAGCCGCCCGGGTTGAGGTATTCGACTTTGGCCAGCATGGCCGGGCCGGCCGGGCTGGCCAAGGCGCCGAGGCGCACCAGCGGCGTCCGGCCGATCAGGTCGATGACAGAGTTGGCGTAGCGCATGGGGGTCTCCTTGGCTGGAGTGGTCTTGGCGGTGGTGCTGCTTTGGGGTTCGGCGCTGGCGGGCGCCCCTTGGCCCGCGGCTCGCGTCGATGGGGCCAACAGCCGCTGGGCGCCTTGAGGGGCGGCCGGCGGGGAGCGCCTGGCTGGCGTTGGGCGGGCTGCGGGGTGGGGCGGGCGGATTGGCCTTAACGAATGTCCCAACAGGCGGCCGCCGGCGCCCAGGGACACCGCCGGCGCCCGCCGCTCGGCGCGGCCTGGGCGGTGGCAAGGTGGCTGACCTGGCGCATTGCGATCCTGACGTTAGACCTGGTGGGCCGCCGCGGGCTGCCGCGTCCCCTGGTTCGCGCCGAACGCTACCAGGCCGGCGGGCGCCTCAGGACTCCTTGGCGGCCGCCCCGGCCTCCCCGGCCGCCCCAGCCGCCCCGGCCGCCCCTGCCGCCTCGGCCGCCGCCGGGCCGGCGCCGGGGCGGGCCCGGTCCAAAATGGCCTTGATCTTGCCCAGCCGCTCCCCCAGTTGGCGCTCGAAGCCGCGCTCGGTCGGGTGGTAGTACTGGCGGCCCTCGATCCCCGGCGGGGCGTAGGCCTGCGGCGCCACGGCGTGGGGGTGGTCGTGGGCGTACTGGTAGCCCTGGCCGTGGCCCAGCCGCCCCGCCCCCGGGTAGTGCGAGTCCCGCAAGTGCGGCGGCACCGGGCCGGCCAGGCCCGCCCGCACATCCGCCAGCGCCGCGTCGATGCCCTGGTAGACGGCGTTCGACTTGGGCGCGGTGGCCAAGTGGACCACCGCCTCCGCCAACGGCAGGCGCCCCTCCGGCAGCCCAATCAGCTGCACCGCCTGGGCCGCCGCCACCGCGGTCTGCAGCGCCGAGGGGTCCGCCATGCCGACATCCTCGGCCGCCAGGATGATGATCCGCCGGGCGATGAACCGGGGGTCCTCGCCCGCCTGGATCATCCGGGCCAGGTAGTGCAAGGCGGCGTCCACGTCGCTGCCGCGGACCGATTTGATGAAGGCGCTGGTGACGTCGTAGTGCTGGTCCCCGGCGCGGTCGTATTGCACCACCGCCGCGTCCACCGCCCGCTCGATCTGGTCTAAGTCCACCACGGCCTCGGCTTGCCCCAAAGCCACCGCCCCCGCGGCCGCCTCCAGGATGGTCAAGGCCCGCCGGGCGTCCCCGCCGGCCAGGCGCACCAGCGAGGCCCGGGCCGCCTCGGTCAGGGCGACGCTGCCCGCCAAGCCGCGCTCGTCCGCCACCGCCCGGTCCACCAGGGCGCCGATGGCGGAATCGTCCAACGGCTCCAAGGTGAGCAGCAGGGAACGCGACAGCAGCGGCGTGATAACCGAGAACGAGGGGTTCTCGGTGGTGGCCGCCACCAATGTCACCACCCGGTTCTCCACGGCCGGCAGCAGGGCGTCCTGCTGGGCTTTGGAGAAGCGGTGGACCTCGTCGATGAACAGCACCGTCTCTTGGCCCACGCCCAGGCGCCGGCGCGCCTCGGCGATCACCGCCCGGATCTCCTTGACCCCCGCCGCCACCGCGGAGACCTCGGCAAAAGCCCGCCCCGAGGCGCGCGCCACCAGATAGGCCAAGGTGGTTTTGCCGGTCCCCGCCGGCCCCCACAAGATGACCGATGCCGTCGCCGCCCGCCCGGCCTGCCCCTCCGGCGGCTCGATCAGCCGGCGCAGCGGCGCCCCCGGGGACAGCAGGTGGGCTTGGCCCGCGAACTCGTCCAACCGGCGCGGGCGCATGCGCACCGCCAGGGGGGCGCGCGGGTCCGGCGGCTCGCCCAGCGGGCCGGGGGCGCCTTGCGCCCGCCTGGCCCCGGGCGCCGCCTCAAACAGGTCCACCCGTCAACCTTAGGCCGCCCCGGCGCAGCGCGCCCGGCCCAGCCCCCAAATCTTGGCCCCCCGCCGATGCCGACCCCGCGGGCCCGGCCCGGCGCCGGGCGGGCGGCAGAGGGCCAGCTGGCGGGCCCGGCCCGGCGGCGCGGCGGCCAGCGGCGCCCGCCCCGGCATCGGGGGCGGCTTTGGGCCCGGAGGGGGCGGGGCGGGAAACCCGCGGCGCCATGGCCTACCCTTGAGGCGTGTTTGTGCGCCTCGCCCGCGGCATCGTGCGGCACCCTGTCATCACAATCCTGGCCTGGTGCCTGCTGGCGGCGGGCGGCGCCTCGCTGGCAGTCTTCGGCGTCACCGGCGACGGCCTGTTCGACAGGGTCAGCTCGGGCGCGCCCCAAGCGGCCGACTCCGAATCGGAGCAAGCCGACCAAATCGTCGAGGACGGCACCGACTCGGCCGGGTCTATCACACTGGCCATCGGCGGGGTGGACCTGGCCGAGGCCGAGTCGGTCGCCCGGCTGGCGGCCGAGCTGGCGCCGGTGCGGGCGGACCTGGCCGAGGTGGACGGCGTGGCCGCGCGGGCCGACGGCTACCCCATGGTGATCGACCCGCTCAACCCGTCCTTCTGCGCCGACCCGGCGGTCGACCCGGCCACCGCCGAGGCGGCCCTGTGCGCCCTGGCCAACCCCGCCGTGCAAGACATGGTGGCGAGCGGGGGCGACGGCCTGCTGCTGACAGTCGACATCGCCAAAGGCCTTTCGGCCGAGGCCGAGGACACCGCCACCGAACTGGTCACCACCCGCCTCACCCTGGCCGCGACCGACATCGCCGAGGCCATCGCCGGCGCCAGCGCCGAGGTTGGCGGCCGCAGCCTGATCCTGGACGAGATCGTCTCCGCCATGAAACACGACTTGGAACTGGGCGAGATGATCGCCCTGCCAGTCGCCCTGGTGGTGATGGTGCTGGTGTTCGCCGGCTTCCTGGCCGCCGCCATGCCTGTGGTCGGGGCCCTGGCCTCGATCCTGACCTGCATGGGGGCGGTGTTCGGCTTCACCTACCTGATCGACATCCACACCTCGGTCATCAACGTGGTCTCGCTGGTGGGCCTGGGCTTGTCGATCGACTACGGCCTGCTGGTGGTCTCCCGCTTCCGCGAGGAGCTGCGGGCCGGGCAGGCCGCCGGCGCCCAGGCCGGCCGCGACCTGGTGCCAGAGGCCATCATCGGCACAGTGCGAACCGCCGGGCGGACAGTCTTCTACTCCGCTTTGACCATAGCCGTCTGCATCGCCGGGCTGATGGCCTTCACGCCGTCCATCCTGCGCACCTTTGGCCTGGCCGGGCTGACGGTGGTGCTGCTGGCCCTGGGCAGCGCCACCACCCTGGTGCCGGCCCTGCTGGTGCTGGCCGGCCACCGCCTGGCCCGCCCCTCCTTGCTGGGCCGCATCCCGGGGCTGGGCCTGGTCCAGGCCAAAGCCTCCGACATCTCACCCGACCAGGGCGTCTTTTCGAAACTGGCCGGCCGGGTGCAGCAACACCCCTGGCTGGTGCTGGGCGGAGTCCTGGCGGTGCTGGTGGTGCTGGCCCTGCCGGCCCGCCACCTGGAGCTGCGCAACTCGACGGTCGAACTCCTGCCGGCCGGCTCCGAGCAGCGCCAATTCCTCGACCGGCTGGCCCGGGACTACCCGGCCACAGCCAGCGACGGCATCGAGGTGGTCTCCCTGGGCAGCTTGCAGGCGACCGAGCAATTCGCGCGCGACCAGCTCGGCGGCATCGGCGGGGCGGAGCTGGTGGCAAATGCCGACGGCTCGTTCGCCACCCAGATGGACGGCTACGCCCGGGTGGTCCTAGATGTCCAAGGCGCCGACGCGGAAGGCCCCGCCGCCCGCGACGCCGTCGAGGCCATCCGCGACCTGGCCCCGCGCGACTACGCCGTCTACGTCACCGGCCCGGCCGCCCGCCTGCTCGACTTCGAGCAGCAGTTGGCCGATGGCGCGCCAACCGCCGCCATCATCATCTGCCTGGCGGTGTTTGTGCTGCTGTTCTTGTTCACCGGCTCGGTGCTGATCCCGCTCAAAGCGCTCATCACCAACGCCTTGTCGCTGCTGGCCTGCCTGGGGGTGGTGACCTGGGTGTTCCAAGACGGGCATCTCACCTCGCTGCTGGCCTTCACCGCCATGAGCGGGATCGAGACCTACATCTTGGTGCTGCTGTTGATCTTCGGCTTTGGCCTGGCCATGGACTACGAGGTTTTCCTGGTCTCCCGCATCAAAGAGGAATGGGACCGCGAGGCGGACCCGGAGGGCTCGGTCAGGCGCGGCCTGCAGCACTCCGGGCGCATCATCACCTCGGCCGCGCTGATCATTGTGATGGTGTTCCTCGGCTTCGCGGCCGGCGACCTGGTGGTGATCAAGGAGATCGGGATCGGTTTGGCGGTGGCTGTGACGCTGGACGC
>JAITIG010000222.1 GCA_031279575.1 Bifidobacteriaceae bacterium
GCGGCCCTGGCGGCGGTGGCTTTGCCGGCGGCGGGCTTGCCGGCGGCGGTTTTTCCGGCGGCGGTATTTCCGGCGGCGGTTTTGCCGGCGGCGGCCTTGCCGGCGGCGGTTTTACCGGCGGCGGTTTTGCCGGCGGCGGTTTTGCGCGGCGCGGCTTTGGCCGCGCCAGCGCGGCCGGCGGCGCGGGGGCGCTTGGCTGGGCCGCGCTCGCGCTTGGCCGCCAGCATCTCGGCCGCCTGCTCCAGGGTTACCGTCGCTGGGTCGTCCTGCTTGCGCAGCGTGGCGTTCGATTCGCCATCGGTCACATAGGGGCCGTAGCGGCCGCTCTTGACCACCACCGGGCGGCCGGTGGCCGGGTCGGCGCCGAGCTCGCGCAGGGGCGCCGCGCTGGCCGCGCCCCGCCGCTGCTTGGGCTGGGCCAGCAAGGCCCGCGCCTCATCTTCCGTGATGGCGAAGATCTGCTCCTCGCTGGCCAGCGAGCGCGAGTCGTCGCCGCACTTGATGTAGGGGCCGTACCGGCCGTTCTGGGCGGTGATCTCCGCGCCCTCGGCGGTGGCGCCAACCCGGCGCGGCAAGGCCAGCAAGGCCAAAGCCTGCTCCAAAGTGACGCTATCCGGCGTCATCGACTTCAACAAAGAAGCATTGCGCGGCTTCCGCCCCTTCTTGCCCCCGGCGCCGGCCCTGCCGCCCGCGCCGGTCCCGGCGCCCGCAGTCGCCTTGGCGCCCGCGCCAGCGGCGGTCTTCGCGCCCGCGCCAGCCCCGGTGCCCGCGCCGGTCCCCGCGCCCGCAGTCGCCTTGGCGCCCGCGCCGGTCCCGGCACCCGCAGTCGCCTTGGCGCCCGCACCAGCGGCGGTCTTCGCGCCCGCACCAGCCCCGGCGCCCGCACCAGCCCCGGCGCCCGCGCCGGTCCCCGCGCCTGCGGCCGGCCTGCTGCCTGCGGCAACCGCGGCATCGGCGGCATCGGCGGCAACCGCGGCATCGGCGGCATCGGCGGCAACCGCGGCATCGGCGGCATCGGCGGCTTCTTTGGGGATCACTTCGGCTACGTAGGGGCCGAAGCGGCCGTCCTTGACCTGGATCTCGTAGCCGGTGGCCGGGTCGCGGCCGAGCGTGCGGGCCTGGTCCGCCGGGGCCGCGATCAGCTCCTTGGCCTTGGCCAGGGTCAGCTCGTCCGGGGCCAGGCTGGGCGGGACGCGCACCCGCTTGCCCTCCGCGCCGCCGGGCTGCTGGACCTCCAGGTAGGGGCCGTAGCGCCCCACCCGCAGGGCTATGCCCTCGCCCAACTCGACCGTGTTGACCTCGCGGGCGTCGATCTCCTGGAGGTTCTCCACCAGGCTCTTCAGGCCGGCCTCGCCCTGCCGGCCAGGGCCGAAGTAGAACTGCCGCAGCCAGGCGGTGCGGTCCTGCCGGCCGGCGGCGATCTCGTCAAGGTCGTTTTCCATCGCGGCGGTGAAATCGTAATCTACCAGATAAGCGAAGTTCTCTTCCAACAGACGTGTGACTGCGAAAGCCAGCCAAGTCGGCACCAAGGCCATGCCCCGGCGCTCCACATAACCGCGGTCCTCAATCACCGAAACCGTCGAGGCGTAAGTCGAAGGCCGGCCAATCCCGCGCTTCTCCAAAGCCGCCACCAGCGAGGCCTCGGTGTACCTGGGCGGCGGCGTGGTCTGGTGGCCCTGCGGCTCCAAGCTCTCGGTCAGCACCCTCTGGCCCTCGGCCAAGTTGGGCAAACGGGCCTCCTTGGAGGCCGAGTCCTCATAGCGGCCCTGGTCGCGCCCCTCCTCGTAGGCGGCCAAGAACCCGCGGTCGGTCACCACAGTGCCCGCGGCGGTGAACTCAGCCGCGGTCCCCCGCGCGCGCCCAATCAGCCAAACAGTCACCGTCCGCCCGATGGCGTCGTTCATCTGGCAGGCCACCGTCCGCATCCAGATCAGCTGGTAGAGCCTCAACTCCTCGGCGCTGAGCTGGGCGGCCAAAGCCTGCGGCTCGGCGAAGTTGTCGCCGGAGGGCCGGATCGCCTCGTGGGCCTCCTGGGCGCCCTTCGACTTGGTGGCGTAGTGGCGCGGGGAAGGCGGCACCGAGGCCGCCCCAAACAGGTGGCGAGCCTTGGACCGCGCCGCCTGGATCGCCTGGTCGGACAGATGCGTCGAATCTGTCCGCATGTAGGTGATGTGCCCGTTCTCGTACAAGCGCTGGGCCACGCGCATGGTGGTGCGCGAGTTCATGCGCAGCTTGCGTGAAGCCTCCTGCTGCAGCGTCGAGGTGGTGAACGGCGCGGCCGGCCGGCGCCGGTAGGGCTTCTCCACCAATTGGCTGACGTGGAAATCGGTCTGCTCCAAAGCGCTGGCCACAGCCCGGGCGCGGGCCTCGTCCAGCCAGACCAAGTCGCCCGAGGCGAGATGGCCGGCATCGTCGAAGTCTTTGCCTTTGGCCACCCGGCGCCCGTCCAGGCTGGCCAAGGTGGCGGCAAAGCTCTGCCCGTCCGTCGCGAAACGCGCCGCGATGTCCCAATACCCGGCCGAGCGGAACGCCATCCGCTCTCTTTCGCGCTCCACCACCAGCCGGGTCGCCACCGACTGCACCCGGCCGGCGGACAGGCCGGCGCGCACCTTGCGCCACAGCACCGGCGAGATCTCGTACCCGTACAAACGATCTAAGATACGCCTTGTTTCCTGCGCGTCCACCAGGTTCAGATCCAGCTCGCGGGGTCGGCGCGCCGCCTGCTCGATGGCGTCCTTGGTGATCTCGTGGAACACCATGCGCTTGACCGGCACCTTGGGTTTCAACACCTCCAGCAAATGCCAGGCGATGGCCTCCCCCTCGCGGTCCTCGTCAGTGCCGAGGTACAACTCGGAGGCGTCCTTGAGCGCCCGGCGCAGCTCGGTGACCTTCTTCCTCTTGTCCGCCTCCACCACGTAATAGGGCTCGAACCCCCCGCCGACATCGACGGCGAACCGCCCAAACGGGCCCTTTTTCATATCGGGCGGCAGGTCAGAGGGCTGCGGCAGGTCGCGGATGTGGCCCACCGAGGCCTCGACCTGATAGCCCGGCCCAAGATAGCGGCCAATCGTCTTGGCTTTGGCCGGCGATTCGACAATCACCAGTTTCTTGGCGGCCATCACGGCTCCTCCCTGCGGCTGACGCGAAAACCCAACTGAACAAGTTACGGCCCTTGACGGTACAACAACTTCGGGGCGCCTTGCTGAGCAGCGGCCGGCGGCCGGGCTCAGGCGGGCTTCACCCGGTCCGGGCCGATCTGGTCTTTCGAGGTTATGACCAGCAGATCCACGTTGGCCCGGGGCGGCTGGGCGGCCACCCAGCGGACGGCTTCGGCGACATCGGCGGCCCGCAGCGGGTCGATCCCCTGGTAGACGGCGGCCGCCGCGGCGGCATCGCCCCCGAAGCGCACCAG
>JAITIG010000040.1 GCA_031279575.1 Bifidobacteriaceae bacterium
CTGCGGGTGGGGCTTGGGCTGGGGCTGAGGCTGGGGGTGCGGCTGGGGGTGAGGCTGGGGCCGCGGGTGGGGCTGGGGCTGGTGGAAGCCGGGGAGCGGGCGCTCTTGTCGCGGCTCGACTGCTCCACCGCCTGGTCGACCCACTGCCAGGCCGCCTGCCGGGTGACATTGCGGGTGGCGTTGCCCTCCACCTGGCGGCGGTAGGACTCGGTCAGGTCGCCCTCCAAGTCATAGCTGGTGCGCTCGTCCAGCCGGGACAGCTCCAAGCCGAACACGGCCTGGGGAATGCCCCGGTAGATCGCCACCTTGCCATCGGCCGCGCCAACGTAAAACTGGTCCTGGGACCAGGCGTAAGCCCAGTACAGCGCGCCTGCGGCGGCCGCCATCAAGGCCAAAATGAGGGCCGTGGCCGCCAGGCGCCCGCCAAGCGGCGCCCGGCGGCGCGCGCCCGCCAACTCGGCCTCAAGGCCGCGCCGCCGGCCCCGCCGGCCGCCGGGGCGGCCAGCAGGCCGGCCACCGGCCCGCTCGGCCCCCGCCCCGGCGGCGGCCGCGGCCAGCGAGGCGGCCTTGGCGGCGGCGCCGCCGCCGCCCCGGGTGGGGCGGTCCCGGTCGATCGCCGCCGCCCCCGCCACCTGGGCGGCAGTCGAGGGGGCCTGGTCGGCCGCCAGGCCGTCCAAGTCCACAATGTCCGCCACCACGCAGGTGATGTTGTCCGGGCCGCCGCCGCGCAAAGCCAACTCGATCAGCGCGTCAGCGCACTGGTCCGGGTCTTCTTGCTCAACCAGCGTTCGCTCCAAAGTGGCCGCCGAGACCACCCCCGAGAGCCCGTCCGAGCACAGCAGCCAGCGGTCGCCCGGCTCTGCTTTGCGCACCGAGATGTCCAAACCGGAAGACAACTCGACATCGCCCAGCACGCGCAGCAGGAGCGAGCGCTGGGGGTGGCGCTCGGCCTGCTCCGGTTCCAGCTTGCCGACATCGACCAGGTATTGGACAAACGTGTGGTCGGCTGTGACCTGCTCAAAGACGGCATCGCGCAGCAGATAGGCGCGGGAGTCGCCAATGTGCCCCAAAATCAAGCGGTCGCCGCTGCGCAGCAGGCAGGTGATGGTGGTGCCCAGGCCGGCCAGCTCCGGGTCTTCTTCGACCCTTTCCAGCAGCTCGTCGTGGGCGCCTTCGACCGCCGCCGCCAAAGCCAACGCGCCCTGGTCCGAGGTGGGGGTCTCCTCATCGAGTTCCGCCAGGTGGGCGATGGCCACCGAGGAGGCGATGTCGCCGCCGGCGTGGCCGCCCATGCCGTCCGCCACCACCAGCAGATGCGGCCCGGCGTAGGCCGAATCCTGGTTGTTGGCGCGCGTCAAACCGATATCGGAGCGCACCGCGTAGCGCAGGGCGATGGTCACGCTACCTCAGCACCTCCAGCGTTGTGTTCCCTATCCTGATGGACTGGCCGGCCGCCAGCTCGCGCGGGCCAGCAATTCTCTCACGGCCCACAAAAGTGCCGTTGGTCGAGCCGAGGTCCTCCAACACCCAAACCCCGCCGCGGGGCACCACCTGGGCGTGGCGGCCGGAGGCGAACTCGTCGTCCAGCACCAGGTTGGCGGTCGATGAGCGCCCAATCACCACCGGGGCGCGGTCCAGCGGCAGGCTGGTGCCGCGCAGCGGGCCGGTCTTGACAACCAGCCGGGTGGGAACCTCGCCGCCCGCCGCCTCGCGCCGCCCGCCGCCGGGCCTGGCCGGTCCCGGGCCGCCCACCGGGATGGGCGCCGCCCCTGCCGCAAGCCCTGGCGCGCCGCCCGCGGCGGGCGCCAGGGGGGCGCCGCGGGCGAACTCGGCCGGCATGGGCACGCGCCCGCGCCGCCGGCCGGCCCGGGGCTGGCCTGGGCCGGCCGGCGGGTCGCGCCGGGTGATGGTGGTGCCGTAAACGTCCCGCCGCAGCACAGCCAGCGCGGCGAACACAAAGAGCCACAGGAAGGCCAGGTAGCCCAGTCTTAGCAGCGAGACGGATAGCTCTCCCATGTATCGAAACCTAGTAATCCCGTTTATTCCGTGTTGAATCCCGAATCTGCCGACTCCCCCGTCCAGAAGACGACATGCGTGCGCCCAACCGTGATGGTGTTGCCGTCCACCAGCAGCGCGTTGGTGATGCGGTGCCCCTCGACGAAGGTGCCGTTGGTCGAGCCCAGGTCGGTGGCGATGGGGCCATCGGCGGTCAGGCGGATCTCGACGTGGCGCCGGGAGACCCCGGTGTCCTCCACAATGATGTCCGCGTCCGAGCCCCGGCCGATCACCGTGACCGGCCCGGTCAGCAGGTAGCGCTGGCCGTCGATGTCGACAATCGGGTGCCGGGTGGAGGCGGCGGCCGGCCCGGCGGGGGCCACCGCCCCGCGCACCGTCTCAGAGCGGACGTGGAACACCCCGACCTCAAGATCGGGATCCTCCTCGAAGGTGACAGACACCGGCCCCACAAAGGCGTAGCGCTGCGAGGCGGCGTGCTGCGCCACCCCCTCTTGGAGCTCCTCGCCCATCGCCTCGGCGCCCCATTCCAGGATGCGGTCGAAGTCTTGCGGCGAGAGCTCGATGACGAACTCGTTGGGCACCACGGCGCGGCCGCGGGCCAGCACAGCGGCTTTCTCGTCCAACTCGCGCCTGAGCGCTGAGGCCAGGTCCACAGGTTTCACCTCACTACGTGACGCTTTGGCGAAGGCGCCATTGACCGCGCGCTCCACGCCCTTCTCGAATCGGTCGAGGAATGCCATACCCCCATCCCTCCCCACTTGCTTTCGGCTGTGACAATCGTAACGACTCCGCCGCGCGCCGCCCATAGCTTGAAGGATCTGGTTGCCCGCCGCGGTTCCACCCTAGTTAACGATCCATGCTAACCTCGTGCTTTGCGCGCGAGTGGCGGAATAGGCAGACGCGCACGGTTCAGGTCCGTGTGCCCGCAAGGGCGTGGGGGTTCAACTCCCCCCTCGCGCACCAAACAGCATCCAAACGGCATCCCAGCAGCATCCCAGCCTCCCCGGGCGCTGCCCGGCGGCGCCAAAGACCGCGCCCGGCAGGCGCCAAGGACTTTGGTCTCACTCGACTGAGAAGTTTTCCACAGGCTTATCCACCGATTGGGTGTCCGCCCAGCACTCCCCTGTGGCTAACTTGGCCGCGCCTGTGAGTTTTGTGCGGCGGAACCAGTGGATAACGTGCTGACCTGCGAAAACACCGCCGCAGCCGGTTTTAGCTGCGGAGACGCGCTGTGGATAAGTTCTTGGTACACTCTGGCCCCCGCGCGGGCGGCAGCCGGCGGCGGGGCGGCGCGTTCAGAGCAGGCTGGCGATGCCGCCCAACACCCAGCCGACCAAACTGTCCAGGTGGGCGAAGACCACAACCAGGGCCAGCACCGGTGAAACCGCGGCCGCGGCCACGCCGAGCGGCGGCGCCGCCCACGCCCAATCGACGCTGGCCGCCGCCAGCGCCGCCGAGGCGGCGGCCAGCACCAGCAGCGCCGTCGCGCTGGCCCCCACACCCAGCGGGTCGAAGCCCACGGCCTCGATGAAACCCGCGTTGGAAGCGAACGCCCGCGCCACCGCCGAACAGGCCGAACCGCAGTGGTCCAGCACCTGGGCGCCGAGCGCGGTGGCCGCCGCCGCCACCACCGGCACCGCCAGCCACGGCCTGACGCGCGCCAAACGGCGGCTGACGCGGTTGGGGGCGCGGCGGGCCGTGGCCCAGACGGCAGAGCGCTGCAGCAGGCTGCCCACCACCCAGCCGGCGCTCAACGCCACCGGCAGCACCGCCCAAGCCGGCCGGGCCACCACATCTTGGGTGTCCAAAACGATCCAGCGCACCCAGGGGCCGGCCCCGATGGCCGCGCCGCACCAGGCGCCCGCCGCCCGCATCAGGCCGGCCGGGATGTCCAAGAACCACTCCACGGCCAAGCTGAAGGCGAGCGTCGCCAAGCACAGCCCAAAGACGTCCAGGCTCTGGTCCAATGCCAGCCGGGCGCTGGCCCCCGCCCCCCGCCCGGCCCAATCCAGAATTGAGCCGACCACCAGCGCGTACACCAGCGAGCAAAGGCCGCGCGCCACCAGCTGCCCGCGCAGCCAGCTGGCCCGCCTGCGGCGCGCCTGGCGGCGCCAGTGCGCCCGGTCCGCCTTGGCGCGGGCCTCCCGCTCAGCCTTTTCCGAGGCGATGCGGTCGCGGGTGATCTCGGTCACGGCGCCGACCAATTGGGCGGTGGCGAGCAGGGTTCCCAGGTCGTCGTCGGGGGCGGCCAGGGCGGCGGTGGCGAGATCCTCGGCCCACTGGTCGCGGCTGGTCTCCCGCTCGGCGATGACCTGTTTGGCCTGCCGGGCCAGCTCGGCGCCGTCCCGCAGGCCCAGGGCGGCCTGGAAGCGGGCCGCCAGGGTGGTGGCGGCGGCCTCCTCCACCAGGTCCCTCATGGACCCCGAGGGGGCCTGCTGGCGGACCTCGGCCCACTGCCTGGACCAGGCCTCCAAACAGCGGTGCGCCCGCCCCAGCCGCTCGGCCGCCTCCGGCCCGGCCACCCCGGCGGCGGCCGCCAAGACTCCCTCCTGCTGGACGGCGCGCAGCCAGCCGACCGCCTCCGCGGCCGGCCCCGCCTGGTTGGGGCGCCACCCGGCGGCGGCTGTGAAAACCTGGCGCAGCGCGTCATCGTCCAGCTTGCGGCCCTGGAACTCCAAACCGCCGGCTGGGTCCAGCAGCGCTTGGAGGCGGACCAGGCGGGCCGCGCCGGTGCGCTCCAACTCGAGCGAGGCGACCACCGTCTCGCCGTCCGGGCGGGTGCGCAGCCACACCGACAGAGCGTGGTCGAGCCGCCCGGAGAGCAGGTCGCCGGCGGCCTGCCAGTCCTGGCGCATGGCTTTGGCCAGCGCCTCGCCGGTGGTGACGGGGTGGCCGTTGAACACGAACACCACGTCGCGCCGCTCGGGGCCGGCCGCGGCCTGGTCGCCCCGGGGGGTGGTGCGCACCACCGGCGGGTCGCCGCCGGCCAGCCACTCCTTGACCTGCTGGTAGCCCCAGCGGTCTTCGGGGCGGTAGGACAGCAGGCCGTCTGCCAGGGCCCGCCAGCGGGGGTCGGCGATGGCCTCGGTGGTGTACAGGCCGCGCATCACCAAAGGCCGCAGCTGCACGTCCGGCGCCAGGTCCCCGTCCGGGCCGGCCAGCAGGTGGCGCCCGGTCAGCACCAGGTGGACGATACCGCCCAGCGCCCACCAGTCGACCGCGGATTTCAGGGCGCCCTCGTGTACCTCCGGCGCCGCCCAGGCGAAGGTCGCCTTGACCGAGGTGAACTGGGTGCCCTGGACCTGCTCGCGGGCCACGCCGAAGTCTGTCAGCACCAGGTCCAGGTCCGGCTCGAGGCGGCGCGCCAGGATGTTTGCCGGTTTGATGTCCCGGTGGGTGATGCCGAGCGAGTGGATGTGGTCCAGCGCCTCGGCCACCTCCTGGACCACCAGGCGGGCCTGGTCCTGGCCGAGCCGGCCGCCCAAATTGAGCCGGAGGTCCTCCAAGGTGCCGTGCGGGCAGTATTCCTGCACCTCCCAGGGGATGCCGCCGGTCTCGCCGTGCTCCAGCAGGCGCACCACGTGGGCGGGGGAGGCCTGGTGGAGGGTCTCCAGCACTGCCCGGTCCAGCTGCTGGGGGAAGCGGTAGAGCTTGACCACCACGTCTTGGCCGTCTTGGCGGCGCCGGCACAGCACCAAGTCGGCTTGGCCGCCGGCCACGTTCAAGTTCCTCACCGGCTCGAAGCGCTGCCGCAGCTCCGGCGGCAGATTGGACCGCACCCACCCCCCGTCAAACTCCCCGCCCGCCGCGCCCGCGGGCCGCAGGCCCTCGTCGACGGTCGCCCCGGCCCCGCCGGCAGCCGTCCCTCCGGCCGCCCCGCCCGATGCCGTCCCCGCACCGGCGGCGCCCGCCTGCCGCAGGCCCTCGTCGACGGTCGCCCCGTCTCCGCCCGATGCCGTCCCCCCGGGCCCGCCCGAGGCCGTCCCCGCACCAGCGCCGCCCGCCTCCCGCAAG
>JAITIG010000026.1 GCA_031279575.1 Bifidobacteriaceae bacterium
TGGTCAGATGTGGGCTGAGGGGCTGGGATTGCGGTTTGCGCGGGGAGCGCGATGCGGCCGCGGCCGGCTCGGCCGGGGGCTCGGCGAAGGCCGGCGCCGCAGCCGACCCGGCGAGGGCCGGCGCCGCGGAACTTCGGCCACCGCCGGCGGCGGCGCGGGCGACCCGGCGGGGGCCGACACGACGGGCGACCCGGCGACCATCGGCACCGCAGGGGCTTCTGACAGGGCCAACGCCGCGGGCGAGCCGGCGGCGGGCGGCTCGGCGACGGCTTCGGCGGGCGACCCGGCCCCCACCAGCCCCGCGGGCGGCTCGGCGACGGCATCGACGGACGACCCGGCGCCCACGGGCGCCGCGGGGGACTCGGCCGGGGCTTCGGCGGGGGCTTCGGCGACGGCATCGGCGGGGGACTCGGCGATCTTGGCGTTGCCGGGCAGGCGGATGAACCGGCCCAGCACCAAAATGGACAGGTAAAGCCCGGCCACAGTCCACACCACGCCGGTGTAGCCGCCGGCGCTCAAAATGGCCGCGGTCAAAGCCGGGCCAAGGAAGGAGGCCAGCCCCCGGGCCAACCCAGAGGCGGCCAGGGCGGAGCCCGTCTCGCCCCGCGAGTGGGCCAGGAACAGGGCGTTCAGTGGGATAAAAGCGCTGACGCCAAAGCCGAGCAGGACCCCGCCCAAAGCGATCACCGCGAAGTTCGGCCCCACCAGTTTGGGCGCGTAGTAGAAGAACAGCACAGCGGCGGCGCACAGCGGGCCGGCCCCGAAGCGGACCACATTGGTCCAGCCCAGGGCGTTGCCGATGTTCCCCCACACCACGTTCCCAACCACCGCGAAAATCCCCACAATGGTGAACACCAGCACGGCGCCGGACTCGCCCAGGCCGATCTCGTCGGTCAGGTAGGTGACGTAGAAGGCGGACAGCGCCAGCGGCCCAATCAGATTGATGGCGCCGATCACCGAGCAGACGGCGATCTTCGGCACCCGGCAAATGATCGACAAGCTGCGCACCACCGCCAGGCCCATCGGCCGCCGCTGGGCCGCCGTCAGCACCACGCCCGGCCCGCGCATGAACCCCAGCCCGATGCCGCCGCCCGCCACCGCCAAAGCCAGCCCCGCCCACAGCGCGCCAATCTCCCCCACCCGGGGCAACAGGAAGCTGGCCGCGTAGGAGCCCAGGATTTGCAGGCCCAGCGAGTAGAAAAAGAAGAACCAGCCGCTGACCGGCCCGTGCTCGGCGGGCTTTGACTTCTTCATCAGCCAGGCGAAGAACCCCATGGCGAAGAACGGGTAGCCCAGCCCGCGGCAGGAATAGACCGCCACCAGCAGCGCGAAGTCGCCGGAGGGGATGCCCACAGTGATGAACAAGGTGTCGAAGACCGCAAAGCTGGCCAGCCCCGCCATCATGATCCGCCGCGGTCCGATGGCGTCTGCCAGCGCCATCGACAAGAACGACCCAACCGCCACCACCACGCCGTAGAAGGTCAGCAGCAACGCGGACACGCCCAGCTCGTAGCCCAGCTCGGTGTGGGCGAAGTCGGTGATCCAGACGCTCTCGAGCCCGTCGCCGATGAGAAACAAGGTGACGCCGAGCAAGCTGGCCGCCACCCCCTTGGGGAACCGCACCTTGCCCAGCAGCCCAGTGGTGTGAACATTGTCCGAGCCGCCCTGCGCCGCGCTCGCGGCCGTTTGCGTTGCTTGCCTCATGTTGATGGCCTCCTCGCCGAACTTCGTCGTTGGCAACCAGTCTGGGCGGGCGCGCGGCGGGCGCGTTAGTGGATTCGAGTTTGATTCAAGGTTCGGTTCGCGACCACTTGACCACCTAAAACCGCAGGTGGCACGGCATCGTGCGGCGGGGACTTGTGGGATTGGCCACCTGAGCGTGACCGGTGTCTGCGGCCTTGGCGGCCGGGGCAGCTAGACGCGGAACACCCGGGGGCCGAGCGCCCCGAACACGGCCGCCTTGGCCCGGGGCAATTCGCGGCCCGTGATGACCGCCTCGAAATCCGCCAAGCTGGCGAACCGGACAAAGGTGGAGACGCCAAACTTGTAGTGGGCGCCGACAAAGATGCGCCGCCGCGCCGCCTGGCAGGCCGCCTCTTTGACCGCCGCCACCAGCGGATCCGGGGTGGTCAGCCAGCCGTCCTCGGTGACGCCGTTGGCCCCGACAAAAGCCAGATCCGGTTGGACCGTGCGCAGCATGTCGGTGGCCCAGCGGTCCACCACGCCCTGGGTGGACGGCCGGATGCGCCCGCCCACCATGATGACCTCGCCCGCCCGGCGGCGCACAATCGCGTTGGCCACCGGCAGCGACGTGGTCAGCACAGTCAGCCCGATGGCGGGCAGCGCCTGCGCGATCAACGACGGCATGTAGCCCTCGTCGATGAAAATGGTCCGGGCGTCCTCCAGGTGGCGGGGCGCCTCCGCCGCGATGCGCTGCTTTTCCTCGACGCTGCTGGTTTGGCGGGAGTCGAGGCCGGTCTCGACCACGCCGCTGGCCACCGCGTGGACCACGCCGTAGCTGCGGGCCACCAGTTTGCGCTCCTCCAGGCGGCGCAGGTCGCGCCGGACGGTCTCGCCGGAGACCTCGAAGGCGGCCGCCAACTCGGCCACGCTCAGGCTGGCGCGCTCCCGGATCAACTCGATCATGCGGGCCCGGCGCGCCCGGCCGGCCCGCTGGTTGGCGGCTTGGTCGCTGGACGGCATCGGCGGCCTGCCTCAGCGCCCCGCCGGCGCCGACCGGGGGCGGGTCAGCCCGCCGCGGGTCAAGTCCTGCCCAGTCATCAACTCCCGCTCCCGCCGATCCGCCCCCAGGGCGTAGCTGAAACCTTTCCCACTGCGGCGCAGTGCCCGCCCAGATTTTACAACCTCCCCCCGCGCCGGGCCTTGGCGCGAGCCTTTCAGGCCCCCGCCAGCGCGCCCGCCGCCAGTAGCTAGACCCGGCTCAGCCTCAATCCACCGCCCCCGGGGCGGGCTCGTGCGGGCTCGGGCGCCTTCGGGCGCCCGGATCGGACCATGGCGGGGTTTACCGAGGCCAGGCCCCCGCCAGCGCGGCAGTACGATGGCGTGCGGGCGGCGCGCCCTGGACTGCGAGGCTGAGGAGGGCCGATGGAGATCGAACTGGTCGACCCGTCGCTGCGGCGGCTGGTGTCCCGGGTGGGCTCGGTAGATCTGTCCAAGGCCAGCGCCCGCCGCCTGGCCCGCCTGGTGGGGGGCTTGCAGGTGGCGCGGCCCGAACGCGGCGTCCAGATCACCCAGGTGCGGGCGGGCGCGGCCCGGCTGCGCCTCTACCGGCCGGCGGCCCCCCGCCAGGCCCGGCCCGCCGCCGGCCTGCTGTGGATCCACGGCGGCGGCTACCTGTTTGGCCGCGCCCGGCAAGACGACTTCCTCTGCGCCCGGGTGGCGCGCGAGCTTGGCCTGCCGGTGGCCTCAGCCGAATACCGCATGGCGCCCGAGCACCCCTTCCCGGCCGCGCTCGAGGATGTGGCGGCGGCCTGGGCTTGGCTGGCAGGCCAAGCGGACCGGGCCGAGAGCCGGGGCGCGGGGCCGGTGCGGCTCGGCATCGGCGGGGAAAGCGCGGGTGGCGGCCTGGCGGCCGGGCTGGTCCAACGCCTGCGTGACGCGGCCGGGCGGCAGCCCGCGGCGCAATGGCTGTTTGCGCCGATGCTGGATGACCGCACCGGCGCGAACCGCGACCTCGACCAGATTGAGCACTGGGTGTGGGCGAACAGCGCCAACCGGGCGGCCTGGCGCTTCTACCTCGGGGCCGAGCCGGGCGCGGCCGCCTTGCCGCCCTACGCCTCGCCCGGCCGCCGCGCAGACCTCTCCGGCCTGCCGCCCACCTACATCACCATGGGCGACATCGAACTCTTCCACGCCGAGGACTTGGCCTACGCCGAGCGCTTGGCGGCCGCCGGGGTGCCGGTCGCAACCGATGTGGTGCCAGGCGCGCCGCACGCCATCATCCACGCCGACCGCATCCCTGTGGCCCGCGCCGTGGTGACCCGGGCCCTAGCCTGGCTCGCCGCAACCCTCGCCCCGCCCCCGGCGCCCGCGCCGCCCCCGAATGGCGCCGACCCGGGAATGTGAGGCGCGGGCCGTCACGCCGCTGGGTCTGGGGCGGGGAGGGGGCCTTCGGCGGCGGCTAGGGCCTGGCGCAGGGTGAAGGCGCCGGCGTAGAGGGCCTTGCCCACGATGGCGCCCTCGACCCCCTGGGGGACCAAGCGGCGCAGCGCCGCCAAATCGGCCAGGGAGGCGATGCCGCCGGAGGCCACCACCGGCGCGTCGGTGCGGGCGCAAACCGCCCGCAGCAGCTCTAGGTTGGGGCCCTGCAACGTGCCGTCCCGCGTCACATCAGTCACCACATAGCGCCGGCAGCCGTCCTGGTTCAAGCGCTCCAGCACCTCCCACAGGTTGCCGCCGGGCCTGGTCCAGCCCCGCGCGGCCAAAGTCTCGCCGCGCACATCGAGGCCCACCGCGATCCGCTCGCCGTGCCGCTGGAGCGCCCGCCGGGTCCACTCCGGGTCCTCCAAGGCGGCGGTGCCCAAGCTGACCCGCTTGGCGCCGGTGGCCAAAGCCCGGCTCAGCGAGGCGTCATCGCGGATGCCGCCGGACAGCTCGACGCGCACATCGAGCGCCGCCACCACCCCTTCGAGCAGGCCGGCGTTGGAACCGCGGCCGAAGGCCGCGTCCAGGTCCACCAGGTGGACCCAGGAGGCCCCGCCCCGCTGCCAATCCATGGCCGCCGCCAGCGGGTCGCCGTAGAAGGTCTCAGACCCAGCTTCGCCTTGCACCAGGCGCACGGCCTGACCTGCGGAAACATCAACGGCGGGCAACAGTTCAAGCGGAGGTGTCATAGTGTTTCAATCCAGTTCTTGAGTAGGCGGGCACCGGCGTCGCCGGACTTCTCGGGGTGGAATTGGGTGGCGCAAAGCGGCCCGTTCTCAACTGCGGCCACAAACGGGCCGCCATGCTCAGACCAGGTCACCAGCGGCGGCGCCAACGGCCCCGGGTTTGGCGGGCCGGCGGGCGCGGCCAGCGGGAACTCCTGCGCCGCGTAGGAGTGGACAAAGTAGAAGCGCTGGTCCTCAAGGCCGCGAAACAAGCGCGTGCCGGCCGGCGGGCGCACCGGCGACCAGCCCATATGCGGCACCACGGGCGCCCGCAGGCGGGTCACCGCGCCGGGCCACTGCCCCAGCCCCGCAGCCCCGCTGCCGTGCTCCTCGCCGCGCTCGAACATGACTTGCAGCCCAACGCAGATCCCCAGCACGCCGCGCCCCCCGGCCAGCCGCCGCTCAATCAGCCGCGGCGCCTGGACGCTTTTGAGCCCCTCCATCACGGCCGCGAAGGCCCCCACGCCGGGCACTATCAGGCCGTCGGCCGCCATCGCCGCCGCCGGCTCGGCGCTCAGCTCGACGGCGGCCCCGGCCCGCAGCGCGGCGCGGCAAGCGCTGCGCACGTTGCCGAAGCCGTAGTCCAAGACCACAACTTTCATGCCTGGCCCGCCTCGTCGGCCTCGCCCGCCTGGCCTGCTTGGCCCGCCTGGCCCGGCTGGCCCGCCTCGCCGACCTCGCCCGCCTGGCCCGCCTGGCCCGGCTGGCCCGCCTCGCCGGCCTGGCCGGCCTCGACGGCCTGGTCCGCGCGGCCGGCCTGGCCCGCCTGGCCGGCCTGGCCCGGGCGGCCTTTGCGCCAGCGCCAGGGGGACCGCCCCGAGGCCATCCGGGCCCTGGCCGCGATCACCGAGATCGCCTCGGCCGCCGTCAACTGCCCCACATCGATGGCCGCCTCCAGCGCCGCCTCGGCCGCCTCCGGGTCGATCAGCAAATCCTCCAGCAGTTGCGGCGACTGCGCCAAAGCCAACCCGGGCGCCACCCGCTCGCGCAACTCGCCGTCGATGAACAAGTAAGCCTGGATGTCGCCGGCCGCCGGGTCCTGGCTCGGCCCCAGGCGCATCAAGAACAGCGGCACGCCCTTCAGCGTGGCCGATGCCGTCCGCGCCGCCTCCAGCGCCGCCGCCTCGGCCGGGTTGTCCAGCACCGCGAAGCCCATGCCGCCCTCCGCCAAGGTGCGGGCGGCGATCTGCGGCCCCTTCAGCAACGCCGCCAGCAGGCGTTTGCCGCTCACGCCGAGCACCAGCACCGCCACCTGGCGGGCGGGCGGCGCCGCCTCGCCCAGCCCGTCCCCGGGGCCGGGCCAGCCCCCGGGGGCGGCGCTGGGCGGCGGCGGGGCGGAATCGTCCAGGGCGGCGCCGCCGGGCGCAAGGGGGCGGGCCTGGCCGGCCGGCGGCGCGCCGGGGGAGGACAAGAGCTCTTCGAGCGCCTGGTCCCAGTTGTCGCGCGGCGGCTGCTGGCTCACAGCGAGCCTTTGGTGGACGGCACGCCGCTGACCCGCGGGTCCAGCGCCACCGCCGCCCGCAAGGCCCGGGCCACCGCCTTGAACTCCGCCTCCACAATGTGGTGCGGGTCGCGCCCCCCCAGCAGGCGGACATGCAAGGCGAGGCCCGCATTCAGCGCCAGCGACTCCAGCGCGTGCCGCCCCAAAGACCCCGTGAAATGGCCCCCGATCAGCGCAAACGCCAGCTCGGGCGGCTCGCCTGAGGCGGTGAAATAGGGCCGCCCGGAAATGTCGACGACAGCTTGGGCAAGGGCCTCGTCAAGCGGCACGGTGGCCTCGCCGAAGCGCGCGATGCCGCGCTTGTCGCCCAAGGCCTGCCTCAGCGCCTGACCCAGCACAATCGCCGTGTCCTCCACCGTGTGGTGGACGTCGACTTCGAGGTCGCCGCTGGCGGCCACCGCCAAGTCGATCAGCGAGTGGCGCGCCAAGGCCGCCAGCATGTGGTCGTAGAAACCGACCCCGGTTGAGACCTGCGCCGCCCCCGTTCCGTCCAAATCAAGCGTCACCTGGACGTTTGACTCGTTGGTGGCGCGTTTGACTGTGGCTGTCCGGTTCATTCCAGCTCCTCACGGATTTGGGCGAGCGCGCGCAAGAAGGCCAGTGTCTCGCCTTCCGCGCCTACCGATACCCTAAGCCACCCGGGCGGCCCGACCTCCCGGATGACCACGCCGAGGGCGAGCAGTTTGGCCCACACGGCGTGCCTGTCCGGGAATTTGCCGAACAGGACAAAGTTCGCCTCCGAGGCCGCCACCTGGAACCCCATCGCGCCGAGCGCCGCCGCCAAGCGGTCGCGCCGCTCCTGGATGTCCGCCACGTGCCCCAGCATCAGCCCGGCGTGGTCCAAGGCGGCCAGGGCGGCGGCCTGGGTGAGCCCGGACAGGTGGTAGGGCAGCCGCACTGTGCGCAGGTAGGAGACCAGTTCCGGGTCGGCCGCCAGGTAGCCCAGCCGCACCCCGGCGAAGGCGAAGGCCTTCGACATGGTGCGGCTGACGGCGACGTGCGGGTACTTCGCCACCAACTCCAGGGCGGAGGGCTGGGTGGCGCGGCGGAACTCGGCGTAGGCCTCGTCCACCACCAGCACGGCCCGCCCGTCGAGGTGTTTGGCCAGGGATTCGACCACCGCCAGGGGCGTGTACGCGCCGGTCGGGTTGCCGGGGTTGTCCAGCAGCACCACAGTGGGCGCCACCCGGTCGATGTGCCCGATGCCGCTCCCCAGGTCCAAGGAGAAGTCCGCCTCCCGTTTGCCCGGCCGCCAAAGGGTGTGCGTGTCGCGGGCATACTCCGGGTACATCGAGTAGCTCGGCTCGAACGCGGTGGCCACCCGCCCGGGGCCGCCGAAGGCCTGCATAACGTGCAGCAGGACCTCGTTTGAGCCGTTGGCCGCCCAGATCATCCGCGGCGTGATGTCCGCCACCCCGGCCTCGCGCACCAGGTAGGCGGCCAGGGCGGCGCGCAGCTCCGCGAAGTCCCTGTCCGGGTAGCGGTTGGCCTGCTCGGCCGCCTGGCGGACGCGCCGGACCAGGCTTTCGACCACCTCGGGGGGCGGCGGGTAGGGGTTCTCGTTGACGTTGAGGCGCACCGGGGCCGCCGGGTGGGGCGCCCCGTAGGGCCGGGCGGCCCCGATGTCCGGCCTGACGGGCAGCCGGCTCACGCTGCCGGCCCTCCGCCCGGGCTTGGCGCCGGCCCGGCCGGCGGCCCCTCGAAGCGCCCGCCGCCGGCCGGCCCGGCCGCGTCGGCGGCGCCGGCCAGGTGGGCGCAAGCCCGCGCCCGCACCGCCTCGCCGTGCGCGGGCAGGTCCTCCGCCAGGGCAAACGCCTCGATCAGGGGGACCACGCCGTCCAAGGCGGCGGCGCTGTATTGGACCTGTTGGACGGATTTGAGGAACGCCGTCACGCCCAGGCCGGAGGCGTAGCGGGCCGTCCCGCCGGTGGGCAGCACATGGTTGGAGCCGGCCATGTAGTCCCCCAGCGGCACCGGGCTGTAGGGGCCAATGAAGATCGCCCCCGCCGAATGGATCGCCTCGGCGGCCCGGACCGGGTCCGCCACCTGCAACTCGAGGTGCTCGGCGGCGTAAACATTGGCCACCGCCAGCGCCTGGCTGAGCGAGTCCACCAGCACAATCGCGCTTTGCTGGCCGCCCAGGGCGGCCTTGACGCGGTCGCGGTGCTTGGCCGCCTCGGCCCGGCGGGCCACCGCCGCGCCCACCTGGCGGGCCAAATCCGGCGAGTCGGTGATCAGCACGGCGGCCGCCAGCGGGTCGTGCTCGGCTTGGCTGACCAGATCGGCCGCCACAAACTCGGCGTTGGCGCCGCCGTCCGCCACCACCGCGATCTCGGTTGGGCCAGCCTCGGAGTCAATCCCCACCCGGCCCATCACCAGGCGTTTGGCCGTGGCGACGTAAATGTTGCCGGGGCCGGTCACCACGTCCACTTTGGCCGCCAGGCCCGGCACGCCATAGGCGAATAGCCCGATGGCGCCCACCCCGCCGGCGGCGTAGACCTCCTCCACGCCCAGCAGCGCGCAGGCGGCCAGCACATCCGGGTGCGGCAAACCGCCGCAGGCGGCCTGCGGCGGCGAGGCCACCGCCAGCTCCGCCACCCCCGCCTCTTGGGCGGGCACCGCGTTCATGATCACCGAGCTGGGGTAGGCCGCCAACCCGCCCGGCACATACAACCCCACCCGGCGCACCGGCACCCAGCGCTGCGAGACCACCGCGCCGGGGGCCAGCTCCAAGGTGTTCTCCGGCGGCACCTGGGCGGCGTGGACCCGCCGGGTGCGCTCGATGGCCAGCTCCATGGCGGCGCGGACCTTCGGGTCCAACTTGGCCAGGGCCTCCCGCAAGGCCCGCCGGGGCAAGCGCAAATGGGGCGGCCGCACCCGGTCGAAGCGCTCGGCTTGGTCTAGGATCGCCGCCGCGCCGCGCGCCGCCACATCCTCCAGCAGGGGGCGGACCTGGGCGGCTGCCGCGTCGACCCCCAATTCGGCCCTGGGGAGCAGGGCCTCGATCTGCTCCGGCGCCAACTCCCCCAGGCCCCGCGCGTCGATGGTCCTCAACATGCCCACGAGTCTATTAGCCCCCTGTGACACGCCACTGCGCCGCGGCGGGCGGGCGGCTTCACCAGGTGCGGCCGAACATCGCCCTCCAGGCCAGCGCCCCGGTCGCCACCAGCGCCTCGGCCAGCAGCCACAGCGCCAGCAGCCCCGGCGAAGTCAAAACCAAGGGCGCGCGCGCCACCGCGCCAACGGCCGGCGGGCCCAGGCCGCCGCTCAAAGCGCCGCCGCTGAACAGGCAGGCCACCGCCCCCGCCGCCCCGCCGCCAAGCCACAGCCCGGCCCGCCGCCCGGCCGCCGGCCGCCCCGCCAGCCCCGCCAAGCAGGCGCCGGCCGCCAGTCCCGCCACCCCCGTCAGCACCCCGAACCAGACGTCCTGGGCGGCGCCAAAGCCGTAGTCGCCCTCGCCCAGCCACAACAGCCCGGTCCAGCGCGCCGCCGGCCGGGGCGCCAGCGCCAGCCAGACCGCCCCCAGCGCCAGCCCCAACCCCGTCTGCCCGCCCAGCGCGACCAGCGCCCGGTCGCCCCACCCCGGGCGCCAGCCCGCCGCCGCCCGATGGCGCCCCGGCGCCTGGCCGGCGCGGCTCACACCACGCAATTCGACCCCAGCGTGGCCTTGAGGTCGGCGTACAGCGGATCGGATTTGGACACCCTGAGGCCGCTCCCCAAAGCCACCACCGTGGTGCGGCTGGGGGCGGTCACCCGCAAATGCACCGGCGAGCCGCCCGGATGCGCCTGGAGGACCTGCTTCAGCTTGGCCGCGACAGCCTCGTTGACCCGGTTGGCGGGCAGGGTGATCTCCAACGGCCCGGCCTGCGCCGAGCCCGCCGCCAAGGCCGCCAACGGCTTCATCTCCTGGACAAACAGGCTCGCCCCAGACCGCTGGTCGCGCGTCAGGCGGCCGGCCAGGACCACCAGCGTGTCGTTCGCCAACTGCTCGGCGTACCGGTTGTAGGTCTGCTGGAAAAACTTCACCTCGACCGCGCCGTCGAGGTCCTCCAGCGTCGCCAACGCCCACAAGGTGCCCTTCTTGGTGGTCTTGCGCTCCAAAGAGCCCAACAACCCGGCCACCTCCACCCAAGTCCCCTCCGGGTTGGCCTCGGCGTCGGCCAAGGCGGCCGTGGAATGGGAGGCCGCCCGCTTCAAATCGGCCGCCAAACCGGACAGGGGGTGGTCGGAGACATACAACCCCAGCATCTCCCGCTCAAAGGCCAGCTTGACAGCCGAGTCCCACTCCGGCAGCGGCGGGATGGCGGTCGCCAAGCCGCTCGCCGCCTCAGCCAAATCGCCAAACAAATCGAACTGGCCCACCGCCTCATTCCGCTTCAAGCCCATCACAGCGTCCACCGCCTCCTCGTAGACGGAGGCCAAAGCCCGCCGGGTGGCCGCAAAGGCGTCGAACGCGCCCGCTTTGATCAAAGACTCGATGACCCGTTTGTTGCAGACCGCCACCGGCACCTTGGACAAGAAGTCCAAGAACGACTCGAAAGCGCCCTTCGCCTCGCGGGCCCGGATGATGCCCTCGACCACTCCCCCGCCCACATTTCTGACCGCCGTCAGGCCAAACCTGATGTCCCGCCCGGCCGGCGTGAAGTCCGCCACCGAGGAGTTGACGTCCGGCGGCAGCACCGTGATCCCCATCCGGCGGCATTCCGCCAAATAGAGCGGCAGCCGGTCTTTGTCGCCGCGCACCGAGGTCAGCAGCGCCGCCATGTACTCCACCGGGTAATGGCACTTGAGGTAGGCCGTCCAATAGGACAACAGCCCGTAGGCGGCCGAGTGGGCTTTGTTGAAGGCGTAATCCGAGAACGGCACCAAAATGTTCCACAGGGTTTTGATGGCCGCCTCCGAGTAGCCGTTGGCCCGCATGCCCTGGCTGAACGGCACATACTCGTGGTCCAGGATCTCCTTTTTCTTTTTGCCCATGGCGCGGCGCAGCAAATCCGCCTGCCCCAAGGTGTACCCGGCCACCTTCTGGGCGATCGACATGACCTGCTCTTGGTACACGATCAACCCGAAGGTGCCCTCCAGGATCTCCCGCAGCGGCTCGGCCAATTCCGGGTGGATCGGCGTGATCGCCTCGCGCTTGTTCTTCCGGTCGGCGTATTTGTTGTGCGAGTCGGCGCCCATCGGCCCCGGCCGGTACAGCGCCCCGACCGCCGAGATGTCCTCGAAGTTGTCCGGCCGCAGCCGTTTGAGCAGCGACTGCATGCCGCCGCCGTCGAGTTGGAACACCCCCAGCGTGTCGCCGCTGGTGAGCAGGCCGTAAGTGGCGGCATCGTCCAACGGCAGCTCTTCCAGCACCAGACGCTGGTGGCCGTTGAGCACGATGCCGTCCAGCGCGTCCTCCAAGATGGTCAGGTTGCGCAAACCCAAGATGTCCATCTTGACCAGCCCCAGGTCCTCGCAGGCGGGGTAGGCGAACTGGGTGATGGTGGCGCCGTCCTGCTCGCGGCGCATGATCGGGATGACATCCATCAACGGCTCGCAGGACATGATGACCCCGGCCGCGTGCACACTCCACTGGCGGGCCAGGCCCTCCAACTCGCGGGCGGTGGCCAGCACCCGGGCGGCATCGGCGTCCGCCTCGACCAGGGCGCGGAACTCGGCCGCCTCCTTGTAGCGCTCGTGGGCCGGGTCGTAGGCGCCCGCCAAGGACAGATCCTTGCCCTGGACCGGGTCGGGAAAAGCCTTGGTCAGCCGCTCCCCCACGGCGAACGGGTAGCCCTGCACCCGGGCCGAGTCCTTCAAAGCCTGCTTGGCTTTGATCACCCCGTAGGTGACAATCTGGGAGACCCGCTCCGAGCCGTACTTCTCGGTCACATAGCGGATCACCTCGCCCCGGCGGCGCTCGTCGAAGTCGACGTCGAAGTCCGGCAGGGATTCGCGCTCCGGGTTCAAGAAGCGCTCAAAGATCAGGCCGTTCTTGAGCGGGTCCAGGTCGGTGATGCCCATGGCGTAGGCCGCCATCGACCCGGCGCCGGAGCCGCGGCCGGGCCCCACCCGGATGCCTTGGGCGCGGGCCCAGTTGATGAAGTCCGCCACCACCAGGTAGTAGCCGGCGTAGCCTTTGGAGGCGATGACGTCTTCCTCGTAGGCGGCTTGCCGCGCCGCCGCGGCCGGCACCTGCGGCCCGAAGCGCCGGGCCAGGCCGCGCTCGACTTCTTTGATGAACCAGGAGACCTCGTCCTCGCCGGCGGGCACCTAGAAGCGCGGCATGTAGCGGCCGGGGGCGGAGGCGAAGGCCACCTCGCAGCGCTCCGCCACGGCCAGGGTGTTGTCGCAGGCCTCGGGCAGCTCGCGCCAGATTTGGCGCATCTCCTCGGAGGATTTCAGGTAGTAGCCCTCGCCGTCGAACTTGAACCGGGTTGGGTCGTCCAAGGTTTTGCCGGATTGGACGCACAGCAGGGCCGAATGGGCGGCGGCGTCCTCAGGCGCGGTGTAGTGCAGGTCGTTGGTGGCCAGCAGCGGCGCCCCGATGTGCTTGGCCAGGCGCAGCAGGTCCTTCAGGACGCGCCGCTCGATGTCCAGCCCGTGGTCCATCAGCTCGACAAAATAGTTGTCCCGGCCCAAGATGTCCTGGAACTCGCCGGCCGCGATCACCGCCTCGTCCCACTGCCCCAGCCTGAGCCTGGTCTGCACCTCGCCAGAGGGGCAGCCGGTGGTCCCGATCAAGCCGCTGGCATAGCGGTGGAACAGGTCGCGGTCCATCCTGGGCTTGTAGAACTGCCCTTCCAGGGAGGCCAGCGAGCCCATCCGGAACAGGTTGTGCATCCCGTCGGTGGTCTGCGCCAGCAGGGTCATGTGGGTGTAGGCGCCGCCGGCTGAGACGTCATCGTCCCGCTGCGCCTCGGTGCCCCACAAGACGCGCTTTTTGTCTTGGCGGGCCAGCCCCGGGGTGAGGTACGCCTCCAGGCCGATGATGGGTTTGACGCCCGCCTTGACGGCCGCCGTCCAAAACGCGTGGGCCCCGAACAAGAAGCCGTGGTCGGTTGTCGCCAGGGCCTGCTGGCCCAGCATTTCGCAGCGTTTCAGCAGGTCAGCGATGCGCGCGGCCCCGTCCAGGAGGGAGTACTCGGTGTGGACGTGAAGGTGGGCGAAGCCTTCCTTGCCGGTGCGCGTCATGGTCATCGAGTCTAATCACCGCCTCTGGCGGCCCCCCC
>JAITIG010000030.1 GCA_031279575.1 Bifidobacteriaceae bacterium
CTCCACCGCCGCGATGCGGCCCACATCCGCCACCGCCACCGAAGAGGCGCCGCTGGCCGGCGCGCCCACCCCGGCGGTGTCAAGGTAGTAGGCGAAAATCGCTTCGCCCTTGACGTTGCGCGCCACCACCTGCTCGCGGAACCACTTCTCGTCGCAGGTCGCCTCACCCCAATCGCACCAATGCGGCACGCCGTTCGACGACACCGAATCCGGGCCCTGCACACAGCGGTACAGCACGCCCGGGCTGGCCTGATTGGTCCAGCAAGTGCTGCCCAGCTTGACCGTGACGCGGCTGAGCGCGCCCGGGCCGGACACGCCATCGAACGGCAGGGCCGAGGTGAAAGCCAACTCGTCCGGCGCGGCCTTCGAAATGGCCGGCTCCAACGCGCCCGAGCTGTCCGGCAACGGCGAACTGGCGTAAGTCAGCGCCTCCCCCAGCCAAAGGGAGATCTCGCGGGTGGCGGCCGTGTTGGCCTCCCGCACCAGGTTCTTGCCATCGGCCCGGACCACCGAGACCGTCACCCCGGCGGCCATCGCCATGACCAGGCCGCTGATGGCGATCACCAGCACCAACTCGGTCAGAGACATGCCCGCATCGCGGCACCGGGCCGGCCCCCCGGCGGCGCTTCCCGCCAACCGCGGCCCGCGGCATCGGGCTACCTGCCCAGCCGCCCGCCCTGCTGCCTGCCCGGCAGCCCGCCCGGCTGCCTGCGCGGCCGCCTGGCCTGCTATCTGGCCTGCTACCTGCCCGGCCGCCTGGCCAGCTACCCGCCCAGCCGCCTGGCCGGGCCGCCGCCGCATCCAAAGTTCCGCCATCATGACACCGCCAGTTCTATTGCCTTGTTGGAGCCCGGAGCGAGCTCCACCATTTGCGAGGCGTCGCCAGCTTTGGCAAAGTAGGTGCCTGGGTACACGTGCTCGAAGACAGCCTGCCTCGTGTCGGGATCAATTAGCTGGGCGTGCGTGTTGGCGACGCCCGCCGCCGGCTCCAAAGTGACCGCGCCAACCGAACTGGGCGCGTTGACCACCGTCACTTCCAACCGCGCCGCCTGGTCGTAGGCCTCAAACGGGACCTGCTTGGACTGGCCCGCCTCAAGGGCCACCGTCTGCGCCGGATTGTGCGCGCCGGCGCCATCGACCCAAACGCCGGAAGGCCCGCCCAGCAGCCGCACCTCGTATTCCGCGCCGCCCGGCGGCGGGGCGACCTCGAACACCGCGCAACCCTTCTGGGTGGTCAGATGGACCGCGCTGGGCGCGCCCAACCCGCCGACCTGCACCTTGACCCCCTGGCGCAATCCGCTGCCAGAACCGGCCACGCCCGTGACCTTGACCGCGATGAGGGCTTTTGCCGGGTCTGTGAGCAGCGTCTCAGTGGTGCCAGGCGGGAACACCTGCTTGACGACGTGCGGCCGAGTGGTCTTGCCCATCCCCGACCACGAGACCGTCACAGTCACCAACGTGCCCCAGATGGTCTGCTTGCCCACACTGGCGTCCTGGCAGGCCGAACCCTCGCTGGCCGGCCACAAAGCCGCCGACCGCTCCACCCGGTACAGCACGCCATCGAGCTTGAACTGGTATTCGCCGGTGGCGGCGCTGCCCGCCTGCAACTCGGCGGTCAGGTGCGGGTTGACCTCCGTGCCGGCCACGCCAAGCTGCCGCAGCCGTTGGCTGCCCTGGGTGGTGATGATCTGAGACGAATACTCCATCTCCCGCTGGCCCAGCGCCGAGGCGCCCACCCGGGCCCGGTTGTCAGCGCTGGTCGCAGCCCCCGAGGTGACCGCCGATGCCGTCGCCACAGTAAAAATGGCCAGCAGCGCCACAGAGACGACCACCTCGACCAGAGTTGTGCCGCCCTCCCGCCTGAGCCGCGCCACCCGCTGCTCCACTCCTACCCGCGCCACCCGCCGGTCCAGGGCTGTCCGCTCCACCCGCCGGTCCAGGGCTGCCCGAGCCTCCCGCTGCTCCGGGGCTGCCCGCCCGTCCGATGCCGCCTGCGCGACCAGCGCCTCCCGCCTTGCCCCAGCGCTTCCCGCGGCCCGCGCCTCCTTGACCAACGTCTCGCCCCGGTCCGGCGCGCCCCGCGCGTCCGGTTCGCCCGGTTCGCCCGGCGCGCCCCGCGCGTCCCGCGCGCCCGGCTTGACCGCCGCGTCCCACGCAGCCGGCGCGACCAGCGTCTCCTGCCTTGCCCGCGCGCCACGCTTCGCCCGCGTGGCCCGCCCAGCCGCGATCCCCCGATTGAACAACTCACACACCCCCGAACGTCCCGCCCCCCACAGGCCGAAAGGAACAACTAGCGACGGCGGACGCGCCGCGGCCGAACTCGGCTGCGCTGCTGGCCACGCTTGGCCAAGCCGCTGCGGTCTGCGCGTGGCCAGTCCACGCGACTGGCCTGGCTTGCCGCTCCACGCGGCTAGCCAGGCTTGGCCAACTCGCTGCGGTCGCCCGCTTCCGCCGACTTCGGCCGCTGCTACCACCGCGCAGCTGCCCCTGCTACCCCGACCGCCGAAAGCGAGCCATTGATTTCGAGCGGGAAGGTAGTTTAATGAGCGTCCATGGGCGAATTCCGCTCGTTTACCCCCCGATCGAATCGCGACCGCCTCCGGCGGTAGCTCTCCTTTATCCTAAACCCCGCAGCCGGCCATCTCCAAATCCTGCCCGGTACCGTTCCCCTACCCCCAACCGCTCCCGCGCTGGCCGCCTGACCTGCGCTAACATCCTGGCCGAAGCCTCGGCGGGAGGGGCCAATCGCCGTCCAGAGGGACTCACGGCCCACCTTTTCAGCATTATCCGGCCCTAAATTATTGGTAATGCGGCCAATTCGCCCAAAGCGCCGTAAAAATAACCAGCCATTACCCGGTCGCCCCCGCCAACCGCGTTTCCGCCAGCCCCTGCCAACCGCCCCGATAACGCCAACCCTCCCCACCCAGGCCCCCGCCCCGCAGCGCCACCGCCCGGGGCTCCCGGCGAGACCCCCGCCTCCAGACCACTGACCACGGACGATGCACCCGGGCCGGTTGGCGGCATCGGGCGGGCCGTGGTCAAACTGCCTATAACGAGTCAAAATCGGCCGTTACAGGCAGTTTGACCACCGGCCCAGTTGGACCGACCTCCCACCCGACGCCCTGACCAGGGACGATGCAACCGGGCCCGCTCGCGGCACCGGGCCGACCGTGGTCAAACTGCCTATAACGAGCCAAAACCGGCCGTTACAGGCAGTTTGACCACCGGCCCCCCAACCCCGCACCGGGCACCGGCGCCCTGGCCAGGCGCGATGCCGCCGGGCGGGCCGCTGACATTGGGGTGAACCGGCCTGGCCGGTGTTTCCGCAGGTGGGATGGGGTGTCGTCAGGCGGGCGGGGGCGAGGCGGCCGGGGCGGCGGCGCCAACCCCGCAGAACTCCCGCCAAACGGGAGAACCGTGGAGTTGCGCGGCCCACTCCTCCGGGCGGCATCAGGGCGGGGACCAGCACGCAGACCGGCGCGGGGGCCGGCATGGAGACCGGCCCACTCCGCCGGGCGGCATCAGGGCGGGGACCAGCAAGCAGATCGGCGCGGGGGCCGACCTTGGGACCGGCCCACTCCGCCGGGCGGCATCGGGACGGGGACCAGCACGCAGACCGGCGCGGGGGCCGGCCTGGGGACCGGCCCACTCCGCCGGGCGGCATCGGGGCGGGGACCAGCACGCAGACCGGCGCGGGGCCGGCCTTGGGACCGGCACCGGGATGGGACCGGCGCGACGACCGGCATCGGGCCGGGGACCAGCACGCAGACCGGCGCGGGGGCCGGCATGGGGACCGGCACCAGGATGGGACCGGCGCGACGGCCGGCATCGGGCCGGTATCGGACCGGCGCGGGGGCAAGGAGACCGACGAGGGGACCAATGCGGGGGTCGGCGCGGGGAGTGGCTCCGCTGGTGGGGGCGGTGGTTCAGCTGGTGGGGGCGGATGCCGCCGGGTCAGATGGGGGGACTGGGGAGGCGGGTCAACACTCGACGTCGCCGCCTTCCTTTAGGCCGCTGGCTGCGCTCATGCTGAAAGACCCAACCTTGCCGTCGGAGTTCGTCACCGCGACGCACCAAGTCTTCTCCTTTGGGCCGGCGGAGATGTTCGTGTAGACCACACTGTCAATGTTGTGCGAGGCCGGCGTGGTCCAATCCGCCTCACCTGCGACACTGCTGGAGAAGGTGTACTCGAGGTCCGTCGCGGAATGGGTGATCGACAGATCGGCGGAGTCATCGTGGTCCGCCCAAAAAGTCGAGACCGCAGTGGCCAAATTCCTAACGTCCTGGCGCGCCGCCGCATCCTCCGCCTTCGCGCGCTGCTGGAAGAACAGGGGCGTGGCGATCGCGGCCAGGATGCCCATGACGATCACAACGATCAGCAATTCGACCAGGGAAAAGCCGCCCTCGGGCGCGCCCGGTCCCCGCCGAGCAGACTCCTGTACCATGTTTCCCGTCCTCCCCGCCTAATGTGCTTGCGCGGGCCGACCCGGGACAGGGGAGGCCCGCTGCGCTGTCGCATCCGCAGCAGTCGCTAACCCGCCAGGGTCTGCGGCAAAGGCTCCGGGGGAGGCTTTGCGGTGGTGGTCGCGAAGTGCGAAGCCGCCATCACAGCTGCCGACCGCAGTGTTTCATCGATGCTATACCTGGCCGCAGGCGCCAATTGCGCGACCAACTAAAACGTTGGTAATCGCCCCGCCGCCGCGTAAACGAAGCGAAATACCCAGTCGGAATTAGGACCAAGGGCTCCCGCGCGGCCCCAAGCCCCCAGCGCGGCGCCCCGGCCGGGCGACCACCGGCAAAGCCCAAGCGGCAGAGCGCCGCGCCACCCCCACCGCAAACCAGGAGCACGATGCC
>JAITIG010000049.1 GCA_031279575.1 Bifidobacteriaceae bacterium
CAGGCGGCCGGCGTAGCCCTGTTGGCCGAGCACGCCCACAATCCACGCCAACGTGTCCGCGTACTCGGTGAACACCACCACCCGCTCGTTGGTCCAGTTCTTCCCGTCCGGGCGGCAGACCGCGTCGAGCATCCTGACCAGCGCCTTCAAGCGCGAGTTGGGCCTGTGCTCGAATCCTTCGCCCCAACACACCAGCCGGCCGACCTCGGCTTGGGTGGCCGCCGAGAGCGGGCCGTCCCTCTTGGCCTGGCGCAAAGCCTCAAACTCCGGATGCTGGGCCAGGCCCTCTTCTTCGTCGGCCTGGCTGGAGCCCATAACCTCGGAGTAATAGTCGTCATCGCCCCACGGGTTGGCCAGTGGAGCCGACAAAGTGTAGCTGGCCAAGGTCCGGGCGAACGCCCAGGGGCTGGACAGGAACCGCTTCTTCAGCAACAGGCCCGCAATATCCAGCGACCGCTTCCCGCCCTTCTCGCGGGCCGATGCCGTCAGGAGGTTGTCCAGCAGCGCGAACATGTCTTCCTCATCCCGCTCGGGTGGGAAGGTGAGGGTGGCGATCTTGCGCTGCTTGAAGTCCAGGCCCGCAACCTGGGACTTGAGCCGCCGCACCGCCACTTCTTTCAGCGCATCGCGGTCGATGTCCGCGCCGCGCGAGAAGCGGCGCGAGTCGATCATCTCCAGCAGCGCCGTGAACGACTCGGAATAGCCGTTGTGGGGAGTGGCCGAGAGGAACAGTCGGTGCTCGCAATGCGCCGCTAGCGCCCGCACCGCCAGGGTCCGCTTCGAGTCCACCGCATAACCGCGGCTCGCTCCCACTGAGGTCGGCGCCGCGGGCGCGACATGATGGGCCTCATCCACCACCAGCACGTCGAAGGCGTACCGACGGGCGGAGTTGGCTTTCCCGGCGCCCGCCAGCACGTCGCGCATCAGGCGCTGCGCTCTGACCGACGCCAGCCACGCCATTGAGACGATGCACCGCGGGAACAACCGGAACGGGTTCGCCGCCAGGCCGAAGGTCCGCCGGGTCTGAGCCATTTGCTCGGAGTCCACGATGGTGAAGTCGAGGCCAAACTTCTCGCGCATTTCAGCTTGCCACTTCAGGCTCAAACTGGGCGGGCAAATGATGATGACACTGCGGGCGCGGTGGCGCAGCAGCAACTCCTCAATCACCAATCCGGCCTCGATGGTCTTTCCCAGACCCACGTCATCGGCCAGCAGAAGGTTGGTGCGCGGCGACTCCAGCGCTCGGCGCAGCGGCTCAAGCTGGTATGGCTCCAGTTTCGCGCCCGAGCGGAATGGGGCCTGGAAGGCCCGCGCGTCGGCGCTGGTGACCGCACCCCAGCGCACCGCGTCAACGAACGCGCCCAAAGTGTTCGGGTCGTCGAAAGCCTCCGCGTTGATCAGCTCAGGCAGGCCTTGATCGGGCACCACCGTGTGGCCAACCTCCAACTCCCAAACAACGGAGAGCTCCTCGCCCATCCGGTCCTCTTCAAGCGACTGAAGCGAGACAACGTGTTGCGTTTCAGCTTTCGCCTCGTCAGCGGGGCTGCGGACAAGGCCTTGCTCCTGCACGTTGGCCACAGCCCAGGTGGCCCCGCGCACCTCGACCACGCGGCCAGGCTCGGGCAACTCGGGAACCCGGTGGCAAGATTGCCCAAAACCAGGGATCTTAGTGCTCACGGGGCTCCTGTTCATACCGCTCCGCAGCGTTAGCGTTATGGCAGGTCAGGAGCCCGGCTGAGCGGCTGGGCGATCTCGGGTTTGCCGGCGTCACGGCGCGTAGCGCATAGTCCGATAAATAATACCAGCCAAACCTCCGCGGCCAACTGCGAGGAGGCCCAGGCAAGGGCCCCGGCCGGTGAAATCGCCGGCCGGTTCCCCACCGCTGAGGGCCTCCCGGTTTATTGGGCTGGCAGCCGGCGCGCCCGCGGGAGGGGCCGGCCGGCTAGGCCCAGGGGGTCAGGCCTGGCTGGCCGTCGGGTTGGCCCAGGTCGTAGCCGACCAGCCGCCAGGCCGGCGGGCGCGAGCCGCCGCGCTCCAGCACCGCCCAATGCGCGTTGCGCATCACCCGCAGGCCCAACCAGCGCACCGGGTCGAGTTCGAGCAGCGCGGTGATGCCGCAGACCAGCGCCCCGCCGTGGGAGGCGGCGACCACAGTCGAGCCGTCGGGGGCGGCCTCGGCGGCCTCCGCCACGCAGGCCGCCAGCCGGGCCGCGGCGTGGTCGCGGGTCTCCATCCCGATCTCCGGGATGTCCTCCCCGGCCCGCCAGCGCTCGTATTCGGCCGGCCAGCGCGCCGCGATCTCCGTCACCGCCTCGCCCTCCCACAGCCCGAACTCCCGTTCCCGCAGCCGCTGGTCGGTGCGAACCGGCAGACCGGTCAAAGCCCCCAGGGCGGCGGCGGTGGCCTGCGCCCGCACTAGGTCGGAGGACCACAGAGCGGCCGGCTGGAGCAGCGCCAACTGCCGCGCGGCATCGTGCGCTTGGGTCTGCCCCAGCGGGTCGAGGGGCGTGTCCGTGGCGCCTTGGATGCGCCCGGCCGAGTTGTGCGCCGTCTGCCCGTGGCGCCACAGCACCACCTGTTTCGCGCTCACGCGGCCGCCGCCGCCAGCGGCTCCGCCCCCGCCGCCAGCAGGTCCAGGGCGGGGCAGTCTTTCCACAGCTTGTCCAGCGCGTAGTAGTCCCTGTCCTCAGCGTGCATCACGTGAACCACGATGTCGCCGTAGTCGAGCAGCACCCAACGCGCCGCGCCGCGCCCCTCGCGCCGCCGCAGCGTCGCGCCCGCGCCGTGCAGGCGCTCTTCCACGGCCTCGACGATGCCGCCCACGTGCCGTTCGCTTGTGCCTGTGGCCAGCACAAACACGTCGGTCAGGGGCAGGCGGCGGCTGACGTCGAGGGCCGCGATGCGGTTGGCTTTGGTTTGGTCGGCCGCCTGGGCGGCTTGGGTCGCGAGTCGCAGCGCTTCGGAATCGGCCACGCAGTTGCTCCTTCGGTTGGTTGGTCGGTCAGTTCAACAGAAACAGTTTGACAGCCGCGGCGGCCAGCCCCAGCCCGAGCCCCCAGGCCCCGGCGGTCAGGGCGCGCCGCCCGGCCCGGGACGGCGCGGTGCCCCAGGGCGCGTCCGGGCCGTCGAGCCACGGCCCGCGCCCGTCCGGCCCGATCTCAGGCGGATCCTCCCAGCCCATGTCTTCTTCCTCGTCCTGGCCGGCGCCGGTGGCCTCGGCGGCGTAGGCGGCAGCGGCGGCGGGGACCGGCGCGGCGAGCGAATCCAACCGTCCCAGCCCGTAAGGGTCCGGCGCGCTGCCCGATGCCGCCGCCCCGCCTGGGCGCGCCTGGACCGGCAGGGCCGCGTCTTGGCCGAGGACGGCCTGGTAGTCCGGGGCGCCCGCCTGCGGCGCCCAGGCCAACGCCATTGGCGCGCCGGGCTGGGGCAAGCTGGGCCCGGGCCGGCCGGCCGCGGGCTCGTACCCGGGCGGCGGGCCGACCAGGCCGCCTGGGGTGGCGGGCGCGGCATCGGCGGCGGGCTCGGGGAAGGCGGGCCGGAAGGAGGGCGCGGCCCCGGCCGGGAACTGGCCTGCGGGCGCGGCCCCGACGGGGAATTGGGCTGCGGGCGCGGCCCCGGGCACCGCCCCGGCGGGGAACTGGGCTGCGGGCGCGGCCCCCGCGGGGAACTGCGCTCCGGGCGGCGCTGCGGGCGCGGCCCCGGGCGGCAACTGCGCTGCGGGCACCGCCCCGGCGGGGAATTGGGCGGCGGGCGGCGCTGCGGGCGCGGCCCCGGGCACCGCCCCGGCCGGGAACTGGGCTGCGGGAGCGGCCCCGGCGGGGAATTGGGCTGCGAGCGGCGCTGCGGGCACCGCCCCGGCGGGGAACTGGGCGGCGGGCGCGGCCCCCGCGGGGAACTGCGCTCCGGGCGGCGCTGCGCACGGGGCCCCGGGCGGCAACTGCGCTGCGGGCACCGCCCCGGCGGGGACCTG
>JAITIG010000110.1 GCA_031279575.1 Bifidobacteriaceae bacterium
GGCATCGGGAAGCTGGGAGGGGGCGGCGAACTCGGCCACGGTGGCGGGCAGGGCGGCGGCCAGCGCGGGGTCGACCTCGATCGCCAGCACCCGGGCGCCGGCCTCCAGCAGGCCCAGCGTGAGAGAGCCCAGCCCGGGGCCCACCTCCACCACGCGCTCGCCGGGGGCGAGGCGGGCGGCCGCCGCAATCCGGCGGATGGCCGAGGGGTCGACCACAAAGTTCTGGCCCAAACGCTTAGACGGGCGCAAGCCGAGGCGCGCCACCAGCCCCTGCACGGCGGACGGCGTCAGCAGACGCGGGCCGGCCGCCGCCAGGCTCAGTACCAGCCCTTGCTTTGGAAAGCCGACCAAGCCCCGCACGGCGTGCTGTAACGCCCGGAAATGTAGCCCAGGCCCCATTTGATCTGCGTCGCCGGGTTGGTCTGCCAATCGGCGCCGGCCGAGGCCATCTTCGAGCCGGGCAGGGCCTGGGGAATGCCGTAGGCGCCAGATGACCGGTTGTGGGCGTTGACCCGCCAATTCGACTCGCGCTGCCACAAGGAGACCAGGCAGGCGAACTCGTCATCGCCCCAGCCGTAGGAGTCCAGCATCATCTGCCGCGCAATCCCCTGCGCGCTGCCCGGGTCGACATTGACGTCGACGCTGGGCGCCACCACCGCCTTCTTGGTGCCAATCAGAACCACCTGGGTGACGGGCTGGGCCGCCACGGTCTCCATGATGACCGCCCGGGACGTCTCCTCGCCGTTGACCAGGGTGGCGGTGTAGGTCACAATCTTCTGCCCGGCCACGCCCGCGGTCTTGATCTTCTTGGTGCCGCTGGGCAGGTCCGGCGCCTCCTGCTCGATGGTCTCAAACGGGATGACGGAAACCTCCTGGCCGGCTGTGGCCACCGCGCGGTGGATTGCGACCACCTCGCCGGGGGTTGGCACGGCCTCCAGGCCGGGCTCGACCACATCATCCGGGCCCAGGATCACCCCGAGCTGGCCCAGCAGTTCCCGCACTGTGGCCGCGTTGGAGTAGGCCTCCAGGTTGGCCCCGTCCACCGCCACGGTCAGCGATTTGGCTGTCGAGACGCTGACCACGCCGGTCAAGTCCGCCACCGCGGCGCCGCGGGCGACCGACAGAGCCGCCTCGCCGGCCCGCACCCCCAAATCGGCCAGGGCTTCTTCGACGGTGGGCGCGGTGGTCCACACCTGGGCGGTCTGGCCGTCGATCTCAAGGTTGAGCGGGTGGGCGGTGCGCACCAGGATCTCGCCGGAGCGCGGCACCGCCGCGCTGGGGGCCGGGGCCACCAGGTCGCGTTCGGTGTAGACCACATCGTTGGCGTCCAAAACCCCGCCAACTGTCGAGGCGAAGGTGGTGACCTGGCGGCTGGCGCCGTCGACTGTCAGGGTGACGGTCTTGTGGGCGGCGGAGAAGCCGGCGATGCCGGCGGCGGCCAGCGCCAGCACCGCGATGCGCGCCGCCAGCTTGATCTGGCGCCCGCGTTTGACCGCGCGGCGCTGGTCGCTCCGCCGGTTCGGCGCGGCGTGGCCGCACGGACTTGTCCTAGCCAAAACGCAATACTCCCGGGAGGGTCTGGGACTTCGGTCTTGTCTGACCATAACCGATTTGCGCCCAAAGCGCTAACGCGCTTAGTCCCGAATCGTTCCGGTGGCATAGCGGCCACGCCGATAATTCACAAAATCTTCACCAATCTCCGTAGACTTCGGTGGTGTTGGCTTGGATCTGCCGGCAGGCCTCCGCCAGGTCCAACCCCATCGCCGCGGCCAGCGTTTTCATGGTCTGGGCCACCATGAACGGGGCGTTGGGGCGGCCCCGGAACGGCTCCGGGGTCAGGTACGGCGAATCGGTCTCCACCAATACCAGTTCTTTAGGCAGCGTGGCCGCGGCCGCCCGCAGTTCCGCCCCGGATTTGAACGTCACCGTCCCGGCAAACGAGCAATACCAGCCGTGCCGGGCCGCGAGCGCGGCCATTTCGGCGTCGCCGGAGAAGCAGTGGAACACGGTCCGCTGCGGCGCCCCCGCCCGCCTCAGGGTCTCGATGACGTCCCGGTGGGCCTCGCGGTCGTGGATCTGCAAGGCCAAGCCCAACTCCTTGGCCAGCGCGATGTGGTCGCGGAAGGCCGCCAGCTGCGCCCCCCGCCCTTCCGGCCCGGTGCGGTAGTAGTCCAACCCCGTCTCGCCGATGGCGCGCACCCGCTCTTGGCCGCCCGCCAGGTCCGCGATCTCCTGGAGGGCGTCTTGGTAGGCGCCCTTGGCCGCCAGCCGCGCGGCGTCGTTCGGGTGGATGGCGATGGCGCCGATGACGCCCGGGTGCTTGACCGCCTCCGCCGCCGTCCAGCGGGCCGAGGGCAGGTCGCAGCCGCATTGGACAATCCGGCTGACGCCGGCCGCTCGGGCCGCCGCCACCTGCTGGTCCAGGGTCAAAGGCGCCTCGGGGAAGCTTTGGAACGGCTCAATGTGGGCGTGGTTGTCCGTCACCGCCAGCGGCAGCGGCTCCGGCGCGGGCGGGTAGGAACGGTCTTTCGCCATAACCCGCCACCCTACCCGCGGCCAGGTCGGATGGGGGATTTGGGGCATTGGGCGATGGCCGCGCCCAGCGCCCGGTTGGCCAACCTGTTTGGACCGGTTTACTCGGCCGCGCGGAGGCGGGCGTTCTCCTGGGCCACCGCGGACGGGTCCAGTTTGGCGAAGATGGGGCTGGGGGCCGGCACGGCCTGGCCTGCCGGGATGGCCTCGCGCTGCCAGGCCGGCGCGCCCCGCCCCGAGGTGCGGCCGTAGTCGCCGGTGATGATGGGGTACCCGCGCGATGGGTCGTCCAAGTCGCGCACCTCCTCGATCACCGGCTCGTCGCCGAAGGGCCGGGCGAAGCCCAAAGCCCGGTCCACCTCGCGCGCCGAATGCGGCAGGAACGGGGCCAGCAAAGTGTTGCAATCTGAGACCGCCTGGGCCGCCACGTGCAGGATCTCCCCCATGCGCGAGCGCGCGGCATCGTCCCCTTTGGCCAGCTTCCACGGCGCGGTGTCCGCCAAATACTTGTTGACCTCCCCCACCGCCCGCATGGCGGCGGTCGCGGCCTGCTTCTGGCGGTGCGCCCGGATGGCGCGGCCCACCTCGCCGAAGGCCAACTCGGTGGCGCGCAGCACGGCTTGGTCGGCCGGCTGGGGCTGGGCGGGGGGCGGCGGCAGGGCGCCAAAGTTCTTGTGGATCAAATTGGCGGTCCGGTTGACCAGGTTGCCCCAACCGGCCACCAGCTCGGAGTTGGTGCGGCGCACAAACTCCTCCCAGGTGAACTCGGTGTCCTGGCTCTCCGGCCCGGCCACGGCGATGAAGTAGCGCAGGGCGTCCGGCTGGTGGCGCGAGAGCATGTCGCGCACCAAAATGACCTTCCCGCGCGAGGATGAGAACTGCTCCCCCCCAATGTTGAGGAACTCGGAGGAGACCACCTCGGTGGGCAAGTTCAGCTTGCCGTACTGGCCGGGGGCGCCGCCGCGCCGCCCCTGGCCGTTGTAGGCCAGCAGCTCGGCGGGCCAAATCTGGGAGTGGAAGGTGATGTTGTCCTTGCCCATGAAGTAATACGAGCGGGCCTCCGGCGAGTTCCACCACTCGCGCCAGCGCTCCGCCTCGGCCGGTTGGCCGGTGGCCAGCGCCCGCCGCCGCGCCCACTCGATCGAAGCCGACAGGTAGCCGATGACGGCGTCGAACCAGACGTACAGGCGCTTGTTGGGGTTGTCCTGCCAGGTGGGCAGCGGCACCGGAATGCCCCAATCGATGTCCCTGGTCATGGCTCTGGGGCGGACGTCCTCGAGCAGGTTGAAGGAGAACCGGAGGACATTGGGCCGCCAATCGCGGCGCGTCTCCAACCAGGCCGCCAGCGCCTCCACCAGCGAGGGCAGGTCGAGGAAGAAGTGGTTCGACTGGACAAACCGGGGCGTCTCGCCGTTGATCCTGGACCTGGGGTTGACCAGGTCGATCGGGTCCAACTGGTTGCCGCAGTTGTCGCACTGGTCGCCCCGGGCGCCCTCGAAGCCGCAGATCGGGCAGGTGCCCTCGATGAACCGGTCCGGCAAGGTGCGCCCGGTGGAGGGCGAGACCGCGCCCATGGTGGTCTTCTCCACCATGTAGCCGTTCTTGTGGACGGTGCGGAACATCTCTTGGACCACGGCGTAGTGGTTGCGCGTGGTGGTGCGCGTGAACAAGTCGTAGGCCAAACCCAGCTGCTGGAGATCTTCGACGATCACCCGGTTGTAGCGGTCCGCCAGGGCTTGGGGGGTGATGCCCTCGGCTTCGGCTTGGACCAGGATGGGCGTGCCGTGCTCATCTGTGCCGGAGACCATCAGCACATCGTGGCCCGCCATCCGCATGTGGCGCGAGAACACGTCAGAGGGCACGCCGAAGCCCGCCACATGGCCAATGTGTCTGGGGCCGTTGGCGTAGGGCCAGGCCACCGAGGAAAGCACGCGAGTCATAGCCTCAAGCCTAGGCCGTCGCCGCCCGCCGCCCGCCGCCCGCCGCCTGGCGCCCGCCGCCTGGCGCCTCCGGCCGCTGGGGGGCGGCGCGGGCGGCCAGGACGGCTTGGTAGAGGGCCCGGTTTGGGCTGGCGTGGGCGCCGGCCACCAACGCCACCGCGTCTTTGACCCTGTCGCCGGCCGCCACCAGGCGCTCGACTTGCGCCACCTGGGCGGCCAGGTCCGCCCCGGCCGGGCCGGGCGCGCCGCCGAGCACCAAGGTGACCTCGCCCAGCAGGTCGCGCCTGGCGGCCAAGTCCGCCAGCTGGCCCAGGCTGCCGCGCAGGATCTCCTCATGGGGTTTGGTCAACTCGCGGGCCAGGCAGGCCGGGCGGTCCGGGCCCAAGCGCTGGGCGGCGGCGCGCAAGGTGGCCGCCACCCGGCGCGGCGAGTCGAAGGCCACCACGGTGCGGGTTTCGCCGGCCAGAGCGTCGAGCCAGGCGGCGCGGGGCCCGGCGGCGCGCGGCGCGAAGCCTTCGAAGGCGAAGCGGTCGGCTGGCAGCCCGGACACCATCAAGGCGGCCACCACCGCCGAGGGCCCCGGCGCGCAGCTGACCCGGATGCCGGCCGCGATGGCGGCCCTGACCAGGTCGAACCCCGGGTCGGAGATGAGCGGCGCGCCCGCGTCTGAGACCACCGCCACCAGCCCCTGGGCGGCCGCCTCAACCAGCCGGGCCGTCCGCGAGCGCTCATTGTGGTCAAACAGGGAGACGACCCGCCCGCCTGGTTTGACCCCCAGGCGCCCGGCCAGGGCGCGCAGGCGGCGGGTGTCCTCGGCGGCTATCACGTCGGCCGCGGCCAGCAGGCAGCGCAGGTGGTCGGAGGCGTCGCGCGGGTTGCCCAGCGGCGTGGCGGCCAGCACGATGCCGCGGTCTATGGAGGCCATAGACGTACCATAGGGCGTTGTGGAGCCCACCCGAACCGAGCCCGCCGCGCCGCCCGCCGCGCCGCCCGCCGCCCCGGCGCCGCGGCCAGGGCGCCATGCCGCCCCCGGCCAGGGCGCGGCCGGCCGCCAGTTGGCGCTGCGCTGGGCCGGGCCGGGCGCCGTCACCTTGCTAGGCGGGCTGCTGCGCTTTTGGAACCTGGGCTCCCCACCCAAACTGATGTTTGATGAGACCTATTATGTCAAGGATGCCTACTCGCTGCTCACCCGCGGGGTGGAGTTCAACTGGACCAAAGACCAAGACCACCTGTTCGAGGCCGGCGACTTCTCCGCCCTCCAAGACACCGGCTCCTATGTGGTCCACCCGCCGGTGGGCAAATGGCTGATCGCCTGCGGGATGTGGCTGTTTGGGCCCGACTCGCCGGTCGGGTGGCGCTTCTCGGCGGCGCTGTTCGGCACCGCCGCCGTCTTGGTGGCGATCCTGGTGGGCTGGCGCCTGCTGGACTGCCAAGCGCTGGGGCTGCTGGCCGGGCTGATGGTGGCCGTGGACGGCATCGGCGTGGTGCTCTCGCGCACCGGGCTGCTGGACGTGTTCTTGATGTTCTTCGCCCTGCTGGGGTTCTGGTTCGTGTTGAAGGACCGCGCCCAAATGGACCGCCGCCTGGCGCGCCGGGCGGACCGGGCCGGCCCCGGCGGGCCCGGGCTGGGGATGCGCTGGTACCTGCTGGGCGCCGGCCTCGCGCTCGGCTTGGCCTGCGGCGTCAAGTGGTCGGGGCTGTTTTTCCTGGCCGCGTTCGGTTTGACAGTGGTGGCCTGGGACGCGGCCGCGCGGCGCCGGGCCGGCTTGCGCCTGTGGCTGCCGGCCGCCCTGCTGCGCGATGGCGTCAAAGCCTTCCTCCTGCTGGTGCCGGCGGCGCTGGTGGTTTACACGGCGAGCTGGGCCGGTTGGCTGGCGACGGCCGGCGGCTACAACCGGCAGTGGGCCAAAGACAACCCCGGCCAGGGCATCGGCTGGCTGCCGGAGGGCCTGCGCTCCTTGGCCCAATACCACCAGCAGGCCTACGGCTTCCACACCAGCTTGACCAGCGACCACAGTTACAAGTCCAATCCGGCCCTGTGGCTGATCCAGCAGCGGTCGACTTCTTTTTTCTACGAGAAGGAGGCCACCTGCGGCGCCGAGGAATGCAGCCAGGCGGTGACGGCTTTGGGCAACCCGCTGATCTGGTGGCTCGGCGCGGTGGCCTTGGTGGTGGTGGTGTACAACGCCATCGTCTGGGCGGACCGGCGGGCTTGGGGCATTTTGGCGGGCTATATCGGCGGCTACCTGCCCTGGCTGTTCTACGCCCAGCGCACCATTTTCACCTTTTACACCGTCGCCTTCTTGCCGTTTGTGGCCCTGGCCTTGGCCTACGCGGCGGGGCGGGTGATTGGGCCGCCGCTGCTGGGCCGCTGCGACCGCGGCTTGCCGCAGGCCCGGATCGACCCGCCCGCCGCCCACCGCGTCGCCGCCATCACCGGGGTCGGCGTGGCGGTGGGCGCCATCTTGGTTGTCTCGGCCTTCTTCTGGCCCATCTGGTCCGGCCAGAGCGTGGACTTCGACTTCTGGCGCCTCCACATGTGGCTGCCCTCGTGGGTCTAGCGGTTCTAGCGCTTAGCGGTCCCAGTACTCCGGTTTGAAGGATTCGACCAGCTGCCAGTTGGCGAAGTCGCGGGCGTCGCCGGTGACTTGCCACAAGTCGACCACCGCCTCGTCGATGGTGAAGCCGCGGATGTAGTAGAAGTCGCGCGGCGCGCTCGCCCCGGCCGGGATCTCGAACACCGTGGGGTAGCCGTCTGGGTCTTCGAGGCCGGCGTCCGCCAGCAAGGTGGCCCGCACGTTGGCCATCTCGGTGGGCGCCTCGGAGTGGGCCAGCGCGGTTCGGGCCGCGCCGGCCGGTTTGACAAACAGCGCTGTCAGGCGGGGGCCGGGCAGGTCCGGGCGGTCGGCCGTGTTGGGCCATTGGCCGTGGTCGGCTGTGATGACAATGGTGGCGTCCTGGTAGCGGCCCAGCCGGCGCAGCTCGTCCAGGTAGTCGAAGACAATCTTGAACGCCCCCTGGGCCTGCTCGTAGAGGGTCACCGAGTCGGCTTCGACCGGCTCGGCCTGGGCGTTGATCAGGGCCGGGTAGTGGGCGCCGTCGAGGTGGAAGTAGGAGAACCGCGCGGTGGGGCCGTCCAGGGTTAGCCCGGAGGCTTTGAGCCGGTTGTAGAACTCGGTGTTGGAGTTGGTGAACGGCTCGGGGCCCGCCACGCCCGGCCCCGAGTAGGCGAACGGGTCGGTTGGCGTCCAGAAGGTCGGTTTGAGCAGGTGCGGCGCGTAGCGGAAGCCTGCCAGGCGGGCGAAGCCCTTCAGGATCGCGCTGGTGGGGGTGTGGACCTCGGTTGGGCGCAGGTTGTCCGCCAGGCCTTCGAGGTCGGAGATGTTGGCGTAGGAGTACTTGTTGGTGGCGTAGATGTTGGTCGAGTACCCGGCCTCGCGCAAGCTCCACAGGAAGGCGCCCTGCTGGTAGGCCTGGGCGATGTACTGGGCGGACGGCTGGTCCCAGCGGTAGGGCACGCCGGTCAGCAGGTGGACGGCGGAGGGGAAGGTGCGGGTGTCGTTGGAGATGTTGTTGTCGAACTGGGTGAAGCCGTCCAGGCGCGAGGCGAAGAAGTCCGGCTGCTCGGCTTGGATCTGCTGGACAAACTTCTGGTCCATCATGTCGAGCACAAAAATGTACTGGTTGGCGGTCGATGAGGCGGTGAAGGCCCCTTCCCAGGTGGGGTAGTCCGCTTGCGGCGGCGCCCAGGCGTCGGTCTGCGCCTCGGCGTAGGTGCCCACCAGTCCCAGGCCGGAGATGACGATGACGCTGCTCGGCGCCAGCCAGGCGACGGTCTGCCACCACCGCCGGCTGGCCGCCCGCAGCGCCAGCAGGCTCGCCCCGAGCCCCAGCCAGAGGGCGGTGTTGGCGGCGGCCAGGCCGCGGTATTGGCCCCATTGGATGGCGACGCCGTTCAACTCGCCCAGGGAGCCGTTGAGGAAGTTGGCCTGCGTCCAGCCCGCCAGGCTCAAGCCGACCACCAGCGAGACCGCGGCGTCGAAGACGCGCCCGCGGGTGGCCAGCAGCAATCCGGCCAGCGCCAGCCCGCTCCCCAAGGCCAGGGCCAGGGCGGGGCCGGCCAGTTGGCTCAACCGGAAGGGGAACTCGGTCGGGTTTTGCAGGTAGAGGTCGGCGAAGCCGAAGCCGAAGAACAGCCACGGCCCGGCCAGCCCGGCCGGCAGGGCTATGGCCAGGCGCTGGCGCCAGCGGCGCTCGTCGCCCCACAAGAAGCGGGTTTTCGCCACCGCCAACCCGGGCGGCGGCAGGAGCGCGACAGGCACGGGGACGACGATAGCCTGAATCGCCCGATGCCGTCTCCGGGTCCGGTAAGATTTCGGTTACCCGAACTTTGGGTTTCGGGCGCCCGTCGGCTTGCTTTGCCCAAGGGCCGGTTTCTAACCGCCGAGGAGGCAGCGTGGACGCCGCACCGGCTTCGCCGCCGCCCAAGGCCGGCCAGCGGACCGGGCGCAAAGCCAAAGCCCGCATGCTGCGCCTGTTCGGGCCGGCTTTTGTGGCCGCTGTGGCGTATGTCGACCCGGGCAACGTGGCGGCCAACCTGACAGCCGGCGCGCGCTACGGATACCTGCTGGTCTGGGTGCTGGTGCTGGCCAACGCGATGGCCGTGCTGGTGCAATACCTCAGCGCCAAGCTGGGCATCGCCACCGGCCGGTCCCTGCCCCAAATGCTGGCCGCGGGCTTGGGCAAATGGGCCCGCTGGGCCTACTTCGGCCAAGCCGAGGTCATAGCCGTCGCCACCGACCTGGCCGAGGTGATTGGCGGCGCCATCGCCCTGCACCTGCTGTTCGGCTTGCCGCTGCTGCTCGGCGGCGCCATCACCGGGGCCGCCTCGATTGGCCTGCTGGCGGTCCAATCGCGCCACGGCCAGCGCTCATTCGAGCTGGTCGTCACCGCGATGCTGGTGGTCATCACAGTCGGGTTCGTCTCCGGCCTGGCGATCTCCCCGATTGGCCCGGCCGAGCTGCTGGCCGGCCTGGCGCCGCGCTTCCAGGGCGCCGACTCAGTGCTGCTGGCCGCCTCCATGCTGGGCGCGACTGTCATGCCGCACGCCGTCTACCTGCACTCCTCGCTGACGCGCGACCGCCACGGCCGGGTCACCCAGCCCGCCAAGCGCAAGCACCTGATCCGCGCCACCCGCTGGGACGTGCTCTGCGCCCTGGTGGTGGCGGGCTCGGTCAACATCGCCATGCTGGTGCTGGCGGCCGCCAACCTGCGCGGCGTGGCCGGCACCGACACCATCGAAGGCGCCCAGGGCGCCATCAGCCAGGCGCTGGGCCCGGCGGTGGGGGTGGTGTTCGCCATCGGACTGCTGTTTTCGGGGCTGGCCTCGACCTCGGTCGGCTCCTACGCCGGGGCGGAGATAATCTACGGCTTCCTCAACGTCCGCCTGCCGCCGCTGGCCGTCCGCCTGGTCACCCTGGTCCCGGCGCTGGCGGTGCTGGCGGCCGGCGCCTCGCCCACCTGGGCGCTGGTGGTCTCCCAGGTGGTGCTGTCCTTCGGCATACCGTTCGCCATCGTGCCGCTGGTGTGGCTGACCGGGCGGCGCGGCGTCATGGGCGACTGCGTCAACCGCCCCGCCACCCAGGCGGCCGCCTGGCTGGCGACAGCGCTGATAGTGGCGCTCAACCTGGCGCTGATCTGGCTCACCGCGGCTTGAGCGAGCTGGTTTGAGGCTTTGGCGGCTAAGGCGGGGTCTACGCTAATCGGCATGCCGAAACTCCGTTCCGAGGTGTTGATGACGGGCCGCAACATGGCGGGCGCGCGGGCGCTGCTGCGGGCGGCCGGGGTGGCGCGGGAGGACTTCGGCAAACCGATCGTCGCCCTGGCCAACAGCTTCACCGAGTTCGTGCCGGGGCACACCCACCTGGCGCCGGTGGGGCGGATCGTCTCGCAGGCCATCCACCAGGCGGGCGGCATCGCCCGGGAGTTCAACACCATCGCGGTCGACGACGGCATCGCCATGGGCCATGAGGGCATGCTGTACTCGCTGCCCAGCCGGGAGGTGATCGCGGACAGCGTCGAATACATGGTCAACGCCCACCGGGCGGACGCGCTGGTGTGCCTGTCCAACTGCGACAAGATCACCCCCGGCATGCTGATGGCGGCCATGCGGCTGAACATCCCGGCGGTGTTCGTCTCCGGCGGCCCCATGGAAGGCGGCCGGGCGGCCCTGCCCTCGGGGCCCACCCGGGACCGGCTGGACCTGATCGCGGCGATCTCGGAATCGGCCAACCCGCAGGTCTCCGACCAGGACCTGGCCGCCATCGAGGAGGGGGCCTGCCCCACCTGCGGCTCCTGCTCGGGAATGTTCACAGCCAACTCGATGAACTGCCTCACCGAGGCCATGGGCCTGGCCCTGCCCGGCAACGGCACCTTGCTGGCCACCCACACCGACCGGGAGGAGCTCTACCGGCGGGCGGGCGCCACAGTGGTGGAGTTGGCCCGGCGCTGGTACCAGGAGGATGACGCCTCCGTCCTGCCCAAGTCGATCGCCACCTTCGAGGCCTTCGCCAACGCCATGACGCTTGACATAGCCATGGGCGGGTCCACCAACACAATCCTGCACATCTTGGCCCTGGCCCAAGAGGCCGGCGTCGACTTCACCTTGCACCACATCGAGGAGCTGAGCCGGCGGGTGCCGTGCATCTGCAAGGTGGCGCCCAACGGGAAAGCCCTGATCCAGGACGTCCACCGGGCCGGCGGCATCCCGGCGATCCTGGGCGAGCTGCGCCGGGCCGGCCTGTTCCACCCCGGTGTCGGCAGCATCCACTCGCCGGACGTGGACACCTGGCTGGGCTTGTGGGATGTGCGCGGCGGCCGGCCGCTGGCCCAGGCGGAGGCCATGTTCCGGGCCGCGCCGGGCGGCCGCTACTCGCCGGCCGGCCTGACCCAGTCTGAGCGCTACCAGGAGTTGGATTTGGACCCGGCCGGCGGTGTGATCAGGGATGCGGCCCACGCCTTCACCCAAGATGGCGGGCTGGCGGTGCTGCGCGGCAACCTGGCCCCAAACGGCGCGGTGGTCAAAACGGCCGGCGTCGAGGCGTCAATTTGGCATTTCGAGGGGCCGGCCGTGGTCTTCGAGTCGCAGGAGGACGCCGTCGAGGGCATTTTGAACGGGCAGGTCAAAGCGGGCGATGTGGTGGTGATCCGCTATGAGGGGCCGGCCGGGGGGCCCGGCATGCAGGAGATGCTCTACCCCACCTCTTTCCTGAAGGGGCGCGGGCTGGGCCAGCAGTGCGCCTTGATCACCGACGGCCGTTTTTCCGGCGGCACCTCCGGTTTGTCGATTGGCCACGTCTCGCCGGAGGCCGCCTCCGGCGGCCTGATCGCCTTGGCGCGCGATGGCGACCGCATCGTCATCGACATCCCCTCCCGCCGCCTGGCTTTGGCTGTCGGCGCGGAGGAGTTGGCGGCCCGGCGCGGGGCGCTGGAGGAGGCGGGGGGCTACCGGCCGGCGGGGCGGCATCGTCCAGTCTCGCAGGCGCTGCAAACCTACGCCGCCCTGGCCACCTCGGCCGACAGGGGCGCGGTGCGGGACCTCGGCCGGCTGCTTTCGCCGGCCGAGCGGGCGGCGCGGGCGCTGTGATCGCGGACGCCCCCGCCGAGGACCGCCCATGACTGCCGCCGTCGCCGTCCGCGACCTGGTCAAACGCTACAAGCGAACCGTGGCGCTGGACCATGTCGACCTCGAGTTGGCCGATGGCGTGGTCCACGGCCTGTTTGGGCACAACGGCGCCGGCAAGACCACCTTGATGTCGATCGCCACCGCCCAGGGCTTCGCCACCGCCGGCCAGGTGGCCGTCTACGGCCTGCGGCCGTATGAGAACGCGGCCGCGCTGGAGCGCATGTGCTTTATCCGCGAGGGCCAGGTCTACCCCAACGACGCCCACCCCAAGGACGCCTTCGGGGTGGCCCGCATGTTCTACCCGCGGTGGGACCAGCGCCTGGCGGACCACCTGATCGCGGCTTTGGACATCCCTTTGCGGCGGCGGATCAGGCGCTTGTCAAGGGGCCAGAACTCGGCTGTCGGTGTCACCATCGGGTTGGCCGCCCGGGCTGACATCACCTTTTTCGACGAGCCCTATCTGGGTTTGGACGCCATGGCGCGCCAGGTCTTCTACGAGGCGGTGCGCGAGAGCTACGCCCGCGACCCGCGCACCATTGTGCTTTCCAGCCACCTGATCGACGAGGTCGCCAACCTGGTGGCCAACGTGGTGGTGCTGGACCACGGCCGGGTGCTGATAGACCAGTCCCGGGAGGCGTTGCTGGGGCGGGCGGCGCGGATCATCGGGCCGGGCGGGGCGGTCGAGGCGTTCGCGGCCGGGCGCGAGGTGGTCCACCGCGAGGCCATGGGCCCCTACCTGGCGTTGACTGTGTTGGGCCCGTTGGCCGATGCCGACCACCGCGCCTTGGCCGCGGCCGCCCTGACCGCGGAGCCGGTCTCGCTGCAGCAGTTGGTGATCCATTTGACGCG
>JAITIG010000135.1 GCA_031279575.1 Bifidobacteriaceae bacterium
TCCACCACCGAGTACTCTTCCCGGGCGGCGCGCGCCGCCACCGCTGTCGCCTCGCTCGACCCGGACCACTTCGGGGCCTTTGACCAGGCCTTGTGGGACAACCAGCCGGCCGAGGGCGGCCCCGGCCTAAGCGACCAGGAGATCGCCGATCTGGCGCGGGCGGCCGGCGTGGCCCAAGAGGCGATCGCCCAGTTCGCCGCCGGCGGCTTCGACGACTGGGTGGCGCAGGCCACCCAGAGCGTCACCAGCGCCGAGGGCTTCCAAGGCACGCCGTGGGTTTTGATCGGCCACGGCCAGACGGCCTACCAGTGGGATTGGTCCTCCGGCGACCTCCAAACCGCCATCGCCAACGTGGCCGCCGGCCAACAGCCTTAACCTTCAACCCACCCCGCCTACCGCGCCGCGCGTTTGCCCAGCCGCCTTGCGCCCGCCAGGCGGGCAGGCAAAGCTGGAACCATGGCAACCGCAACGGACCCACCCCGGCGCCGCATCGCGCTGGTAGCCCACGACAACAAGAAACACGAACTGCTCAAGTGGGTGGAATTCAACCGCTCCGCCCTGGCCTGCCACGAGTTGTGGGCCACCGGCACCACCGGCACCATGCTCGAGTTCGAGCTCGGCCTGGAGGTCAACCGGCTGCTGTCCGGCCCGGTGGGCGGCGACCAGCAGGTTGGCGCCATGATCGCGGAGGACCGCATCGACATGCTGCTGTTCTTCTGGGATCCGCTCGAACCCCAACCCCACGACCCGGATGTCAAGGCGCTGCTGCGCCTGGCCGCCTTGTGGAACACCCCCGCCGCCTGCAACTCGGCCACGGCGGACATGATGATCACCTCGCCGCTGTTCGCCTCCGACTACCGCTGGCCCAGGCCCAAACTGGACCCGCGCCAATGGATCGACGGCTCCGCCGTCGACGCCGCCCCGTAAACCCCGGTCCGGCCCCCGCCCCAAATTGATGGGGCAGATCCCAAAAGCGAGCCCAAAAATGATGGCTTAGTTTGCCGCGGGCGGGTCCTGGGACGGCCTTGGCGGGCGGCGGGCCTCGATGCGGGCCTTGGCGGCGTCCAACCACTCCTGGCAGCGCGCCGCCAGCGCCTCGCCGCGCTCCCACAGGGCCATGGCCTGCTCCAAAGTCTGCGACCCGGCCTCCAGTTGCTGCACCACTTGGACCAACTCGGCCCGCGCTGCCTCATAGCTCAGCTCTTCGACGGGGATCGGCGCGCTCATGGCGTCAACTCTACGACCTGCGCGCCAAACGCCCCCCGCGCCACGCGCACCCGCACCTGGTCGCCGGCGGCCACCTGGGCGGCATCGCGCACCAACTGGGCGTCGCGCGCGACCAGGGCGTAGCCGCGCTCCAAGGTGCCCTGGGGCGAGAGGGCGGCCAGGCGGGCGGCGGCGGTGCGCACCTCGGCCGCGGCCCGCTCCAAGCGCTGGGCGGTGGCGCGCCGCCCGTCGGCCGCCAAGGTGGCGATCTCCGCCGCCCGGTTTTCGACGATCCAGGCGGGTTGGCGCAGGGCCGGCCGGCTGCGGCAGGCGGCCAAGCGCTCCAACTCGCGCTCCACCAGGGCGGCGATGGCGCGCCGCGCCGCCGCCAAAGCCCCCGCCACCAGGTCTTCCTCCTCGGCCTGGTCCGGCACGATGCGCTTGCCGGCCTCTGTCGGGGTGGCGGCCCGGAAATCAGCCGCCAGGTCGAGGATGGGGGAGTCCGGCTCGTGGCCGATGGCGCTGACCACCGGCGCGCGCGCCGCCGCCACCGCCCTGATCAGGGCCTCGTCGGAGAACGGCAGCAGGTCCTCGACCGAGCCGCCGCCCCGGGCGATGACAATGACCTCGACCGCCGGGTCGGCGTCCAACTCGGCCAAGGCGGCCATCACCTGCGGCGCGGCCCCAGGGCCTTGGACCGCCACCGGGCGGATGGCGAAGCGGGCGGCGGGCCAGCGGCGGGTGGCGACCTCGACCACATCGTGCTCGGCTTTGGAGTCGCGGCCGCAGATCAGCCCGATCAACTCCGGCGCGAACGGCAGCGGCCGCTTGCGCTGCTGGTCAAACAGCCCCTCGGCCGCGAGGCGCCGTTTTAGCGCCTCCAACTGGGCTAACAGCTGGCCCTCGCCGGCCAGGCGGATCTCGCGCACCTTGAAGGACAGCCGGCCCTGCTTGGGCCAGAACTCCATCTTGCCGTTGACCACCACCTTGGCGCCCTGGCGGATCTCCAGGCCGAGCAGGGCCGAGTTGGGCACCGAGATGTCGAGCGCGACGTTCTCCGCCAAATCGCGCAGCACCCCGAAGGTCAGCCCGGCCCGGCGGTTGAACTGGACCACCTGCCCCTCGACCCAAACCGACCCCAGGCGCGCCACATAATCCCGCAGCAGCCCGGCCACCTGCGCCACCGGCCACGGCGCCTCCGCCGAGGAGCTGTTCAAGGCCCCGCTCCCGGCTCGGCCCGCCCGCCCGCCCGCGCCGGGGGCGCCAGCCGGGCTGGTCTGGGGGATTGGGCCGGCGGCGCCGGGTGGGGCGGGCGCGCGGCTGCGCCGGGCCGGCCGGGATCCGGGTTGGCGGATTGGGCCAAGCGCCCCGGGGGTGGGTGCGGCATCGCGGGCAGGCGGTCGGCCTGGTGCGATCGGCTCATGCGGGCTCCTTCGCTCGAGTTTTGCGCCGGCCCCATCTTGCCACGCGCCGGGTCTGGTCAAAGCCCATCGCAGGACCGGATCCGTTTACCCGCCGTTTGCCTTCGAGTGGGAGACTGGACGGATGCGAAGGACCACCAAGACCGTTCTGTGGCACCTGTTCATGGCGGGCGGGGCCGTCAGCGGCATGGCCGCCTGGCACTGGCAGCTGCGCTGGGGCGCCACGGCCGCGGAGCAGCGCCGGGCGCTGCCCGGCGACGCGGTTGTCTCAGCCCCCTCGCTCCAGGCCACGCGGGCGGTTGGGATCGCCGCCCCGCCGCGCGAGGTTTGGCGTTGGGTGGCGCGGATCGGCCTCGACCGGGCCGGGTTCTGCGGCTGCGACCACCCTCAGCCCGCCGCCGGCGAGGCCGGTGGGATCGAGCCCGAATTGCGGCAACTGGAGGTCGGGGACACCGTCAAACTGGCGCATGGGATGTCCTTGCGGGTGGCCGAGGCGACGCCCGACAGCGCCCTGGTGCTGACCAACGACACCGCGGCGGCGCCGGCCGGGGTGATGGCGGACTTCAGCTTCTCTTGGGCCTTCGCCCTGGAGCCGGAGGGGCCGACAGGCACCCGCCTGGTGGTCCGCGAGCGCTACGCCTGGTCCAAGTGGCGCACCGGCCTGGGCGTCAAGGCCGTCAACTGGGTCGGCTTCCTGGTCAGCCGGAAGATGCTGGCCGGCATCCGCGACCAGGCGGAGAAGTCCTGGCAGGACCAGGTGGCGGCGCGCTTGGAGGACTCCTGGCCCAGGCTGTCGGGCCCGGCCGCGACCGTCCCGCCCGCCGCCCCGGCCGCGCCCGCCCCGGATGCGCCCGGCGGGCCCCCACCCCCCAACCAGCCCGATGCCGCGCCCGCCGCCAGCCGCCCGGTTGCCGACGCAGCTGGGGCGGACCCGGCCGATCAGGCGGACCCGGCCGGCGGGGCGGCTCCGGGCGGCCGGGGGGGCTGGGGGCGGGGCGGACGGCATCGTGCGGCGGCGGAGAGCCAAGGCGTGACCG
>JAITIG010000187.1 GCA_031279575.1 Bifidobacteriaceae bacterium
CTCCGGTTGGACCAGCGCTCGCTGGTCGGCTCGCCCGCCGAGGCGGAGATCGCCCTGGCCGATTTCGACTGCCGCGCCGAGACAGACTACGAGGCCAGATTCGCCGCCATTCAACTCGAGCTGGAGCAGGAGTTCGTGGACCAAAACCGCCCCCGGCTCGAACTGATGGTCGCGGCGGCATCGGGCTCTTAACCTCGATCCACCGATCCTCGCCTACTGCGCCGCGGGCCAGTTAGGCACGCTGGACGCCGCTGCCCGGTCCTGGGGGGCGTGGGTCCGAGGCGTGTCTGGCGAGGCGCCTGTTCGCGGGCCTCGATTAGGCTATGGCCCGGCGCGGGCATGGCCGGAGCGTGGTTACCCTGCGACCGCCTGCGACCGCCTGCTTGCAGGCGCGTTGGCGGCCACTCGGGCGGGTCTCCGGGTATTGGCGGCCCTTATTTTGGCGCCTTGGGGGCTGGCGCCGACTTCGCGGGGTGCGCCAATATGGTGTCGGCCTGTTGAGGCCCGGCCGGGGGCGGGCGGGTGGACGGCGTTGGTGTTGGGGGGTTCGATGGCGCGAGGCGCGAACAGGAGGGGCGGCCCGGTGGAAGGTGGCGAGGCGCCGCGCGCCAGGCGGCGGTCGATCAGCGATTGGGGCCGGATCGGGGTCGTCTTGGTGGTGATCGGCGAGGTGACAATGCTGGCGTTGCGCCCCGTGGACCTGGAATGGCTGTTGACCGTCGGTCTGACCGCGCTGGTTGGATTGCCCTGGGCGCTCCGGGTGGTGATGGCTTGGCGGGCGGTGGAGGTTTTGCGCCGCGACTTGGCGCGGGCCAACCCCGACGCGCTGGTCTTGGCCGGCCTGGCGGCGCCCGCCCTGGGTTCGGCTTTGACCCGGTTGGGTGTGGCGCACGGTTGGCCGGAGGCTGAGGACGCCACTGAGGGCGATGCCGCGCAGGCCGAGGCCGAGGCAGCTGTGGCTGACGCGATCATGGGCCTGGTGGTGGGCGCAGGACGGCTCGGCCTGAGGGATCGGGCCGGCCGCGAGGTGGTGTCTTTCCCGGCGGCGCACTTGGCGCCGGCCACAGTTGCACTGCGCCCCGGCAGCGGGCGCGCCAGGCGGGTGCGCTGCTGCGTTGTGCTGCGCTTCGCCGACCAGCGGGCCGAGCTGCCGTTTTCGCCGGGCGCCCAGACCGGCCCGCCGCTGCCTGCCGCCGCGCTCGGCGCAGCCGAGGCGGCGGCCGCAATAAACCGCGCCCTCCGCTTTGACCCAACCCGCCGGGGATCGCCGGATTGAGGTTTTGACCCCAGCCCGCGCCGCGCTGGCCTGGATGGCGGAGGCGGCGGGATTTGAACCCGCGAGGGGGTACTAACCCCCAACCCACTTAGCAGGCGGGCGCACTAGGCCTCTATGCGACGCCTCCGAGCCCCCCAAGGTTACCCGCCCCGGCCGATGGCGGCAAAGAGACCGGCGCGCTTCGCAGTTGCGGCCCGCGTGGAGGGGGTCTGTGCCTCACGGTTTTTTGCCCGCGTGGGCAAACCCGCGCCGAAGCGGGGCCGCGATTCTCCGCCGCGGTTGGCAGGGGGGCATGATTGACCGCATGACAACCGCGCCCACCCCGCCCACCTGGTCCCCGGACGTGCTGCCCGGCTTCGAGCAGCTTCCTCTCCCCCTGCCCGATGCCGAGTCCGCCACCTTGGTCCGTCTGCGCCGGCCCCCCGCGCCGCCGACCCAAGTCGCAGCCCCGCCCCCCGCCGGCGCGGTGGCTCCCCCCGCCGGGGATTCGGCCCCGCCCCCGCCCCTAAACCCGGTCCGAGCACCGGCACCGAACTCGGCCCCGCCCCCGCCCCCAGACCCGGTCCGAGCACTGGCCCCGAACTCGGCCCCGGGCCCGTCCCCAAACCTGTCCCCAGGGCCGGCCTCAGACCAGACCGCCCTAAACGGCGGCGCCAAGCCCGCCGTGCTGTACTTGCACGGGTTTGTCGACTACTTTTTCCAAGCTCACCTGGCCCACGCCTGCGAAGCCCGCGGCTACCGGTTTTACGCGCTTGACCTGCGCGGTTACGGCCGGTCGCTGGAGCGCTCGGCAGACCCGGAGCATCCCAACTACGTGCCGGACATCTCCGTCTACGCCCAAGATCTAGACGCCGCCGCGCGGGCCATCGCGGCGGAAGAGGGGGCTGGCAGGGGGCTGGTCGGCATCGGGCATTCGACGGGCGGGCTGATCATGCCGCTGTGGGCGGCGGCGCGGCCGGGCCGGCTGCGGGCGCTGGTATTGAACTCGCCGTGGTTGGATTTCAACGCCAACTGGCTCAAACGCGGGCCCCTGACCTGGCTCATGCGCGGTTTGGCGCGGCTCGCCCCGAAGGCGGCCGTGGCAGGGCTTGAGGCGCATTATGGGCGGGCTTTGCACCGCGCCACGGGCGGCGAGTGGGACTACGACCTGGCTTGGAAACCGCACCAGGGTTTCCCGGTTCGCCCGGCCTGGTTCAGTTCGGTGCGCCGGTGGCAGGCGCGGCTGGCGCGCGGCATCGAAGCCGGCTGCCCGGTCTTGGTGATGACGTCGCTGCGGCGCGGCGACCCGGCCCGCGACCACCCGGAGGTGATCACCACAGATTCAGTCCTCGACCCTGCCCAAATGTGGCGCCTGGCGCCCAAGCTGGGAATAAACGTTGAGGTCAGAGCCCTGGAAGGGGGTGCGCATGACCTGGCTTTGAGCCCTCAGCCGACTCGTGGCCGCTACCTGGCGGAGACTCTGGACTGGTTGGACCGGGTGACTGGCGCGCCGTGACCGGCCCCTGCGCGGGCCCCTGGCCGGCGGGCCCGCCCCGGGCCGGCCCCCCGCCCAGCCAGGCGCCGATCGCCGTGGTTAGCGGGATGGCCAGCACCAGGCCAATCGAGGCCACCAGAATTGGCACCAGCTCGGAGGCGATGTCTTCGACCGTGAGCAGGGACAGCACCGTGTGGTCGAAGGTCGAGGCCAGCATCAGCAGCCCAAGCGCCCCGCCAATGTAGGCGAACGCGATGGTGTAAACCGTCGAGGCGATGTGGTCCCGCCCTATCCTCATGGCCGAGGCGAAAACCGAGCGCCGGGTGGCGCTAGGCGCGGCCGCCCGCAGTTCCCAAACCGCCGAGGCCTGGGTGATGGTGACGTCGTTGAGGACGCCGACCCCGGCCAGCACCATGCCGCACAGCAGCACGCCTTTCAGGTCCACGCCGCCGGCGTTGTAGGAGAGTTGGACTAGGACCTCGTCGACCATCGGGATGAGGTGGCTGGCGGGCACCGCCCACCAGGCCAGCGAGGCCACCACCGCGGTCCCCAGGAACGTCCCCAGCAGCGCGGTGGTTGACTTGACCGAGATCCCGTGCGCCAGGTAGACGACGATGAACATGATGGCGCTGGCCGTGGTCAACGCCACCGCCAGCGATGGTTTGCCCGCCACCAGGGCCGGGACCGTGAACAGCCACACCAGGGCGAGCCCGCCCGCCAGCCCCGCCATGGCGGCCAGCCCTTTGAGCCGAGCCACCGCCAGCACGGTCAAGGCGAACACCAGCGCCAGCAGCAGCATCGGGCCGTCGCGGTAGAAGTCCTGGAAAACGTACACTTCGCCGCCGGCGGCGCCCGCGTCCGGGAAGTTGAGCGTCTTGATGTGGTCGCCGATTTGGAAGTCTTCCAGCGGCACCTCGCCCACTGTGTACAGACGTACCTCTTGACCGGTTGCGTCCAGCCGGAACAGCACTTCCCCCGCTGGGTTGCCGGGGTCCAGCCGCGTCACCACGCCGGGCGCGTAGCTGGCGTCCGGCGCCAGGTAGGCGGTCTTCTGCGGGACCTGCCCCGCCTTGGGCCACAAGACCGCCAGCGCGATTATGGTGCCCGCCGCCAGCACCGCCATCACCGCCGCCAGGGCCAGCTTGACCCGCCGCGTGGCCGGCGCGGGTCCCTGCCCGTGCGAGTGCCCCGTCATCCGCTCACGCCGCCTTCCCCAGTTCCCCCGCCCGATGCCGTCTCCCCGCCCCCAGCGGCCGCCCCGTCCGCCCCGTCGCCCCCAGCGGCCGCCCCGTCCGCGCCCCCGCCCGATGCCGTCTGCCCGCCCCCAGCCGCCGCCCGGTCCGCGCCGTCGCCCCCAGCCGCCGCCCAGTCCGCGTTCGCGGCCGCGCCCGCGCTGTCTCCCCCAGCCGCCGCCCAGTCCGCGGCCGCGCCCGCGCCGTCGCCCCCGCCCCCAGCCGCCCCGACCACGCTCTTCGCCCCGCTCGGCACCGTGCGCTCAGCCGCTGTCTGCCGGCGGCGGGCGCGCAGGCGGCAACCCAGGCGGGCCAGTCTTGCCAGCGCCGCCGCGAACACTCCCGCCACGATCAAGTTGCGCAGCACCCAGACCGCCACCATCAGCGGTTTGCCCGCGAGGAAATCGAAGTACCCCCACGGGTAGAGCCAGCCCGTCAAAGCCGCCACCGCCAGCAGCAGCAGGCCAACCGGCCACCAAAACCGCCGCGCCCGGCCCAGGCACAGCGCCGCCACCACCGCCGGCGCGGTCCAGGCGGCGAATTGCGGCGATCCCACCTTGTGGGCCACGATCAGCCCCGTCATCAGCGCCAACGTGCCCAGCAGCAGAGTCTCCCGGGGTTCTTCGCGGGCCAGCCAGCACAGTGCCGCCACCGCCAGCGCCACGGCTGGCAGGGCCACATCGCTGACGGCCAGGGCCACTTCCGCGCCGCGCCCCCAGGTTTCATAGGTCCCCAGCGCGTCGTTGTACTGCGACAGCACTTCGCCGCGGAAGATGTGCCCCAACACGGCGGGCATCGCCAGGATGGCTTCGACTTGCAGCCCGCGGTCTGTCTCCGCCCGCACAAATGAGGTCAGGGTGTCCCAGTTGCCGCCGGCCAGCCGCTGCGCCAGCGCCACCGCCAGGCAGGTCGCAGCGGCCGGCGCCACCACCCGCTTGAGCCTCCCCGGCCAGGTCTTGACCACGCAGAACAGCGGGATGATGACCGCCCCGGCGGAAACTTTGATCCACGCCCCGGCCGTCACAAGCACGCTGGCCATGGCCGGGCGCGTGCCCGCCACCAGCAGCGCCATCAGCGCCAGCGGCATCATCACGGCGTCGAGCCGGGCCACCCCAACCGGCCCGAGCAGCGCGATGAACGCGAACCAGCCGGTCAGAGGCGCCGCCGCGGCCCGCAGTCCGGCAACTTTGACCGCCACCGCGGCGGTCGCCAAATTCAGCCCCGCCGTCATCAAGCACCAGGTCAGCAGGTAGGAGGACCCGGCCCAGGGCGCCGCCGCCAGCAGGATCGGCGCCAGCGCCCCGACCGGGTAGACCCAGTCGGCGTGGATGCCCACCCAGCCGCCTTGGATCTCGCCTTGCCGGACCCACCACTCGTACAGCGACACGTCGGTCGAGCCCGCCGCCCCCGGCCCCATCGCCTGGTAGATCGCCACCCCTTGGGTGACCAGCAAGGCGAGCAGCACCGCCGCCCCCAGCAAAACAGTCTCACCCCAGTTGCCCGATGCCGCCCCCCCGCCCGATGCCGCCCCGCCGCCCGGTTCGGCCGCTTCGCCCGGTCGCGTCTCGTCGTCGGCTTCCGCCCCGCCCCCCGCTGGCGGCGCGTCGCCTGTTCCCGCCCCGCCCACCGGCTGCGGCGAGTCGTCGGTTGCTGCGCCGCCGCCTGACCCTGGCGCGCCATCGCCGCCCCCAACGCCACCGTCTCTAACCCGCCTGGGGCTGATGGCCGGGCAGACGGCATCGGGCGGCGGGTGGCGCGTCATCCGAGCGGGACGCTGACGGGCGGCTCGCCGACGCGCCCAACCAGGCTGAGCTGGCTTGGGCGGGCGTCGATGGGGATGTCGAAGGCGAGGTAGCCGACTTGGGATTGGCCAACCGCAATAGGGGAGGTGCCAAGCTTGAAATCGGCGTGTTTGAGGGCCGAGGCGGGCTCGTTGGAATACGTCTGGCCAGCCTCGGTGGTCAGACTTTGCTGGTCCGGCACAAAAGTGCCCTCCTCATCGCCGGTGTTCTTGACCCGGATCCCAACCAGCACCCACTGGCCGTTCTCAGCCACTTCGCTGCCGTCAGCGCTGAGCGCGGGAACGGCGTCCCAATAGCTGACGATTTCGATCGAAAAACCGCCGGTGTCGAAGCCGCGCCCAACCGACCAGTCGGTCGCCCCGGTCTCCCCGGGTGTGGGCGCGGCTGGCGTGAGCGGCGCTTCGGTGGGCGCCGGGTCGCTGCTCCCGCCGCCGGTCAGCTCCAGGACGGCGAACGGAATGGCTACCAGCGCCGCTAGCGCGGCCACCGCCACGGCTATGGTGGCGCCGCGCGACAGGTGCCACCGCGGCGGGTGGAAGCCGAGCGCGCTCGACGCGCGGTGGTGCCACTGCCAGTGGCCGCGACTCTTGCGCCGGGTTGCGTGATCGGGCGCAGGGCCGTCCGGGCCGGGTTGAGCCCCGTCCTCGCCGGGCTGCGCGTGGTCCTGGCCGGGCTGCGCCCCGCCCAGCCCGGGCGGGGCAGTCGGTTGGCCAGGCTGCGCTCCCCCTTGGTCCGGCGGCGCTCCGCCTGGGTCAACTTGGGCTGCGCCCAGGCTGGGCTGGAGGCTGGCCCTGGTCGCCTGCGCGCCGCCCGGCCCTGGCGGGGCGGTTGTTTGCGGCGTTTGGGCGCCGCCCTGGTACGGCTGGCCGAGGCCTGGCTCAAGTTCGGCTTGCCCGCTGGCCCAATCGACCTGCGGCGCGGTTAGCGGCGGGATCTCGGCCGCCGCCGGCAGCGCCAGCCCGGCTGCGGCATCGCCCATCGCCTGCGCGCCGCCCAGCCCTGGCGGGGCGGTTGTTTGCGGCGTTTGGGCGCTGCCCTGGTACGGCTGGCCGAGGCCTGGCTCAAGTTCGGCTTGCCTGCTGGCCCAATCGACCTGCGGCGCGGTCAGCGGCGGGATCTCGGCCGCCGCCGGCAGCGCCAGCCCGGCTGCGGCATCGCCCATCGCCGGGGCGGCTGTCCCGCCCGCGGCTGGGACCGCGAACCCGTCCCGCGGCAACGAGCCCGCTTCAGGTGGGCCGGTCCGCGTTTGCCCGGGCACCTGTCCGGAGGCAGCCGGTCGGCCCCGGTAGCGCACCGTCGGCACCCGGGAGGAGTGCCCGGGAATGCCTTCCAGGCCCTCGAACACCGCGGGCGGTGGCGGCGCGGCGCTCGCTTGCGCGGGCGGCTGGGTCGGGGCGGGCCCGCGCGAAGCGGGTTGCCCGGCCGGCCTGAGGGGGCCGTCTCCGCCGCCTTGGCGAGCGGCCTGCGGGCTTAGGGTCGGCAGCCCCGGGATGAGGTCCTCGGGGATTCTGGTGGACACAGCGGGCGGCGGCAATGGCCTGGGCTGGACTGCCCGTTGGATCGTGGGCCGGGCCGGCCGTAGAGGCCTGAACTGCGAAAACGACGTGAACTTGGTGCCTTCGGGCTCGCCCGGCGCAGTGGTCTCGGGCCCGCCGGCCCGGCCCGGGCCCAGGCCGGCCCCGAGGCCCCCTGGCGGCTCGGCCAACCGTCCGGCGGCGGCCGGCCGGTCCGGCGCGGTCGCCGTGTTCTGTGCGCCAGCCCCGGCCGAAGCCTCAGCCGGGGGTCTGGGAGCAGCCGCAACCCGAGGCGTGACGCGCGCAGCGGGGGCCCGGTCTGGTGGCGCCGCCGCCGGTGGCGCTAGGGCGGCGCCAGCCTGCCCCCATCCGGGGTCGGTTGGCCCGCCTCGCCGCCGGCTGATGGCGGTGGGTTGGGCCGGCCGGGTCCGCTGCGGCAACGGCGCGCGGCCGGCCGGCGGCGGCTCGGGAAGCGGCAGCTCAGTTGAGTCTGCCCAGGCCGGCCGCGCCTGGGCAGCTGCCCCGCCGCCCCGCCAAGTGTCGTCCCGGGTCGCCGGTTCCGCCGATGCCGGGGCAGCTGCCGCGCCGCCCCGCCGAGTGTCGGCCCGGGTCGCCGGTTCCGCCGCTGCCGTCGCTAGCGCCCGGCCCGCCGGACGCCTGCCCCACCGTGTCTCCCCCGGCGCCGCCGGCGCTGGGTGGCGCACTGCCGCGCG
>JAITIG010000033.1 GCA_031279575.1 Bifidobacteriaceae bacterium
GGCAGCACCAGCAGGTTGCCGCCGTAGGCCCGCATCTCGCGCGTCATCTGCCGGGGGATGTCGGTGGCGATGGTGGCCAAAGCGAACAAGGTGGTGGCGCCGATGGCGACGGCGGCCAAAGCGATCGCCACCCGCGAGCGGCGCCGCGTCAAAGAGCGCAGCACCATGCGGGCGAACATGGCCCGCCGGGCCGCCCGCGCGCCGGGCCGCGGCGCAACCGCGCCCGGTGAGGGCTGGGAAGGCTCGGAAGGCTGGGGCGGTCGGGGCGGTCGGGGCGGCTGGGGGGTTTGGGGCGGCTCGGAAGGCTGGGGCGGCTGAGAAGGCCGGGAGGGCCGGGAGGGCTGGGAGGGCTGGGAGGGATGGGACGGCATCGGGCTCACCTGCCGTGCAGGACGTCGGCTGGGCGCAAGCGCAGCAGCATCCGGATCGAGGGCAGCGAACCGCCCAAAACCACCAGCAAAACCAGCACCCCGACCAGCGCCGCCACAATTGGCCTGAGCGCGATCGACGAGTCGAACACCACCTGCCCCACCACCTGGCCGAAGCCCAGCCCCAGCGCGTAGCCGACCACCCCGCCGGCCAGGGCGATCAGCCCCAACTCGGTCAGCACCAGGCGCAGCACCGAGGCGTCCGAGGCCCCCACCGCCTTCAGCAAGCCGATCTGCGGCGCCCGCTCGATCACGCTGGCGGTCACCAAGTTGGCGATCGCCAAGGCGGAGGCCACCAGGCTCAGGGCCGTGACCAGCAGCATCAGGAGGGATGTCTTCTCCAGGATGGAACCGGAGGACTCGGTCACGGCCCGCACCGGCTTGGCCACCGCGCCCGGGATGGCCTCCTCGATCTGATACGCGATCGAGGACACATAAGCCGTGCAATACCAGGTCTCCCACTCGGAGATGGACAGCGAGTCGGGGTTGCGCGCGGCCTGGCGGGCCAAGTCGTTGTCCGGTGTGGTCAAGGCGCTGACCTCGACCGAATCGACCTGGCCGGCCCGGCCGGCCAGGCGCTGGGCGGTGGCCAGCGGCACAATCACCGCCTGGTCCTCGTCGCTGGCGGAGGACAAGATGCCCGCCACCCGCAGCACCACCGCCTGGCCGGACCCGCCGGAACCGCCGGAACCGCCGGACCCGCCGGAACCGCCGGCCGCGCCAACTGGGGCCAAGCTGAACTCGTCGCCCAACTCCAAGCCGCGCTCGGCCGCCAACTCGGCGCCCACCATGGCCAGTTCCTCATCGCCATCCGCGATCCAGCCGCCCTCGACCTCCCACCACGAGCGCAGGCTCAAAATGCCGGCCACGGCGTGCTCCCCGGTCGGCAGGTCCAAATGGTGGGCGAACCACGTCCCAATCACCGGGACCGCGCCGGAGGCGGCCGCGCCGCCCGCGCCGGGCCGCTCGAGAGCCGCCGCCGTGTTCAAGAAAGGCGAAAAATCAACACTGTTGAAGGCCCAGAAAATAGTCTTGATATTCGGGATATCCGCCTCCGCCAGCGGCGCCCGCCCGGCTGTGGCCGCCTGGTCGATCTGATACAAATCATCCAACACCGCGGCGCCCTTGCCCTGCACCACAATGTTGGCGCCGTACGCCTTCAATTCCTGGTTCACTTTGTCGCCGACATCGAACATCACGCCCAGCATGGCGGTGGCCACCGCCGCGCCCAAAGCCGTGGTGGCCCCGATCATCAACCGGCCCACGCGCCCCCGCGCCAGGGCCCCGCGAACCATCCGGAAAAACACTCTGACAGCCTAAGCGAAGATCGAGGCGGCGGCTTCAAGATCAGCCGTCTGAACCAGCAGGTTGCCGCCGTCCAAGGTGTACTCCAGGGGGATCGGGTTGCAGCCGCCCTTGAAGCCGATGGTGGCGATGTTCATAATCACGTCGCACAGGCGGCAGACAATTTTGCCGTCGCGCTCGTAATAGCCGGTGGGGCCGCAGACTTCGCAGGCGTCCAGGCCCACGCCGTAGGCCACGCCGTTCTTCTTGACCACGATGAAGCGGACCTCGGTGCCGTCCGCCGCGGTGTAGGCGAAGCGGTGCAGGTGGCCGTCCTCGACCAGCTCCAGCGGCACCAGGGCCACCTCCCCGGCCAGCTCGTAGGGCTCCGGCGGCGACAGCTCCACCTCCCGCTGGTCGATGGCGACCCCAACCGTGACAGCCAAACCGAGCGCCACGTAGGCCCCGGCGCTGGCCAGGCTGTAGCGCAGGCGGCGGCGCTTGGTGGCCTTGGCCAGGCGCCTCAGCGCGGCGTTGGGGGCCTGGCTGGCGCGGCGCAAGTTCGCCCGCAGCAGGCTCAGCGGGGCAGCTATGGCGGCCGCGCCGAGCAGGGCCAAGAACAAGGTCTGGTGGTTGATCAGCCAAACCAGCAGTTTGAAGGCCGGCCGGGGCAGCGCCACGACTTGCCGCGCCGCCAGAATCTGCAGCAGGTTGACCGCCGCCGCCAACCCGGCCACCACCAGCGCCCCGGTCAAAGCCCACCGCGCGACCTCGGGCGGGGCCCCCTGCGAGGCCCTGACCAGCGTCAACGCTGTCACCGCGACCAGGCAGCCGCTCAGCGCGAAGCCCGCCACGCGCAAGGCGGAGGCGGTTGACCAGACTGGCTCGCCCGGCACCACAAAGCTTGTGAACTGCAAAAACACCGGCGGCAGGGCCCGCAGCAGAACCAGCCCGGCCACCGCCCCGGCGGCCCAAGACCACCCGGTCCAAGCCCAGCCCCGCGCCCGGCCGCCCGGCCGGGCCAACCAGGTAAAGGCGGCCAGCGCGGCCAGGGCCGCGATCGCCAGCCCGGCTGTGGCCAGCGAGATCTCCTCCCGGCTGGTCAGCAGGGCGGACTCGCGCAAGGCCGCCAGGGCGGCGCCGGCCACCGCGCCGGCGCCGCCCCCCCAAGCCGCGGGCCTCAGGGCGGCTTGGGAACCGCTGCGCCCGCCGGTCTTGGCGGAGATGAGGCGGGCGTGCCCAGCGGCGGCGATACTCAGCGCCCGGCCTGCCACCACCATCACCGCCAACAGCAGCGCGGCGGGCGCGCAACCCTGGATAACGGCTATGAACTGTCCAAGCACTGAATTGACTCCAAAGCAAATGCGACTTCAAATACAAACTGCGGTGCGGCCGGGCGGCCGGCGCGTCCTACCGCGGGCGGGTGTGTCCCTCACCGGCCCGGGGTGGCTCGCGCCGGCCAACCCGGCTCAAGGAAGCCCCAGGGCGGCCGGCGGACCTCCGGGCCGCCGGGCCAGTTCCGAGCCAGCCCGGCTCCCGGGGCGGACCGCCGCCCCGCCCTGCCGTCGAGGCGGCGATGGTTTGGCGCCGCCTCGCGTCTTATCTACCATTCGCGCGGGACGTAGTCCCAGGTCCACTCCGCCACCAGCGGTTCGGTCCAGAACTTGCCCTCGACCCCGGTCTCCTTGTCAACGTGGAGCAGGTGGCCGTTTTCCTCCGGGGAGGGGATGGAGAACTTGACCTTGTAGGTGCCCGCCTCCGGCAGCGCGATGTTGGCCCCGTAGTGCGGCCCGTCCGAGGCGTTCATCTGCATAAACGTGCCCGCGTCAGCCACTGTGCCGTCTTCCCGGGTGATTGAGTACTCGACTGTCAGGTTGGGCACGAAGTCGCCCACGCCGTAGCCGAGGTCGTTCTCCCCGGCGGCGACATCGGCCTCGAGGTGGAAGTCGCTGTCGGCAGCCGCCAAGCCCATGCCGGCCGGCTCCATATCGACGGGCTGGAAGTACACGCCCGAGATTTCCAGCGGCCCGGCCGTGATGGTGTCGCCCAGCGGGAACTCCTCGAAGCCGGCGTCCTCGCCCGGGGCGGGCGCCGCCCCGTCATCGGTGCTGCCGCCGCCGCCGCTGCCGCAGGCGCCCAGGCCCAAGGCCAGGGCCAGGGCCATGGCCCCGGCCGCGGCGCCGCCAAGAATTGTCTTGCGATGTGTCATGGTGTTTCCTCTTGTTTCTTCGGGTTGTCGGGGATTGTCACTGCCACCGAAAGCGCGTCGAGGCGTCCGGGGTTCTGGGCCGCGGGGCCGGCTGCGGCGTTGGACGATGCCGCAGCGACGCCCACGGCATCGGGCGGGGCCGCGGGGCCTGCTGCGGCGTTGGACGATGCCGCGGGGCCGGCTGCGGCATCGGGCGGGGCCGCCGCGACGGCTGCGGCATCGGACGGGGCCGGGCTGGCGGGCTTGGCTGCTGGCGCCACCGCGCCGTCCCGGCGGCGCCGGACGCGGCGCAAGGCGAAAACAGACAGGGCGGCGATGGCGGCCAGGGTGAGCGCCTGGGCGGCCAAGGTCTCTGCCGAGGGGTAGATGCCCAGCAGGTCGACTGTGGGCACCTGGGCCACCGGCGTGATCGAGACCACGCCGCCCTCCTGGAGCTCCTTGATGCCGGAGCCGGCGAAGCTGAAGGCCAGCACGGCCAAGATGGTCGAGGTGCCCAAGAAGAAGGGGCGCAGCGGAATGCGGATCGACAGGTAGCGGATCGCCAGGTAGACCCCCACCAGCAGCACCGCGCCAATCCCAAGCCCCAGCCAGAGCATGTTCTGCGTCGCCTCGACGCGGGCGCGCAGGGCCTGGTAGAGCAAAATGGTCTCGGCGCCCTCGCGGAAAACCGCCAGGAAGGCCACCAAGGCGAGCGAGAAAACCGAGCCGCGGCTGATCGAGGCGGCCGCCTTGGCCTCGATGTAGCGGGTCCAGGCGCTGGCGTCTGATTTGCCCAGGATCCAGTTGGACACCCAGACCAGCATGACGGCCGCGATCAGCACCGTGACGCCTTCGGTGATCTCCTGGTTGGCGCCGCTGAGGGCGGTGATGGCGTTGATGGCGACGGCCAGGGCGGCGCTGGCCACCAGCGCCAGGATGGCGCCCAGGTAGACAGTCCTGAGGCCTTGGCGGTTGCCGGATTTGATCAGGTAGGCGATGATCGCGCCCAGCACAATGATGGCCTCGAAGCCCTCGCGCAGGATCACGATCAACGATTCGCTCAGGGTGCGCCAGGCGCTTTCCTCGGTGCCGTCGAGTTGCTCGGCTTGGTCGGCCAAGATCGCCTCGAGGGTGTCGATGTGGGCCCGGGCCTGCTCGCTTTGGCCGTTGGACATGGCCTTTTTGATCAGGCCGAACTCGTACTCGGCCTCGGAGGCGGTCTTGCCCGAGATGTGGGCCATGACCACCTTCTCGAAGCCGAGCTTCTCGTAATAGCTGTAATAGGCCACGTCGACCTGGGCTTTGGCGCCGGCTGTGTCGCCGGCTTGGTACTGCTCCCAGGCGTCTTCGAGGATGCCGTCCATCTCCTCGACCACGGCGCCCCAGGTCTCGGCGCCGGCCGAGGCGGCCGGGGCCGCCCCGGGGGCGCCGGCCAAGGCGCAGGCGGGCGCGGCGATACCAAGCAGGGCGGCGGCGCCAAGGAGCAGCGCCAGCAGCGTCTTGCGAATCGAGTTAGCCTCCCGTGTGGTCGCCCGGTGCCGTTTGGCGGTCACGCGACCTGATCGGCCGCGTGGCCCAGGCCAGCCTAACCTAAGACTGCACCTTTCGGCACCAATTGGCAACATCGAAGTTTCATATTTGCCTTCCGCCCTCCGCCCGCGGGACGATGGCCGCCGCCCGGCCGCGCCGCTACAGTCGATTGGGTGCGGCCCGGGCAGCGGCCGCGCCACATCCCCCGGCCCGGCAAGATCGGTGAGACCAATGGCAGCTTTGGCAAACATCCCCCCGCATTCCGCCCGCACTTGGCGCCGCTTGGCCGCGCCGGCCCTGGCCGCCGGCCTGGCTTTGGCGGTGGCGGCATCGCTCGCCATCGGCCGCGGCCCGGCCGCGCCGGCCGGCGCGGCCACCCAAGCCGCCAGCGCCGCCGCGGCCGGGCCGGCCAAGCAGGCCCCGCTGCGCGAGATCCGGCTGCTGACCGGCGATGTGGTGCGCCTGGACGCCTCCGGCCAGGTGTTGGCGACACAGGCCGGCCCCCGGGCGGACGGCTCGCGGCCCAGTTTCCACAGCCGCACCTTCGAGGGCCAAACCTATGTCATCCCCTCGGATGTGGCCCACCTGGTGGGCCGGCAACTCGACCAGGCGCTGTTCAACGTCACCGCCTTGGCCGCCTACGGGCTGGACCGCAATTCGAGCCTGCCGGTGATAGTGGAAACCGCCGCGCCGGCCCAGCCAGGCGCCGATGCCGACCTGTCCGAGTTGGGCCTGGAGGTCACCCAGGTGCTCGAGACTTTGCCCGCCCAGGCCGGCCAGGCGGACGCCGACACCTCCCAGGGCCCGGCCGCAAGCTGGGCGCTGATCGACGCCGTGGCGGACGATCCAGCCGCCAGCCCAGGTCCCGCCGCCGGGGCGGATGAGCCGGCCCTGGCCAAAATCTGGCTCGACCGCTCGGTCCAAGTCGAGCCCGCCGAGGGCGGCGAGGCGGACGAGGAGCTGCCGCTGCCCGCCAGCGGCACCCCCGCCTGGATGGAGCTGATCGGCGTGGACCAGGCCAAAGCGGCCGATCTGGACGGGGCCGGCGTCAAAGTCGCGGTGGTCGACACCGGCATCGACACCAGCCACCCGGACCTGGCCGGCCAAGTGGTGGCGGAGGCAGACTTCACCGACTTGGGCTCGGCCCACGACGAGGCCGGCCACGGCACGTTTGTGGCCTCGGAGATCGCGGGCACGGGGGCCGCCTCCGGCGGCGTCTACGCCGGCGTGGCGCCCAAAGCGGCGCTGATCAACGCCCGCGTGCTGGACGGCGACGGCTGGGGCGCCAACTCCGCCATCATGGCCGGCATCGAGTGGGCGGCCAAAGACCAGCAGGCCGACATCATCAACCTCTCCCTGGGCGACCCGGGCGTCTACGACGACGGCTCGTCCTTCTTCGACCAGTTTGTCAACCAGGTGGCCCAGGATTACGGCTGCCTGATCGTGGTGGCGGCCGGCAACGACTCCCTGCCGCAAACCGTCTCCTCGCCCGCCACCGCCGACGAGGTCCTCTCGGTTGGCGCCACCGACCAGGACGGGGACGCCGCCTGGTTCACCTCGCGCGGCCCGCGCCGAGGCGACGGCGCTGTCAACCCGCAGGTCATGGCCCCAGGCGCGGGCGCCAAGATCCTAGACGAGGCGGGCGACCCGATCCCGGTCGACTCCTGGGGCTGGCCGGTCGAGGAGTGGGGCGGCGAGCCGTACGGCTACGACGTCGGCGGGATGGTGGGCGCGCAGGCCGGCTCGCAGGGCTACGCCACCACTTACACCGGCACCTCGATGGCCGCGCCGCTGGTGGCCGGGGCGGCCGCGCTGCTGCTGCAGGCCGACCCGGCGGCCACGCGCCAAGACCTGCGCGCCCGCCTGGTCGCCTCCGCCACGGCGCTGCCAGGCGACTCCAATGTGTTCGAGCAGGGGGCCGGGTTGGTCAACCTGCCGGCGGCGCTGGGGCAAACCTTGACGGCATCGCCCACCGAATTGAACTTGGGCGGGGTCGAGCCGCCCTGGTCGGAGCCGGTGACGGGCGCCTTGACCTACACCAACGCGGGCAGCCAGGCGGTGGTGTTGGACTTGGAGGCGGGTTTGACCGCCAGCGCCCACCTCGGCCTGCCGGTGACCTCGCCGGAGGAGCCGCAAGCCGCCGCGCGCCAGGACGGCGAGGACGGCGAGGATGGCGAGGACGGCGCCGGCGGCCAGGACGATGCCGCCGTGCCGCCGCTCAGCTCCGAGCACATCGCGCTGACGGCCGCCAGTTTGACCGTGCCGGCGGGGGGCAGCGCCAGCGTCGGTGTGACAGTCGACCCCAGCGCCTTCGCCACGAGCTACATTGGCGGCTACGTCACCGCCACGGATGGCGCCGGGGCGGTGCTGCGCACGCCGATCGGCTTGGCCAACCAGCCGCAAACCCACCAGCTGACCATCACCGCCTCCGGCCGCGACGGCCAGCCCCTAGACCCCCAACAGACCCTTTACGTCTCGGTGTATGACCTGATCAGAGGCGGTTTTCAGGATCTTGCCCTAGTTGGCGGCGAAGCCAGCGCCAAGGTCCTGGCCGGCTCTTACATGGTGCTTGCCCAGGTTGTCGAGGTCAACCAGGCCGGCGGCCTGGACGCGCTGGATCTGGCGACTTTGGTGGCGGGGCTGGACGGCCCCACCCAGGTGCACCTCGACGGCAGCCAGGCCCAGGCGGTCACCGCCGCCACCGCCCACCCGGCGCAAGGCGTCATCGAGGTCGAATACGGCGTCGAATTTGAGGACCCGGAACACGGCCCGGTCGGCTTCTGGATGCGTTCTGGGCTGCTGGTCGACACCGTGGCCGAGAACGGCCTCTACCTGGCCACAGGCGTCCAAGGGGCCGAGGCGCAATGGGGCGCGAGCGCCGCGGCGGCCCTGACCCAGCCCTACACCGAGGCGTCCTTGGACGCCTGCGGGACGGATCGCCTGCCCGTCTTGGAGGTGGCGCGCGGCCTGCCGGCCGGCCATCTGGCGCTGGAGGTGGCGGACTGGGCGGACGGCGAGGCGCCGGCCGGGGACGGCGCCGGCCGGGCCGCCCTGCTGCACTTGCCTGACCTGGACCTGTGGGGGGAGAGCTACGCGGCCGCCGCCGAGGCGCTGGACGCCCAAATCGCAGCCGCCCAGGCGGCCGGCTACCGGGCCGCGGTGATCGAGTCCAACCTGCCCTACATGGCCCGGGAGCTGGCCGCCATGGCCCTGCTCTTCGGCGGCGAGGAGGGCGAGCCGGCCCGGCTGCCCGTGCTGGTCACAGACCAGGCTTCGGGGGCGCGTCTGGCCGAGTTGGCGGCGGCCGGCCAAGGCTGGCTCTACCTGCTGTCGCGCGACACGCCGCAATACACCTACGCCCTGAGTGAGAGCTTCGATCTAGCCGAGGGCGGCGGCATCGCCCTGGCGGGCGACGAGGCCTCCACCGCGCAGGTGACGGTGCGGCACCGGGCGATGGGCGGCGCGGCGGCGGCGGCCGACTCGTTCTTCGCCCAAGACGCGATCAGCGCTTGGGCCGAGGTCTACGCCGCCAGCGGCGCCAGCTACACGGCCTACCTTTCCCCCGGCGCCACCTGGAGCCTGGACTCCTATTTGTTCGACCCGTCCGAGGCTCTGCTGGTCCACGCCTACAGCTCGGTGGGCGCCTACATCACCAACTACATGACGCCCGGGCGGCAGTACGAGGTAGGCCAGCCGGCAAGTGTGACCTTGGGCTCGCAGGTCCACGGGGCCGGCTTCGACCCGGTGGGCTGGGTTGGCTTGGAGCGGTACGGCGACACCTTGCAGGGCGGGGCGCCGCTGTTCGTGGACGGCCAAGGCCAACCCGAGTGGGTGCGCGGCTTCGAGTTCTTCCCCGACTACGGGGCGCTCAGTTTCACGTTGACGGATCAAACCACTGGCGAGACGCTGTTCTCGAACGCTGACGACCCAGCCGCCTACTCCTTCGCGGTCGAGGGGCTGGATCCGGCCCAGCACAGCTACCGGCTGGACGCCACCACCACCTCCGAGACCGAGTTTTGGGCCTGGTCCACTTTGGTGACCTCAAGCTGGCAGTGGGATTCGGCCGAGCCGGCGCCCGCCGAGGACGGCGCGGATGGCGATGGCGAGGACGGCGCGGATGGCGATGGCGATGGCGATGGCGAGGACGATGCCGAGGTCTACTTGGCGGCCAACGAGCCGGTGCGCCAAGTTTGGTACGAGCTGCCGGGCCTGGACGCCGACAACGCCGGCTCGCCCAGCCAGACCATTGTGCTGCACGTCAGCCAGCTGCCGGGTTCGGAGCCGATCCCGCTGGAGAGCGCGGCCCTGGAGGCCTCGACCGACGGCGGCGCGACCTGGGCGCCAATCGCGCTGGCGGCCGGCGCCGAAGCGCCGGCCGATTCGGTTGGCGCCGGCGAAGGCGAGGAGCTCTACACCGGCCGGATCGACGCGCCCGCGGGGGCCGTTGTCTCGCTGCGCTCGCAGGTGGCGGGCGGCGGCTCAAGCTTCGACCAGACGGTGCTGAACGCCTACCCGGTGACTAACGCGCCGCGGGCTTTTGAGACCGCCGGCCCATCGTGGGCCTCTTGCGGCATCGCCGAACCTCTGCCGATCCAGGTCAGCTCCGAGGTGCCGGAGGTGTTCCAGGCCCCGGGCGCGGCCCCCAACGACACCGTGACATTGTCTTTGGCCGATGGCGCGGCCTGGCGGGCGGACGCCAACGGCCAGCCCGCCCGGGTGCGGCTGGACGGGGTCTTCTACGGCGGCTCGGCCTCGCGCTTCGCTTTGGCGGACGAGGCGCCGGCCGGCACGCCGGCGCTGGGCCAGGCCAGCCTCGAGCTGACGCTGCCCACGGCCGGCGCCGAGCCGGTGACGGTGGCCGCCCCGGCCGGCTTCACGGTGGCGAACTCCCAGTACGGCGTCTGGGTTTGGCGGATCGACCGGGCGGCCCAGGCGCCGGCCGTGGCGCCGCTGATCCCGGCCGGCGCGGCGGACCGCTTTGGCCAGGCGGGCGAGACCCATGTCACCCAGATGGCCTTGGACATCCGGGCTGAGCGGGCCGGCGCCAGCCCGGCCGCCGCCGCCCTGGCGCAGGGCGCGTCCAGCCCCCAGGCGGCGGCTTCGTCAACGGTGTGCAGCCGGGTGTGGCTGGAGCCGGCCCAGGCGGGGGACCTGTGGCTGAACGGCTGGGACAGCGGCCAGCCGGTCAAGGTGGCGGTGACGGGCGCCTTGGAGACGGCCGCCCAGGCCGGCCCGGGGGGCCAGGCGCCGGCTGGCGCCAAGACGGCCGCCAGCTATCAGCTGACCTTCACCCAGGCCGGCCGGGCGCACGCCCAAACGGTCTGCCACCCGGCCGCCTCGCCGGCGGCGGGGGTTTACAGCTTCGGCTTCAGCCTCGATGCGGCCGGGCAGGAGGCGGCCAGCGCCGCCTACCTGGCGCGCGGGGCGGTCTTCGCGCCCTGGCAGGCCGCCACCACCACCCGGGTGGCGCCGGCCGGCCCGGACCAGCTGCCGGTCAGCGGGACCAGCGGCGCCGTTGGGCTCCTGGTTTTGGCCTTGGCCTTGGCTTTGCTGGGCGAAGCCTTGCTGGTGTGCTCGCGCTGGCGCCGGCCGGCCCGGCGCTAGCCCCAGCCGAGCGCCCGCAGCCCGGCCGCCACGCCGGCCGCTAGCACCACCACCACAATGAACGGCGCGCGCAGCCACAGCGCCAGCCCGGCCGCCCCGACGGCCACCAAGCGCGCGTCCGCCACCAGGCCTTGGCCCTGGCCGGCGGTTTGAACCGCCAGCAAGCCGGCCAGCAGCGCCACCGTCACCAAGCCCAAGACGCGGCTGACCCGGTCGCCGTCAAGCCAGGCCCGCGGCACATAGGCCCCGGCCACCTTCAGGGCCAGGCAGGCGGCGCAGCCGGCCAGCACCCAGCCCCACAGCGCGCCATCACTCATCGGCCCCTCCTTTTGGCTTGGCCTGGGGCCAAAAGCCCACCGCCAGCGCGGCCAGACCAGCCAGCAGCACCGGGACGCCCGGGGTCAGCCAAGGGCTGGCGGCCAACGCGATTACGACCGCCAGCGCCGCTGTGGCCTGGGCCTGGCGCGGGGCCAGGCGGGGCCACAGCAGCCCCAGGAAGGCGGCCGCCGCCGCCGCGTCCAGGCCCCACGCCCGGGGGTCGCCCATGGCGTCGCCGGCCAGGGCGCCCAGCAGCGTCAAGGCGTTCCAGCACAGCCAGACCCCGGCCCCGGTCCACCAGAACCCGAGGCGGCGCGCCGCCGGGGAGGACTGGGCCAAGGCGACGGCGGTGGACTCGTCGATTGTCAGGTGGGCGCCCAGCAGGCGCCGCCAGCCGCGCAAACCCAGCAGCGGCCCCAACTGGACGGCGTAAAGCAGGTTGCGCCCGCCCAGCAGCGCGGCCGAGGCCACCGCCGCCGAGCCGAGCCCGCCCGCCCCCAGCACTCCGACCAGCGCGAACTGCGACCCGCCGGTGAACATGACGATGGAAAGCAGCTGCGTCTGCCACAGGTTCAGCCCCGCCGCCACCGACAAGGCGCCAAACGAGATCCCGTAGAGCCCGGTGGCCAGCGAGACGGACACCGCCTGGCGCACGGCCGCGCCCGCCTCGGGTGGGGTCAAGGCCTGTCGCACCCGCCCGAGACTACCGGCTCCCAGGCCCGCGCCGCGAGGCGACGCCGCCGGGGCCGAGCGGCGCGAACTGGACCGCCCGGCCTTCCCGGCCGGTCCGCCCGCGCCTACCGCTTCGCCGCCGAGCGCGGCGCCTGGCCGCGCTGGCTCCACCACGCCTTCGGGTAGAGGCCCCGCCAGGCCGCGGGCGGCTGACCCGGCCCTGGCCAGGCCCGCCAGGCGGGCCGGTGAAAAGCGGTAGGCGACACGCCGGGCGATATGGCCCGCCCGGCGCGGCCCAGCCCGTACGTTGCTGATGGGTTGATTCTTCCCCACCCACAAGAACGGAGACACACCAATATGGCCGGTTGGATGCAGAACACCGGAAGGAAGCTGGGCCTCCTTCCGGCGGACGCCGAGGACTACTACTACGAAGACACCGAGGAACCGATCGCCGATGTCACACCGATCCACGCGCCGCGCGGAAGGGCGCACCTGACCGTGGCCGAGCAGACGCATCGTATTGTGACCGCGCACCCGCGCAACTGGGACGACGCCAAGATGATCGGCACCACCTACCGCGAGTCGGTGCCGGTGATCATGAACCTGTCCCAGGTCAACGACGCCGACGCGCAGCGCTTGGTCGACTTCGCGGCCGGTTTGGCGCTGGCCATGCGCGGCCGGTTGGAGCGGATCACCAAACAGGTCTTCCTGCTCTCCCCGGCCACCCTCGACGTCTCCGAGGTCTCAGCCGAGCCGGGCCGCCGCTTCGAATCCGACTGAGCCGGGCGGCATCGTGCGCCCGGTCGCGCTGGTGGTCTGGTTCGCGGGCTCGCTTTACCTGCTGGTGCTGCTCGCCAGGATGGTGCTCAGCCTGGTGATGGCGCTGAGCCGGGGCTGGCGCCCCCAAGGCCCGGCCGCGGCGGCGGCGGAAATCGTTTTCATGCTGACCGACCCGCCCGTCAGAGCAGTCGGGCGGGTGGTCAAGCCCGTGCGGGTGGGGCCGGTGGCGCTCGACCTCGGCTTTCTGCTGGTCTTCTTCGCCGTCTACCTGGTGGTCAACCTGGCCGCCCGGCTCGCCGCCGGGTTCTAAAACAACTCGCCGCCCTGAGCGGCGGCCGCGCCTGGCTCGGCGCAGCCGCCCGCCCAAGGCGGCGAGGCTGGTTTGGGCGGGGGCTCAGGCCTTCGGGTAGAAGCCGGAGGGGCCCTCCGCCAGGTTGATCATGATGTTCTTCATCTGGGTGTAGTGCTCCAGGATCACCTTGTGGGTTTCCCGGCCGATGCCGGAGGCCTTGTAGCCGCCGAACGGCGCCCCAGCGGGGATGGCGTTGTAGGTGTTGATCCACACCCGCCCGGTCTCGATGGCGCGCGAGACGCGGATCGCCCGGTTGATGTCCCGGGTCCAAACCGCGCCGCCCAACCCGTAAACCGAGTCGTTCGCCATCGCCACAACTTCTTCCTCGGTGCGGAACTTGATCACCACCGCGACCGGGCCGAAGATCTCCTCCTGGGCCACCTTCATGTCATTGGTCGCATTGGTGATCAAAGTGGGCTGCATGAAGGCGCCGTTCTCCCAGCCGGGGCCCTGCGCCCGGGCGCCGCCGACGGCCACCTCGGCGCCCTCGGACTTGGCCTCCTCGACCCAGCCCAGGATCTTCTCCAGCTGGGCCAGGTCGATCTGGGAGCCCATCTGGGTGTCAGGCTCCCACGGCAGGCCAACTTTGATGGCTTTGAAGGCCGCCACCGCGTCCGCCATGAAGCGGTCGTAGATGTCCTCGTGGACAAAGACGCGCGAGCCGGCGCAGCACACCTGCCCCTGGTTGAACAAGATGCCCAGTTGCAGCCCGTCGATCGCCATTTCCCAGTTGGCGTCCGGGAAGTAGATGTTGGCGGATTTGCCGCCCAACTCCAAGGTGGCCGGGATCAGCCGCTCGGCGGCCGCGTTGGCGATGGCGCAGCCGATCTCGGTTGAGCCGGTGAAGGCCAGCTTGCGGAAGCCGGGGTGGTCCAAAATGGCCTGGCCGGACTTGGAGCCCTTGCCGGTGACAACGTTGAAGACGCCCTTGGGCAGCACATCGCCGGCCAGCCGGGCCAGTTCCAGGACGCTGAGCGAGGTCAGCGAGGAGGGCTTGAACACCGAGCAGCAGCCGGCCGCCAGCACTGGCGCCAGTTTCCAGGCCGCCATCAAGAACGGGAAGTTCCACGGCACAATCTGCCCCACCACGCCGATCGGCTCGCGCAGCACCAGCGACATGGTCTGCTCGTTGAGCAGGGTGGCGGTGCCTTCCTCGGTGCGCACCGCGCCCGCGAAGTAGCGGAAGTGGTCCGAGGCGTAGGGGATGTCGATGGCTTTGGTTTCCCGGATCGGTTTGCCGTTGTCGAGCGACTCGACCAGCGCCAGGTGGTCGGCGTTGGCGTCGATGATGTCCGCGATTTTGTACAAGATGTCCGCCCGGGCGGCCGGTTCGACGGCCTTCCAGGCGGGGAAGGCGGCCCAGGCGGCGTCTACCGCCGCGTCGACGTCTTCCTTGGTGGCTTCTGCCACGCTGGCCAGCGCGGCCCCGTTGGCGGGGCAGGTGGCGACGAAGCTGGCGCCGTCCGAGGACGGCCGCCATTGCCCGTCGATGTAGAGTCCGTACGATTCTTGCAAGTCAGCCTTGACCATGCTCAACCTCCTTTGGTTGATTGTTGGGCGGGGTAAGGGAAAGTCTAATCGGGGATTTGGGTTTTGGAACCCCCAGTCGGCGAATTGCCAGGCTTCCCGCGGCTCCCGCCCGCGTCAGGCGCGGTCTTGGTCTGGGTTTAAAGGGCTAGGGGGCGCCCCGGCCCGCGCGGGCGGCGCGAGCCGGAACACCCCCGTCAGGCGTCCGGGCCTACTCCTCCGACTCGAACAGGGTCAGAGTCAGCACCGACTGGTAATCGCCGGGGGCGATGCTGGCCGGTGTTTTCAACACCAGGTTGGCGCGGGCCGTCCACGAACCCTCGTGCGCGATGGCGGCCGAGTCGTCGGTCCAGGCGAACAGCTCGCCACCGCCGGGGTCCGCGCCGCCCGCCAGGCCGCGGCCGGGCACCGCGTCCAGGGCGGTGCCGATCAGGTCGCCGGCCGCCACCGAGCCCGGGTCGACGGCATCGTCCAGGATTGGCTCCCAGCCGAGGTTGGCGGCCGGGATATCGGGCTGGGTGCCATCGCCTTGGAAGGCGGTGGCCGTCCCCAGCACATACCAGCCCACGCCGGCCGGCACATTGGTCCGGGTGTCGCTGACCGTCACGTCCGGCAAGACGCCGGCGAACTCGCGCAGCGAGGAGTCGGCCGAGGTCCGCTCCGCCAAGCTGGTCTGGTTGGAGGCCGCGCTCATCGACAGCACCCCGGTGTCCAGGGGGTCGATCTCGACCATGACGGCGACCGCCTCGTCGTCAAACTCGGGATCGGCGAACGCCATGCCGCCCACCCCGCACAGCAGCAGCCCGCCCAATCCCGCGGCCGCCAGCCGGCTCATGTCTAGTTTCTTCATTGGTCTTTCCTTTCCTAGCTGTTTGGTTGTTTGGATGGCGCGCCGCCGGTTGGTCAGCGGGCGCAGGTCTGCGCGGGGTAGGCAACCGCCTTGTATCCCGCCAGATTTGGAGCGGCGGCGGCGGTGACTTCGACCAGGCCGGCGCCATAGGCGACCTGGCCGGTGGTGAAGGCGTGCAGGGCCGCCCCGCCGCCCGCGATGGAGGCGAACTGCTTGGCGCCGTAGGCGCTCTCCACGCTCAGCGCGACCGCCTGGTCTGATTGGTTGGCGACCCGGACCGAGAGGTAGACCTTGGAGCCGAGGCACTTCTTCGACACCGCCACGCTCAGCTCCAGGGCCTCCACCAGGCCTTCGATGGCCGCTTGGAGGGTCTCGGCGGCGCTGTCCACCTCGGCTTGGGTCGCGCCCGCGCCGGCCAGGGCCGTCTGCGCGCCGGCCAGGGCCTGCTCCAGGGCGGCCCAGGAGGCGGTTGTGTAAGCGGACGCCGCCAGCGCCTCGGCCTCGGCCACCACCTCGGCCAGAGCCGACCTGTCGACCGGCGAGAGCCGGTAGAGCCGGCCTTCCGCCCCGGCCAACCTGAGCGAGAGCTGGTGGCCGCTCAGCGCCACCGCCGTCTCGCTGCCGTCCTGGCGCGAGACCTCGGCCAGCGAGCCGACCGCGTCGGCGAAGGTCAAGGTGACCTCGGTGGCGGCGGGGGTGGTGGCGTCGAAGGCGTTGTTGACCACGAACAGGTAGTGCTCGTTGGTTTGGCGGTCGACCATGTGCGACAGCAGCAGATCCTGTGTGCCGTCGGCTTGGACGAAGAACGTCCCGTCCGGCAGCGAGCCGTCGGCCTTCGGGTTGCCTAGCGACTTGGGAACCGCCTGCTGCCCGTTGGCCGCCCCGTTGAAGTAGACGGCGGTGGCGTCCAGCCCCATCAGGGTTGGCCCCAAGGCGTGGATCTCCGAGTTGAGTTGCTTCAGGGCGTCGAAGCGCGCGGACTTGGTTCCGTCCGCCGCCATGATGCCTTCGCTGAAGACCTCGCCGGTGCCGGTGGGCTGCCAGTAGGTGAAGTACGCCAGCTGCTTGTAGCCGTAGGCCAGCGCCGTGTTCGCCTCCCAGGCGATCTCAGCGGCGGTTGGCGTCCGGGTGGGCGCCGCGCCGCTGGAGTAGCCGACGGCCTGGAGGTAGGTGGCGGTCTTGATCTGGTATTCCAATCCCAGTTGGCGGACGTTTTCCAGGTTGGAGAACCAGTTGGAGAAGTAGATCACCTCTTTCAGCGGGTACATGTCGAACATCAGGTAGTCCGGCGCCGACCAGTCGGAGCGAACTCCGCCGGTGGCCTCCAACCAGGCTTTGGTGGAGTCCGCGTCGACCCCGCACAGGCCCCAGGGGCAGAAGTTGTAGTGGGGGTAGAGCTCGGGCGCGTAAGCCGCGGCGGCGTTGAAGGCCGTGGCGTAGTCCGTGGCCGGCATCGCCTCGTCGCACAGCAAGAAGCCGCCGATGCCGGGCACGTTGGTGTAGGAGGCCAGGACGCTTTCGACTTCCGCGGCCGTCTTGCCGAGCAGCGCGCCGCAGCCCAGGCGGCTCTCGTGGGGCATGTACAAGAAGCCGTTTTGGGCTGACAGGGTCGCCATTTGGAGGTTCTCGGCCAGGCCGGGGTGGTTGCCGACACCCATCAGCAGGTCCAGGCCAAAGTCGCCGATGGCGGCGAACTGGTCTTGGTTGACGTACTCGGGCGCCGGCCCGTAGAAGCCGGTGATCAAAATGTCTGGCCCCACCCGCTTGATGTCCTGGCTGACTTGCAGCTCGATGCCGGCCGAGTTGCCGCTGGCGTGGGCGGTGATGACGGCCGCGCCCTCGGCCAGGGCGGTGATCCGGCCGGTTTGGTCGACGGAGGCGACTTGCGGGTCGGAGGAGTCAAAGGCGAGGCCCTCGCTTGAGCCCTTGAGCGAGAACCAGGCCTGCTCGACCGCGCCGGGCGCCATCTCCAGGGCCGGTTTGCTCAGGGTGACCACGGATTGGGTGCCGAAGACGGCGACCTCGGCCAACTGGACCACGTAGCCGTAGTCCGGGTCTGAGTTGGCGGTGTTGCGGGCCGAGACCACCAGGCGCACGTAGCGCGCGGCGACCGGCTGGGCCAGGTCGAAGACTTGCGGCTCGGCCACCACGTCGGGGTTGCCGGCGGAGGTGGCGGCCGTTTGCCAGGTTTCGCCGTCGGTGGAGGTCTCAAAGCGGTAGTCGCGCGGGAAGTTGGCGGCGTGCGGGAAGACCACCAGGCGGCTGACCCGCGAGACAACGCCGAGGTCGTATTGGACCCCGGTGGGCTGGGCCGGGTCGGTCACCTTGGGCAGCGACTGGCTGGACCAGCCGCTGGCGGTGTCGGTGTATTCATCGTTCAGGTACTGCGCGCCCCACTTCGCCGCCGGGTCCTCCCGGCTCGATTCGGCGGCCAGGCTGGCGTCTCGCGCCAGGTTGTCCGCGCCTGGGGGGTAGTACTGGACTATCTGGCCCTCATTGAACACCGCCACCTCGGAGATCTGGATGATCCCGCCTTCGCGGGCGTGGCGCTCGGCCACCTCGATGCGCACGGTCGAGGCGGCCACGGCCGGCTCGACCTCTACGACATCGGGCGCCGCGACGATGGCGCTGGCGGTGGAGGCGGAGTTGGCGTGGGCCACATCCGCGCTCCAAACCGCTTGGCCGGCGGCATCGAGCAGTTTGACGGTGTATTTGGCGGGGAAGTAGACGCCGTAAAAGCCGGAGTCGCCGCGCGGGAACACCACCACCCGGCGGATCTGGGCCTCGGCGGCCAGGTCGATGTTGAGCCAGCCCCCCGTCAAGGAGAGGTCGCCCGCGGCTGTGCTCCACAGGTTGAGGCCGGGGGTGCCGACGTTGCCGTCGACCGTCGCGTCGGGGGTGTAGGGGCTGGACCCGCTGCTGCTGGCGGTGGCCGCGGCGCCGGCCGCGACATTTGCCCCGCCGGGCGGCGCCCACGACTCCAAGACGGCCCGGTCCGGCTCGGCGAAGGCCGGCGCCTCGAGCGCCAGCGGCGCCAACCCCGCGATCAGGGCCGGCGCGATGAGCCGGGCCACTACGCCTCGGCGCTGTCCGAATCGTTGCTTCACTTTCCACTCTCCTTCGAGCTTTGGCCGCCGGGATGGCGGCGCACCGACTTGCAGGCGCTTGGCGCGCCAGCTAATAGGTTAGTATCTTGCACTTCTAACTGACAAATCCGCAAGTTCCTTTCACGCCGGGCGGCGGCGGACCGCCGCCAGCGAACCGGCCAGGCGCTGGAACACATCTTCGCCAACGTCTTGGCCGGTGGCCCGCAAGGCGAGCTGGGCGGCGCCGGCCACGCCATCGGGCACCACCCGCACGGCCCCGGCCAGCCCGGGCGGCAGGCCCGCGGCGGCGCGCTGGGCGAGCTGGGGGTGGTGGCTCAAAACCCCGCCGCCGCACACCACCGGCCCGCTCACGCCGGGCTTGGCCACCGCCCGCAGGGCCGCCGTCAGCGCCTGGCCGGCCTCGGCCAAGATCGCGTCCGCCACAGCGTCTCCGGCCGCGCCAAACACCAGCGGGGCAAAGCGGGCCAACTCCACCGGGCGGCCGCTGTAAAGCGCCGCCAGGGCCGCCGAGGCCTCCGGGGGCCGGCCCGGGTCCAAGGCCGCGGGGCCGGTTTGGCCGGCCCTGATCTCACCGAACACCAAATCCGCCAGCTTGGTGGCCGGGCCGCGGCCCTCGATGGCCGCCACCGCGGCGCGGACCGCCTGGTGGCCGATCCAAAAGCCCGAGCCGGCATCGCCCAGCAACCAGCCCATGCCGTCCGCCTTGGCCGCCTCGCGGCCGGCCTCGACCCGCGTCGCGGCCGTGCCCGTGCCGACAATCAAGGCGTAGCCGTCTTGGAGGCGGGTGCCGGAGAAGAACGCCGCCAGCGCGTCGGAGGCGAAAACCGGCCGGGCCGCGGCGCCGATGCCGCCCAGGGCCCGCTCAAAGGCGCCGCCTTGGTCCGCCCCGACCCCGCCGGCGATCGCCACCAAGCAGCATTCGACCTGGTCCGGGGCCACTTGGGCGGCCGCCAGGGCGCCGGCCGCGCTGGCCGCCACCGAGGCCGCCGCCAAAGCTGTCCCGGCGGAGACCGGGTTGCCGCTGCCGGCCCGGCCGTAGCCGAGGCAGAGCCCGTCGCGGCGCAGGGCCACCGCCCGGGTCGACGTGCCCCCCGCGTCGACCGCCAGGCAGATCACCCGGGCCCCCCGGCCGCCCCGGCGGGCGGTTGCCGCAGCACCCGCTCCAGCCAGGCGGCTTGGCAGCCGGCCGCGGCCCGCGACAGCGCGGCGGCGGGGGCGGTGGCCTGGAAACCGTGGAAGCCCCCCGGCCAGACGTGCAGCTCGCAGTCCCCGCCGGCCCGCCAAAGGCGGGCGGCGTAGTCGACCACCTCGTCGCGGAAGGTCTCGGCGCTGCCGATGTCCAAAAAAGTCGGCGGCAGGCCCGCCAAATCGGCGGCCCGGGCCGGGGCGGCGTAGGGGGAGACGCCCGGGCCGCCGCGCTCGGCGCCGAGCAGCGCCGTCCAGGCGATCTCGTTGTCGCGCGCGTCCCAAACCGAGCCGACCATCTGGCGGGCCGAGGCGGAGTTGTTGCGGTCATCCAGCATGGGGCTGGCCAAAAGCTGGGCCCAGACCGGCGGGCCGGAGCGGTCGCGCGCCATCAGCGCGGTCGCGGCCGCCAAGCCGCCGCCTGCCGACACCCCCGCCACCACCACCCGGCCGGGGTCGACGCCCAGCTCCCCAGCTTGCGCGCTGAGCCAGACCAGCCCCCGGTAGCAATCCTCGACCGGTCCCGGGTGGGGCGTCTCCGGGGCCAGGCGGTAGTCCACCGAGACCACCGCCAAGCCAAAGCGCTCCGCCCAATCCAGCGCCAGGTCGATCCCGGAGGTGGCGTTGCCGGTCACCAGGCCGCCGCCGTGGATGTAGTAGAGGGCTGGCCGGGGCGCCGCCCCGCCGGCCGGCTGGCAGACCAGCAGCGGCAGGGGGTCTTGGCCAGGCGCGCCGGGCGCGGCGCGCCACGAGACCTCGAACCGGCCGCCGCGCGCCAGGGCCGCGTCCTGCGCCAGCGGCGCCAAGGCGCGCGACTCGGCCAGCGGCAAATCGGCCAAGCGGGGCTGCGGCAGCCAACCGGCCAGCTCCCGGTCGAATGGTGGAACCTGCATCGGCCTGTCCTTCCAGTGCTTGAAGTCTTGACAGCAAAGCGAGTCGGGGCCGCCTAGCGGAAGGTCCCCTGCGAGACCGAGCCCTCCAGGCGGCGCTGGAACACCACATAGACAACCAGCACCGGGATGATGGTCATAACCACAGCGGCGAACATGGCGCCGTAGTCGACCGCGCGGCCGGTGGCGTTGGCGAAGGCCGTCAGCCCCTGGGTCAGCACCCAGTTGTCGCGTTTGGTGTTGAACACGATCGGCAGCATGAACTGGTTCCACAAGCCGATGAAGTTCAAGATGGCGACCGAGGACAGCCCGGGCGCCGCCATCGGCAGCATGACCCAAAAGAAGGTCCGCCATTCGCCCGCCCCGTCCACCAGCGCCGCCTCGTAGACGTCCTGGGGCAGCTGCTCGAAGAACGCGTGCAGGAAGAACACCGTGAACGGCAGCGCGAACGCGACGTAGGTCAGGGTCAACCCGGGCAAGGTGTTGAGCAGGGCCAAACGCCTCAGCACAAAGAACAGCGGCACAATCGCCAAGAACAATGGGAAGCTCATGGCGGCCAGCATGGTGCCGTAGATCAGGCGGTTGCCGGGGAAGGGGTAGCGCGCCAGCACGTAGGCGCACATCGCGCCCAGCAGCATGACCAGCGCCAAGGCGCTGCCCACCACCACCACGGTGTTGAAGAAGTAGCTGCCGATGCCGGCTTGGCTCCAGGCCGAGATGTAGTTGTCCAGGCTCAGGCGGGTCGGCAGCGAGAACGGCGAGGCCAAGATCTCCGCGCTGGTCTTGAAGCTCGACATCAAGGTCCAGGCGAACGGCACAATGACCACGGCGGTCCAAAGCGACAGCAAGCCGTGGGAGGTGGCGGCCACGGCTTTGTCGCCCGCGGTGCGCCGGGGCCGGCGCAAGCCCGGCGCGGCGCCCTTAGCCGCCCTCATGAGCTGCGCCGCCTCTCGCCGGGGCCTGCCACCAGGCGGAAGACCGCGAACACAATCAGGGCGTAGGCCAGGGTGACAGCGGCCAGCACCAGGCCCATGGCGGTGGCCAGGCCAAACCGCCCCGCCCGGAAGGCGGTGGCGTAAAGCTCCTGGGTCATGGTCAAAGTGGCGTGGTTGGGCCCGCCGTTGGGGTTGAGCACCATCATGTAGCCGAAGGCGTCGATCACCATCAGCCCCAGGTAGATGTAGGCGGTGCGGACGTTGCCCAGCACCTGCGGCAGGGCCACCTGCACGGCAGTGCGCCAGCGCCCGGCGCCGTCGATCCGGGCGGCCTCGTAGGTCTCGGCCGGGACGGACTTGATGGCCGCCACGAACAGCACCGTGTAGAAGCCCACCAGCCCCCAGGCGATGGTGAACATGGCGGCGGGCATGGCTGTGCGGGTGTCGCCCAGCCAGGCGAAACTCTCAAACCGGTCCAGGCCAAGGCCCACCAGCAGGCCGTTCAGCAGGCCCCGCGACGGGTCGAACACCTGCACCCAGATCAAACCGATCACAACCGCTGGCACGGCGTAAGGGAAGAAGGAGACAACCCGGTAGAGGCCGCTGCCGGCCAGGCCGCGCACCCGGCCGACGGCCGGGCCGCCGGAGGTCACCACGAAGGCGATGGCGAAGGCCGCGGCCAGGATGCAGGTCGGCAGCACCGCCCCCAGGGTGACCGAGTTGCGCAGCGAGGCCAAGAAGACCGGGTCGGCGAAGACGGCGCCGAAGTTCTGCAGGCCGACAAAGCCCATCTCGTCGGAGAACCCCCGCCAGTCGGTCAAGGCGTAGTAGAAGGACTGGGCGTAGGGCACCACCACGAAGACGGCGAAGATCGACAGCGGGAGCGCCAAGAACACTGCCATGAAGCTCGCCCGGTCGAAGGTGGGGCGGCGGCGGCGGCGAGCGGCCCGCCGGGGTGGGCGGGCCGCCGCCGCGTGGTCGAGACGAGTCATCA
>JAITIG010000095.1 GCA_031279575.1 Bifidobacteriaceae bacterium
TGGGTATGGTGGCGGGCTTGCCGCAGGGCGGCTCCGGCCGGGCGCGGGGTTTGCTGGGCAGGGTGGCGGGCTTGCCGCAGGGCAGCCCAAACCGTGCCGGGGGTTTGAACACGGCGCATACGGCGGTGGCGGCGGGATTCGAACCCGCGGTGGAGTTACCCCCACACACGCTTTCGAGGCGTGCTCCTTAGGCCACTCGGACACGCCACCGCCGCAAAGGCTACCAGGTCACCTGCCAGGTTCCCGACCGGGCGCACTCAAGCCGTCCCGCGCGCCCGGCCGCGGGCCGGGCCGCGCGCCGGGTGCGGGCCGGCCGCGTTTCGCCGCGGCCCCGACTCTGGTTGGCTGGCCGACCCGCCCGCCCGTTGGCTGACCCGCCCGCCCGTTGGCTGACCGGCCCACCCGTTAGCTGACCGGCCCGCCCCTTAGCTGACCGGCCCGCCCGTTGGCTGGCCGGCGCCGCCGCTGGCCGCTGGGCCGCTTGGAGCAGGCCGGGCCGGGCGGCGTTGGGCGAAGAACTCGGCCAGCAAGGCGGCGGCCTCTGCGGCCAGCACGCCGCCCACCACCTCCGGGTGGTGCAGGGCGGCGCGGTCGCGGGGCAGATCCCAAACCGAGCCGCAGGCGCCTGCCTTGTCGTCCCAGGCGCCAAACACCACCCGATCGACTCGCGCCGCGATCAGCGCGCCGGCGCACATCGGGCACGGCTCCAACGTCACCACCAGGGTGCAGCCGTCCAGACGCCAACGGCCCAGGCGGTGGGCCGCCTGCCGCAGGGCGGCAATCTCGGCGTGGGCGGTCGGGTCCAAGCCGGCCTCCCGCCGGTTGGCCCCGCCCCCGACCACCTCGCCGCCCGGCCCGATCACGATGGCGCCCACCGGCACGTCCGGGGGCGGGGACGGGGCAGCGGGCGGGGGCGGGGGGACGGCATCGTGCAAAGTCGGGGCCGCAGCTGGGGGCCGACCGCTCGCGCTCCCGGCGACCTGCCCGCCCGGCCCGATCACGATGGCGCCCACCGGCACGTCCGGGGGCGGGGACGGGGCACCGGGCGGGGGCGGGGGGAGGTTGGTGGCGCTGGCGCGGGCCAACGCCAGGCGCATGGGGCCCTCCCAGGCCGCCGCCAGCGGATCGCTCACCCGACCATTGTGCCCCCGCCCGGCCGCGGCGGCCGCCCAACGGTCCCGGACCGCCGCCGGGGCAGGACTTGACAGTTGCCTGCCTGGTGGGTGACTATTGGGGCACGAATGCGACCGATAAGCGTTCTCATTAGCATGGGGCTGGAACGGCGACCCGCAAGCGAGGTGAAGAGATGTCGAAGCAGCGGCGATGCCGCCAGCAGGCCCTCCCGCTCCCCGCCTCGCGTTCCAACGGACCACGCGCCGGGGAGCGCCCGCCGGCCAGCCTGGCCCTCGCCCACCGCCACGGACGCGGCCACCTCGCCCCGCGCGGCAGCCTGCGCTGCGGCTGCGGCCCCGAAGCCCTCGGCGCCGAGAACCCCGCCGCCGGCCTCGCCGGAGCCCCTGCGACCACCTGGGCGCCGCTGCGACGCCAGCTGGCCGGCTTCGTGCGCGCCCACTTCATCTACTCCGACCGAATGCCCTGCCCCTCCGCCTAGCCAGGATCACCGCGGCCGCGCGCACGATGACCCCTCGACGGCTACCGGAGTGAATAGCTGCGCGCTCGGCGTCTCCGCTTGGTGACCCAGGTCATGCCATCGGACTCGTCATCCGCGACGGCCCCGGTCGGGACCGCGCAATCCACATCACGGTCATCAGTTTGGAAAGACATCACCATGACCATCACGCAATACGCGAAGCGCGCCAGGCGGCGCGCAGGGCTCGGACTCGGCCTCGTGGCCGCAGTCTCTGCTCTCACCGTCGGACTGGGCGCGGGTGCCGCATATGCGGCAACGATCCCCATCCCCGGCAGCTACGACGTAGCCGAGATCGAGTACGACCCGGGCATCGGGCTCTTCGGTGGCTTCGAGATCGGCGGGGACGACCACGGGGGCATCATCGACCCGTTCGACCCGAGCGCCTGGGAGTAAAGGAGGGCGGGCGCCTCTGGTAGGCGCCCACCCTTCGATGCCGAGCTCCTGCGCATGCCGCGAGCCATATCCACCAGACCCGACCCACCCAACTAGGCGCTTCCTCGACGCCATAGAAAGCGATTGCGAATGAACCACACCCCTTTGGCCCGAGCCCGCGTCGGACTGGGAGGCGTAGTTCTCACTGCGCTCCTGGCCGGAAGAGCAGTTGCTCTTCCCGCCGCAGCGGAAGAGTTGTCGACGACTCGCCCCCTGGCGGGAGTTGCTGTGCCCGCCGTCACCCTGAGCTCATCGACGCTCGCGGTTGGAGCATTCGACCCAGTAGACGGGCGTGCCATTGATCCGGAGTACACCACCTTGACCAAGGTCTACCGGGAACCCTCGGGGACCATCCTGTGGCTCAAGCCCTCCAGCTTGGTCACCATCCCGGCCGGCTACGGGCAAGTCGGGGCGGTCGGCTCGCAGGTCTGGCAGGTGCCGCAGACCCAGAACCTCGACCTGATCTGGCTCGGCTGGAACACCGAGGCCCTCAACGCGGGCAACATCAGCGGGCCGGTGACCTGGACAATCAACCAGGTGGCCGGGCCGGGGTCGATGAAGGTGTACCTTTCCAGCGCGTTCGGCGGGGTGCAGCAGATGGTGTTCAACAACGGCGGCAGCTACCAGATCCCGCAGGGCGTCCACGCCCACGCCAACTGGGCGTTCAGCGCCGAGGGCATCTACCGCGTCACCATGACCCAGACTGTGGCGCTGGGCGGCGGGGAGAGCTCCTCGGACACCGAGACGCTGGTGATAGTAGTCGGCGATGTCGATCCGGCGACCGCCGCGGGCAACGGATCGGGTTGCGGCACCATCTCGAACGCGCTGCTGCTGGCGGAAGACGCCGACAAAGCCCCGGAGGAGGCGGACCAGGCCGCAGCCGATGCGGCCGAGGCCGCGCGCGGGGCGCTGCCCGGCCAGCAAAGCTCGCAGGCCGATTCCGACGCCGCCGAGGCGCCCGCCGCGCAGGCGCAGGAAGACCCGGCGACGGCGCGGCTGCTGACCGACAGGCTTGGGATCATGATGCTGCTGGCCCCGGCCATCGGCGGCCTGTCTGCTTTGGCGGGCCTGTACATCTCGTGGTCGTGGGACCTGCCGACCGGCGGCGTCATTGTGCTGGTGCTGACCGCGGTGTTCCTGGCCGCCTGGCTGCTCTCGCCGCGCCAAGGCGTCCTGGCGCGCCTGGCCGCCAAACACCGCGCCCGCCCGGGCCTGGCTGGGACCGGGCGGTAGGCGGGGATAGGGGGATTCAGGCTAGGTTGGACGCATGCAGGTTTTCGTGGCCGAGCACCCACTTATCGCCCACAAACTGACCGTTCTAAGAGATCGGAACACGGACTCACCCACCTTCCGGGACCTGGTGGCCGAGCTGGTGACGCTTCTCGCCTACGAGGCGACGCGGCAGATCGCGGTGCGGGAGCACGCCATCGACACGCCTGTCGCGCCGATGGTGGGGGTCGAGCTAGAGCGGCCCAAACCGATCGTGGTGCCCATCTTGCGGGCCGGGCTGGGGATGCTGGACGGCATGGCCCGGCTGCTGCCCACCGCCGAGGTCGGCTTCCTCGGCCTGCAACGCGACGAGGAAACCCTCCAAGCCATCACCTACGCCAACCGCCTGCCCGATGACCTGGCCGGACGGCAGTGCTTTGTGCTAGACCCAATGCTCGCCACGGGCGGCACGCTGATCGCCTCGGTGGACTACCTGTTCGAGCGCGGCGCGCGCGACGTGACCGCCATCTGCATCTTGTGCGCCCCGGAGGGGGTGGCGGCCGTCGAGGCGGCGCTGGGGCACCGCGGCGACCTCAAGATTGTCACCGCGGCGGTGGACCAGCGCCTGAACGAGCGCGGCTACATTGTGCCCGGCCTGGGCGATGCCGGCGACCGCTTGTACGGGGTCGTCTGAGGCCAAAAAGCAAACGCCTGGGGAGTAAAACTACGCGATTTGGCGGCGACCTAATCAACTGTGATTTACATCACACCCGGCCTGTGGCAAAGTTAACCAACAGGCGCCGGTTCCTCCCCCCGATGGACCCGGCGCCGTTCTCTTGCCCCGGCGCCGGCCGGGCGGCGACTTCAGGCCAGCAGGTCGCGGGCGCGGAAGCGGCGGTGCGCCAGCCAAAACAAACCGGCCGCCAGCGCCAGCAACACCAGTGCCGGGCCCCACTCGAAGTCCGCGCCGGGGCTCAGCGGCACGGCCGTGAACTGGGACAAGAACCGCGTCCAAGCCGGGAACCCCAAAACCTGCCCCAGGATCATGTGGGCAAAGGCGTAGGCGAACGGCGCCCAGCTCAGCGCCGCCAACCGCGGGAAACCGGCCGCCAGGCAAGACGCCAAGGCGACGGTCGCCACCAGCGCCGGGAAAGCCCGCAGCACTGAGGCGGCCACGTTCCCGGCCACCTCCGCCCCCATCGACGAGTCGCCCGCCACCACCGCGCAATAGGCGATCCCGGCCAGGCTCATGCCCATCAGCGCGCAGGCCCCCACCGTGACCTGGCTCGCCCCCAGCAGCCTGAGCCGCGAGACCGGCTCCGCCAGGGCGCGGGCCGCCAGGCCGGCCAGCTCGTCCGCGCGCAGCTGGTTCAGCGCTGTGATGGCGTAGGCGCCCATCAGCATCGCCGTATACAGCACAATCACCCCGCTGAACCCCTCCGTCAAGGCCTCCAGGCCGGCCTGCGGGTCCACCCCCAAGACCTCCGCCATCAGCGGGTTGTCCTCCAGGTAGCCGCCCAGCGAGCCCATCACCGGGCCCATGGCCAGCGCCAGCAGGGTGGCGCCCCCAGCCCAGCCCAGGAAGCTGCCCCGGGTGCGCCGCCACACCAGCCCGCTGGGGTTGGCCAAGCTCTTGGCCGCGGCCGCGGGCCCCGGCCGGGCTGGGACCAGGCCCGCGCCGGCGTCCCGCCGGGCCGCCAGGCGCCACGCGACCGCCCCCACCACCAGCGCAAACGCCACCATCAGCAGGATTGGCCACCACCGCAGGTCGACAAACACCCTGGTTCGCGCCGCCCAGCCCAGCGGGGAGAGCCAGCTGGCCCAGTCCGGCTCGCCCCGCACCGCGGCCCAGTCGCCGGCCGCCCGGGCCAGGAAGGCCAACCCCAGGCAGGCGCTGGCCAGCCCCCCGGCGGCCCGCCCGGTGGAGGCGATTTGGGCCGCCACCGCCCCCACCGCCAGGAAGGCCAGCCCGTTGGCCGCGATCGCCAAGCCGAAGGCCAGGCAGTTGCCCAGGCCCAGGTCCGGGTAAACCAGGCAGCCGAGCCCCAACGCCAGCCCAATCAGCGCCACCTCCGCGCCCGCCACCGCCAGGGCCGCCGCCAGCGGCGCTTGGCGGCCCACCGCCGCCGCCCCCACCAACTCCAGCCGCCCGGTTTCCTCCTCGCGTCGCGTCATGTGCACCACCAGCAGGATCGCCGCCAGCGCCACGGTCAGGTTCAACCACAGCAGCAGTTCGTTGGCGATCATCGCGCCGGTGGTGTAGTGGTCCAGCCCGTAGCCCGGCCCGCCGAACACCGTCCCGGTGGGCGTGGCCATCAGCGCCGCCCGCGCCGCCGCGCTCTGGGGCGTCTCAAACATCTCGCCGTAGGCGCCCAGCGAGGGGATGGTCACCGCCGGCACCGCCACCAGCCAGACCAGCAACCGCACCCGGTCCCGCCGCACGATGCCGCGCGCCAGCTTCCAAAACCCCGTCAAGTCCCCGCCCCGCCGCGCCGGCGGCGCCTCGCGGACCGGTGTGGCTACGCTCACAATCCCTCGCCTCCCCGCCCGGCCCCGCTGGCGGTCCCAGGCTGGGCGCCGGTGTCGGCTTTGGCGACGGGGGCGCCGCCGGCGGTCCCGGTCTGGGGTCGGGCCTCGGCTGCGCCGCCGGTTGCGGGCGCGCCCCCAGCCGCGGCGCCAGCCGCCATAACGGCGGCGCCGGGGCAGGCTCCGGCGGCGGCGTCGGGTTCGCCGGCGGGGTGGGGGCGTTGGGTGTAGTGGGATAGGAAGAGTTCTTCCAGGCTGGGCGGGGAGCAGGTCAGGGACTCGAGGCCGGCTTCGGCCAGCGCCGCCAAAACCGCGCCCAGGGCGGCGTTGTCGCAAGCGAAACTGGCCCGGGCGGCATCGTGCGTCAAATTGTGGACGCCGGGCAGGGTGGCGAGCGCGGGGGCGGGGCGGCGCAACTGGACCTGGACCTGGGTGCGGGAGAGGTGGCGCAGGTCCGCCAGCGTGCCGGATTCGACGGCGCGGCCGGCCCGGATGATGGTGACCGTGTCGCAGGTCTTCTCGACCTCCGCCAGGATGTGGCTGGACAGCAGCACCGTGGCGCCGGCCTGCTTGATCTGGCGGAGGCAGTCGGTGAAGACCGCCTCCATCAAGGGGTCGAGGCCGGCTGTGGGCTCGTCGAACAGGTAGAGCTCGGCTTTGGTTGCCAGCGCGGCCACCAGCGCGACCTTTTGGCGGTTGCCTTTGGAATAGGCGCGGTTCTTGCGGGTCGGGTCGAGCTCGAAGCGCTCAATCAGGTCCGCCCGGCGCCGCGGGTCCAGGCCGCCGCGCAAGGAGCCCAGGTAGTCGATCGTCTCGCCGCCTGTCAAAGTGGGCCACAAGTTGACGTCACCAGGCACATAGGCGAGGCGTTTATGCAGGTCAACGGCGTCTTTCCAAGGGTCGGCGGCGAGCACCAGGGCTTGGCCCGAGTCGCGGTCCGGCCGGATCAGGCCCAGCAGAATGCGGATGGTGGTGGACTTGCCGGCCCCGTTGGGGCCGAGGAAGCCGGCGATCTCGCCCCGGCCCACCCGCAGTTCGAGCCCGTCGAGGGCTTTGACCTGGCCAAAGCTTTTGCGCAGGTCCTGGGTGAGGATGGCGTCATCGGTTGCGGGCATCTGGGGGATCCTTCGGTCGGTGGTTGGCTATGAACGTTTCGAGTAATGCCGGGCTGGTCAAGAGCCCCTCAGTGTAGAGCTCCAAACTGGGCAATCCGGTTCCTTCGGCGAGCCGCTCGGCGCTGGCCGCGCCAACGGGTGCCGCAACCGGGCTGGGGCTATTCGGTTATGACCACTAAGAGGGCGCGGGGGCCGTGGACGCCCTCAACCCGGGTTAGCTCTATGTCGACTGTGGCCGATGGCCCCGAGACCCAGGTCAGCGGCCGGCCTGCCAGCACCGAGGGGCGCAGCCGCGCCACCGCCTGGGGCACGTCCGGCACTATCTGGTCCGCCCGGATGAGGCACAAATGCAGGTCGGGGACCAGCGTCAGGGCGCGGCGGCCCTGGTCCGGGGCGTGGTCCAGCACCAAAGTGCCGGTTTCGGCAACGCCGACCCGGCAGGCTGTGACCACGCCGTCAACCCGGTCCAGTTCGGCTGCGGGCAGCGGCGGGCTGTCGCCCACCAACTCGACACCGGCCCGGGTCAACGCCGCCGCCAGGGCCGGGTCGAGCGCCGATGGGACCGCCGCCCGGCTCACCCCGCGCCCCGCCACCAACCGCGCCGCCTCGGCGGGCGCGTCTGCGGCCGGAACGCGCACCACCGTGGCTCCGTAGTCGGCGCAACGCGCGGCGAAAAGCTCGAGAACACCATGGTCCAACGCGTCCCGCGGTGTGGCGGGGCCGGGCTGCGGGCTGGCGCCCGCCCCATCGGGGGGAGGCGGGGGTTCGCTGTTCAGGCCAACGCCAAATGCCGCCGGGGAATCGGGCGGGACGTCCGCCAAGGCGGCGCGGATGCGGGCCAGGACGCGGTCGCGGGAAGTGCTCATGGGCGGCCAGACCTCCTCCACCAGGCGCGGAATGATTCGGGGGGCGGGGCGGGCAGGTCGCGGGCGCGGGTCCACAACGAGGCCGGCCACGGCAGCGGGCCAATGGTCGCGCGCGGGCCAAAGGGGCGGCGCGCCAGCAACCGCCCGGCCAAGCCCATCATCCGGCCCAGCCAGCCCATCCGCCAACCCCGGCCAAAGGCCCAACCCGCCCCCGCCATCACGGCCGGCTCCAAATGCGGGCGCGGGTCGGCCGCCTTGGCCACCGCCACCTTGTGGCGCTGGCGCACAATCAAATCCGGCAGCGGGATGCGCACCGGGCAAACATCGGCGCAGGCCGCGCACAAGGTCGAGGCGAACGGCAGCGAGCGGTCCAGCGGGGTGTCGAAACCGCGCAACTGCGGCGTCAGCACAATGCCGATGGGGCCGGGGTAGACCGAGCCGTAGGCGTGGCCGCCCACCTTCTGGTAGACGGGGCACACGTTCATGCAGGCCGAGCAGCGGATGCAGCGCAGCATCGGCCGGGCCGCAGGCTCGGCCAGGGCGCGGGTGCGGCCGTTGTCGACCAGCACCACATGGACGTTGGACGGGCCGTCGCCGGGTGTGACCCCGGTCCACATCGAGGTGTACGGGTTCATCCGCTCGCCGGTGGAACTGCGCGGCAGCAGGCGCAGGAACACCTCCAAATCGTCAAAGGTGGGCACCAGCTTCTCGATGCCGACCACGCTGATCAGCGTCTCCGGCAAGGTCAGGCACATCCGGCCGTTGCCCTCCGATTCGACAATCACCAGCGTGCCGGTCTCCGCCACCAGGAAGTTCCCGCCCGAGATGCCGACCTTCGCGCCCAGGAACTTCTGGCGCAGGTGGGCGCGGGCGGCGGCGGCCAACTCCTGCGGGTCGTTGGACAACCCGGCTGGCGCGGGGACGCCGACCCGGCCCATCTCGGCCAGGAAAATCTCCCGCACCTCGGCCCGGTTGCGGTGGATGGCGGGCACCAGGATGTGGCTGGGGGTGTCGTGCCCCAATTGCACAATCAGTTCCGCCAGGTCGGTCTCCCAGGCGGCGATCCCGGCCTGCGCCAGGGCCTCGTTGAGGCCGATCTCCTGGGTCAGCATCGACTTGACCTTGACCACCTCGTCCGCCCCCGCCTGCTTGACCAGCGCGGCGACGATGCCGTTGGCCTCGGTCGCGTCCGCCGCCCAATGCACCTGCGCGCCCGCCCGCCGCAGCGCCGCCTCGGCTTGCAGCAGGTAGCGGTCCAGGTGGCGCAAGGTCCGGTCTTTGATCGCGGCGGCCTGGGTGCGCAGTTCTTGCCACTCGGGCAGTTCCGCCTGGCGCAGCGCCCGCTTCGCCCTGATGGTGCTGGTGGCGCGCCGCAAATTGGCCCTCAGCTGCGGGTTCGCCAACTGCTCGCGCGCCCGCACGGGGAACGGCAGCGACGCCGGAGCCCCCGGATAAGCCAACACCCCCACCGCCCCGCCCGATGCCGCGCCCGCCCCACCGCAGCCGCCGCCGCCCGCCGCTCCTGAGGCCGCCCCCGCCGCGCCGCCAGCGCCCAGCCTCGCCCGCCCCGCGCCGCCAGGCGCAGCCTGACCCGCGACCTGCCCGCCGCCGGTGCCGCCCACCGCCCCGCCGCGGGTCCTGGCGCAGGCGCAGCGGCTAGCCCCGCCCGCCTCGGGAACTGGCCCGGTCATGAGGCCACCGCCTCGGTTTGGGCCAGGATCTCAACCAAATGAATCGGTTTGACCGCAGCGCGGTCGCGGCTCAGCACCCCGCCAATGTTCATCAGGCAGGCGTTGTCGGCCCCCGTGACGTATTCCGCGCCGGTCGCCACCACATTGGCCGCCTTGTCCCCGGCCAGCGCCACCGACAGGTCCGGGTTCTTGACGCTGAACGTCCCGCCGAAGCCGCAGCACTGCTCTGCCTCCGGCAAATCGACCAACTCGATCCCCCGCACCGCGCGCAGCAGCTGGTACGGCCGCTCGCCGAGGCGCGCCAGCCGCGTCGCGTGGCAGGACGGGTGGTAGGTCACCCGGTGCGGGAAAAACGCCCCCACATCCACCACGCCCAACACGTCCACCAGGAACTCCGTGATGTCGTAGGTTTTGGCGGCGGCCGCCTCCGCCCGCTCCACCGCCCGCGGCGAGCCGGCCCCCCGCGCCACCATGGCGTGCTGGTGGCGCACCGAGGCGACGCACGAGCCAGACGGCGCCACCACCGCGTCGCACCCCGCGAAGGCCTCGGCGTAGGCCTTGACCGCCCCGAGCGCCGCCTTGAAATACCCGGTGTTGGTCATCATCTGCCCGCAACACGTCTGCGCCTGCGGGAACACCACCTGGCAGCCCAGCCGCCGCAGCAGCGCCACGGCCGCCCGCGCCGTGCCCGGAAACATCAGATCGTTCACGCAGGTGGCGAACAGCCCCACGCGCATGGCTTCGGCGGGTGCCGCCATCAAAACCACCTCCCCGCAAGGCCGCCGCCCCGCATCGAGCTTTTCGCCAGCCCCGGCCCGCCAGCCGCGCCGCCACGTTTTTCAGCCGCCGCCGCCCGATGCCGCCGCCCCGCCCCCCAAACCGGCCTCGGCGCCGGGAGGTGGCGGACGGCATCGCGCGATCACCGCCGCTGCCAGCTTGAACCGGAGGCGGTCCACACCTGGCAGGCCGGGCCGGTTCAACCCAGATCTCAACGGTAGGGCACGCGCCCTGGGCGATCAACCAACCAGCCAATTCGGCGGGCGCGCAGCGGTCGCCAATCGCGCTGCCGCCAGCCGTCAAGGCCCGCCGCCGCGGGCAAGGCAGCCGCTGGGCAAGCAGGCGGACCTGCGCCAACCCGGCTGCGCCGCGCCCGGCCATCCCCCAAGGGGATGCACGATTGCGCGGGACCTAGCCGGGGCGGGGGGCGCGCTGGTAACGTGCTGGCAGCCGGCAAAGCCGGACTTGTTCAACCACGAAGGAGTGACATGAACGCTGTCCCCAAGTACTCGAATTTCATCGGCGGCCAGGCGGTCGCCGCGACTGACTACATCGAGGTCGAAAACCCCTACACGGGCCAGATCATCGGCTTGGCGCCCAAGCTCGGCGCCGCCGCCGCCGACCAAGCGCTGACCGCCGCCAAAGCCGCCCAGCCCGCCTGGGCCAAGCTGGCGCCAGCCACCAGGGCCGGCTACCTGGCCAAATGCGCCGAGGTGATCCGGGCCAACCGCGTCGAGCTGGCTGAGCTGCTGATGCACGAGCAAGCCAAGATCGCCCCCCTGGCCCAAGTCGAGATCGATGTCACCGCCACCTACTTCGACTATTACGCGGGCTGGGCGCGGATCTACGAAGGCGAGATCATCAACTCGGACGACCCGCAGGAGAACATCCTGCTTTTCCAAAAGCCAATCGGCGTGGCCGTCGGCATCTGCCCCTGGAACTTCCCGTTCTTCGTCATGGCGCGCAAAGTTGCGCCATCGCTGCTGACCGGCTGCACCACTGTGATCAAACCGTCCAGCACCACGCCGCTGTCCACGCTGCGCTTCGCCGAGCTGATCCAGGACATCGGCCTGCCGGCCGGCGTGCTGAACTTTGTCAGCGGCGGCGGCGCCACGCTGGGCAGCGCGCTGGTGCGCCACCCGCTGAGCGACATCGTCTCGCTGACCGGCTCGGTGGAAGCCGGCGTAGAGATCATCAAAGACTCGGCCGAGAAGATCATGAAGACCTCGCTCGAGCTGGGCGGCAAAGCCCCGGCCATCGTCTTCCCGGACGCGGACCTGGACCTGGCGGTCAAGGGCGTGATGGACTCGCGGCTGATCTTCTCCGGCCAGGTCTGCAACTGCGCCGAGCGGGCCTACGTCCACCAGGACGTCTACCCCGAGTTCATGGACCGGCTGAAGGCCGCCTTCGAGGCCGCCAAGCTGGGCGATCCGGCGGCCGATGGCGTCGCCTACTCCTCCCAGGTCGACCGCGCCCAGCTGGCCAAGATCTCCGGCATGGTGGAGCGGGCGGTTGCGGCCGGGGCCGAGGTTGTGACCGGCGGCGCGCCGGCCGATTTGGGCCAGGGCTACTTCTACCAGCCGACCATCTTGGCGGGCGCCGCCCAAGACTCCGAGATTGTCCAGAAAGAAGTCTTCGGGCCGGTCCTGCCGGTGCTGCCGTGGGATGACTACGACCAGGTCATGGCGGACGCGAATGATTGCGAGTACGGCTTGACCTCATCGATTTGGACCCGGAACGTGTCCACCGCGATGCAGGCCATCAAGGACTTGAACTTCGGCGAGACCTACGTCAACCGGGAGCATTTCGAGGGCATCCAGGGCTTCCACGCCGGCTGGCGCAAGTCCGGGATCGGCGGGGCCGATGGCAAGCACGGCCTCTACGAGTACCTCCAGTCGCAGGCGGTCTACATCCGGTACTGATTCGGCGTTGGCCGGCGCTGGTCGGCGCTGGTCGGCGCTGATTCGGCGCCGGCCAGGGGCCGGCCGGAAGGCTGGGACCGCCCAGGCAAGAGAACGGCCCGCCACCCCGTCGTGGCGGGCCTCCTTGTTGTCTAAAATATCGATCCGGGCCCCCCAAGCCAAGGGCCATAAGGTCCTTTTCTTCGGCTGCCGGCGGGCTCAGGGTTTGGGGCGGGCGGGGGGATTGGGGGCCAGGTCCAGTTCGACCGGGACGTGGTCTGGCGCGCCCTTGCCTTTGCGCTCTTCGCGGGCGATGCGGACCGCCCCGACCCGATCCGCCAAGGCGGGCGAACAGTAGGCGAAGTCGATGCGCATGCCCTCGTTCTTGGGGAAGCGGAGCTGCTGGTAATCCCAGAAGGTGTAGGCCTGCCCGGCCGGGATGTGCTCCCGGGTCACCTCCCTCAACCCGGCCTCGGCCAAGGCGGCCAAGGCCGCCCGCTCAGGACCCGAGGTGTGGGTCTTGCCCTCGAACAGCGCCGGGTCCCAGACGTCGGTGTCGAGCGGGGCGACGTTGAAATCCCCCACCAAGGCGAACTGGGCCGAGGCTTCGGCGGCCAGCCACCCGGCGGCATCGTGCGCCAAGGCGCGCAGGAACTGGAGTTTGTAGGCCATGTGGGGGTCTAGCTGGGCGCGGCCGTGCGGCACGTAGAGGGACCAGACGGTGACGCCGCCGCAATCAGCGCCGATGGCGCGCGCCTCCAGGGCCGGCTCCGCGCCCGGCTTGGCGAAGGCGGGCTGGCCGGGGAACTCGGTGCGGACGCCGGCCAGGCCAACCCGCGAGATCAGCGCCACCCCGTTCCACTGGTTGAGGCCGTGGCGGGCCACCTGGTAGCCGGCCGCCTCGAACGGCTCGGCGGGGAAGGCGGCGTCCTTGACCTTGGTCTCCTGGAGGGCCAGCACGTCGATTTGCCGGGCCTGCAGGTAGGCCGCGACCCGGTCGACCCGGGCCCGGACCGAGTTGATGTTCCAGGTGGCGATCCGCATCCCCCCAGACTAACCCGGGGTTCGCCCCCCGGGTGGGCGGTTGGCGGACCTGGGCGCGGTGGTCGCAGGTAGGCTATGAGGATGGGAACAGCGCTGATAACGGGGGCAAGTGCCGGCCTGGGCGAGGAATTCGCTTGGCAGCTGGCAACGCTGCGGCACAATCTTGTGCTGGTGGCCAGAGACGAGGCACGCCTGGAGCAGTTGGCTGGCAAGCTGCGCTCGGCGGCTGGCATCAGGGTGGAGGTCTTGCCCGCGGATTTGGCCAAGGAACGCGACCTGAACCGCGTCGCGGCCCGCCTCAAGGCCCCCGGCCGGCCGGTGGGGCTGCTGGTCAACAACGCGGGCTTCGGCTTCCGCGAATCCTTCCTCGAGGCGCCGCTAAAAGACCTGGTGGCGATGGAAAAAGTTATGATCCACGCGGTTTTGGTGCTGTCTCACACCGCCGCGCGGGCCATGGCCGGGCGCGGGCGCGGCGCCATTCTGAACGTCTCCTCAATTGCCGCCTATTTGGCTTCCGGGTCTTATGCGGCGGACAAAGCCTGGGTCAAAGCTTTCACCGAGGGCTTGGCCGTCGAATTGAAAGGCACCGGGGTCACCGCGACGGCTGTGCTGCCCGGTTTGACGCGCACCGAATTCCACGCCCGGGCCGGCTTGGACTACCTGTCCTACCCGGCCATCGCCTGGTTGTCTTCCGCCGATGTGGTCTCGCGCGCTTTGGCTGATGTGCGCCGCGGCGTGGTGCTGTCCACGCCATCGTTGCGCTACGGCGCGCTGGGCCAGCTGGCGCGCCTGCTGCCGCGCTGGGTGGTGCGGGCCTTTAGCCGGGTGGAGGACCGTTGAGCGGAGCGGCCGAGGCCCCTGGAGGCGCCGGTCCGGGCGGGCCGGGCGGGCTGGCGGAGTTGGCTGGGCTGGACCCGCGCGAGCAGCTGCGGCGGCTGATTGATTCGCTGGCGGTGGTGCGGGGGCGGGTCACACTGGCCTCGGGCCGGGTGGCGGACTACTACATCGACCTGCGGCGGGTGACGCTGCACCACTTGGCGGCGCCGCTGGTGGGCCACCTGCTGCTTGACCTGCTGGAGGAGCGCGGCCTGGTGGCGGGTGAGGATTACGCGGCGGTTGGCGGCCTGACCATGGGAGCCGACCCGATGGCGGCCGCCATGCTGCACGCCGCCGCCTCGCGCGGCCTGGACTTGGATGCTTTCGTGGTCCGCAAGGACGCCAAAGCGCACGGCTTGCAGCGGCGCATCGAGGGGCCGGAGGTGGCGGGCCGGGCGGTGCTGGCCCTGGAGGACACCTCGACCACCGGCGGGTCCGTTGTCGCCGCGGTCGAGGCTTTGCGCCAAGCCGAGGCCGAGGTCAAGGCGGTGGCTGTGATCGTGGACCGCGCCACCGGCGCCCGCGAGCGCATCGAGGCCCTGGGCCTGCCCTACCACCACCTGTTCGGCCTCCCAGACCTAGGCTTGGCCTAACCTGAAGGCGAACCGTCTGCGCAGGTCGGCGTGCTGCGTCCAGCGTTATCTCCAAGCACGCTTTGCCCCGTCACGGCG
>JAITIG010000133.1 GCA_031279575.1 Bifidobacteriaceae bacterium
GGGGCCAAGGCGGCCTGGCGGGCGGCGGCGCGGCATCGGGCAACTGTCGGGAGCGAGCGCCCGACGGGTCAGGCGGCCGGGACCAAAGCGCCTGGGGCCAAGTCGGCCGGGGCCAAGGCGGCCTGGCGGGCGGCGTCCATCGCTTCGGCCACGCCGTCGAGCCGGTCGGGGAACAGGTGCCCGTAGAGGTCGAGCGTCATGGTGGCGGATTTGTGCCCGAGCATCTGCTGGATGACTTTGACATCGGCCCCGGCGGCGATCGCCAGCGAGGCGGCGGTGTGGCGCAATTCGTGGGGGTGAAGGAATCCGGTCATCACCGGCTGGCCGTTTTTGCCGAGCACGGGGCGACCTTCCGGGCTGAGCTTCGGGCGGGCCAGGCCAAGCGCTTGGGAGGCTTTCGGCAGGGCGGTCTGGGTGAGGGTGCGGGAGCGCAAGATGGCACCTCGCGCGCCGGTGAACACCAAGTCGTCCGGGGCTTTGCCCTTGAGTTGGGCTGACAGCTCGGCGATGAGGAACTTCGGCACCGGCACCTCGCGCCGCTCGTGGCCTTTGGTGTCCGAGAGGACCATTTTGCCGCGAACGGGTGTGTACGATTCCTCGATCACGGCCCGCCTTCGCTCGAGGTCGAGGTTGCGGGCGCGCAGGGCGGCGAGTTCGCCCCAGCGGAGGCCGGTGTAGGCGAGGAACAACACCACCAGCCGCCAAGGCGAGGCCGGACCGTCCAGCCGCCCGTCCGGCCTGCACTCCCCAGCGGCGCTGGCCAGCGCCTCAACCTGCTCGTGGCTCAAGAAGCGCTTGGGTTTGGATTGGACTCGCGGCAGGTCCACGCCTTTGGCGGGGTTGCGGGCCAGCCGGCCGGATTTGACGGCGAAGTCGAGTAGTTGGGAGAAGACACGGTGGACCTTGCGCACCGACGCGGACGCCATCTCCAATCCGGACAGCCAGAGCTGCACGTCTTCGTGGCTGATCTTGGCCAGCGGCACCTGGCCCCAACGGGGTTCGACGTGGCTGGTGAGGATGTCCTCGTAGCGGGCGCGGGTGCTTTGCGCGATGCCGAGTTTGCCGCCCAGCCAGAGCCGGCCCCATTCGCCTGCAGTGATTGTCGAGCGCCGCGGGTCGATGTAGTCGCCTGCCGCCTTGGTGGTCTCGACTTTGGCCGCGAAGGCCTTGGCGTCGCGGGCCAGTTTGAACTTGCGCGAACGCTGCTTGCCTTCGGGGGTCCGGTACTTGACCCGATAAACCGACCGGCCGGTGGTGGCGGAGGTCTCCTTATGGACGCTGGCCATCGGCGCCTCCTGGGGTGCTCCATGTCAGGGTTGAGGCCGGGCCACCCACGGTGTAGGTCTGCCCGTGGGTGCCCTGGGCCGCCTTGAGCACGCCGCGGGCGTGTTTCAGCGCTGCGGCGACTTGCGGGTCCTCGGCTGCGCCAGCCTGGTCGATGGCGGCGGCGAGCCGCTCGTATTCGGCTCGCAGCGCGGCGTGAGATTGCCTGGCGACGCTGATGGCCCGGGTGAAAGCCCAGACGGCTTGGTCGGTGGCCTCGGCCACCTTGGCGACGGCCAGGGCGGCGTCCTCGGTTGGCGTCGGCGGGCCGAACAACCCGGCGATGGGAACGGCGAAAACGGCGGCGATGGCGACGATCTCAGCGACCCGGGTGGGACGCTTGCCCGCTTCAAGATTGGCGACGATGGGCTGGCTCATGGGGTGGCCGGCCTGGCCGAGCCGCTTGCCGAACTCTTCCTGGGTCCAGCCTCGATCCAGACGCAGGGTCCGCACGCGGTCCCCGAAGCGAACCTCCCAGGGCTCGGCTGGCAGCGGGCTCGGGGGTGGTGGTGGCTCCGCGCTGAAAATGGTATGTGCCATGCACATAATTTATCATGCGGCGTGTTGATCCGCAAGCGGTTTCCGTGCTACTATCAGCGGTACGCATATGCTGAACCGTTGCAACGATGATAGGAGTCAATGTGTTGCCTGCCTTAGCAGACCCGATTCTGACCACCGGCCAGGCCGCTCAGATGCTGGGCCGGCCACCCGCGACCCTGCGCTGGTGGCGGCACACAGGCGAGGGGCCGCGCTCGTTCAAGATGGGCAAGAAGGCTGTCGCCTACAAGACCTCGGACGTGTTGTCATGGCTGGAGGCGCAGTACGAGTCCAGCAAGACCAGCCAAGCCGACTCGTGAGTGTTCGCCGGTGGCCCCTCGGAGGCAAGGCGGCCTTGGCGCCCGGCGCGGCCTTGGCCGGGCCAGCCCCCGGGCGCGCCGCGAATGCGGGCACTGCCGGGGGGAGGGGCGCCGCGGCTGGGAGCGCGGATCGGCCAGTTCGGCCGGTGCCGGTGATTCACCGGCACCGTGGCGCGGGCGCGTTCTGTTCTGGCGCTAACAGCGCCGCCTTGCCCAATCTCCATCGGAACCCCGGGTCCCGGTTTGATGGGGCGGGCCTGCCCTGGCGCGGCTTGCGCCGCCCTCGCCGGCTGCTGGTCCAACCCCGAAATTCACGTCCCGGCCAAGCTGGCGATGCCGCGACAGGACACCGCGTCGGCAAAATGCCGACACCGCGCCACCGACGGGTACGCGCTCGCGCCGGCCGCGCCGACCGCTGCGCCGGTGCCAATTTGGACCCACCGTGCGACCTGCGCAAACTCGCCCGCGCCGACCGCTGCGGCGACTGCTGCGGTGCCCCCGAATTGGCGGCGCCGTCCGGCCTGCGCAGGCGCATCTGCCCGGCCGGCGTGGAAACTGGCGGCCTCGGAGATTTCCCGAGGCCGCGTGATCAGCCGGAGCACGTTTGCGCCGCCGTGACCACCCCTGGGCGGATCGACCCGGTTCACCGCGCGGTGTCGGCAAATTGGCGACACCGCGCGACCAGCGAAAACACGTTCACACCGCTGTCATCACAGCGCCATCCCGCGCGGGTGCTCCGCCGGGGCCGGCGCGGGATACATCCCCATCGAGCCGTCCGGTGCCGAAGGCCCAACAGGGGAGCGGAGCTTGGCGGCGTTGGCACGGGCCGGTTGGGCGGCCGCCATGCCCGGGCGGGGGGTTGAGGGTTGTTGGGGGATCCCGGCGGCCAACTGGAGGGCGGCGAGCACGAGCCGGGCTTGCCTAGTGGGCATGTTCGCAAATTCGCTGGCGGTCGCGCCGCCACGCGGGCGCCTGGCGGCGCCGGGGGACACGCCTGGATACCTC
>JAITIG010000201.1 GCA_031279575.1 Bifidobacteriaceae bacterium
GCCGTTCGGCTGTCCGCGCTGAGATCGGACATCGACCAGTTCATCCAAGATCTGACGAAGTAGCGGATGGCCCGCCAAGTCGACCAGCGCTTGAAGCTGGCCCGCGACACCGCCGGGACCTGCCTCAGTTTGGCGCGCAACTACGCCTCCTTGATGCAGGAGGCCACCGCCGAACTCCAAGCTGCGACCCAGACGGCTGTCGGCGGGCACGCCATCGGCGACAAAATGGTGGCCTATGCCGCCCGCTCGGCCGCCGCTTTGGCGCAAGTCTGCTCAAAGCTGGCCGATTCCGCCAACGCCGCCCGCGCCATCGACGTCACGGTGGAAGTCCCGGACCAGGACTAAGACCAGGACTAAGACCAGGACTAGGGCCAAGGCTGGGGGTAGAACCGTGACGGCAGACATGCAGAGCGTGAAAGACCAGCTCGGCCGCTATTGCGAGCACGTTGAGCGGCGCCTGGGGCCGACCTTGGAGCAGGCCGCCGCGCTGATCGTCGACGCGCTGAAACAGCTCGCCACCTTCGACGACCCGGCCGCCCGCGAAGCCGCGGCCCTGGCCACCAAGGCCCTAGACCAAGTGCACAACGTGGTTTACGGCTGGTACGGCGACTACACCCGCGAAGCCCGGGAGCTGGTCCGCCGAATCAGCCAGTAACCCAAGCTCAGGCGGTCCACAGGACTAGGGCTCGGGCGGTCTCGGCGGCGGCGCCGGGCTGCGGGCGGGCGGGGCGGGTGCCAACTGCCAGCGGCACGGCATCGCCGGTGGTCGCCACCGCGAAAACGCGCTGGCCGGGGTAGGCGGCCGCCCGCAGTTCCTCCACCTGGCGGCGCAGGTCCCGGTTGTCCGCCTCCAAGGCCAAAATCCGCCCAATCCCGGCCAGGTTGACGCCCTCCTGGGCGCTCAGCCGCTGGACTTCAAGCAGGTTGGCGATGTCGCGGGCCGAATACCGCCGCCCCCGCCCGGCGGTGCGCCGGGGCACCACCAAACCCAGCCGATCGTATTGCCGCAGCGTCTGCGGGTGCATGCCGGACAGGTGGGCGGCGGCGGTGACCGTGTAGACGGGCACATCCTCGCCGGCTGGATCGGCTCCGGGCGCGGGCCCGCCCGCGCCCGCCAACCCCAGCTTTAGCCTCAGCGCCACGGCCCCGCCTCCGCCAGCCGCGCCAGCCCGCCGCGCGGCCTCACGCCGCCGCCTTGGCCCACAAGTCGGCCCGGGGGTCTTCGCCCTTGGTGGCCTCGCGCAGCGCCTCCAGCGCCTCCTTCGCCTTGCCGCCAACCCGCTGCGGCACCGCCACCTTCACCGTCACCAGCAAGTCGCCCACAGCCGCGGCGGTCTTGACGCCTTTGCCTTTGGCCCGCAGGATGCGCCCGGTGGGGGTGCCGGCGGGCACTTTGACGCTGACCGCGCCGCCGTCCAAGGTTGGCACCCGGATGCGCTCGCCCAGGGCGGCCTCGGAGAAGCTGACGGGCACAGTCAGGCGCAGGTTGAGGCCGTCGAGCGAGAACAGCGGGTGCGGCGCCACGCTGAGCGTGATAATCAAATCGCCGGGCGGCCCGCCGTTGGCCGACGGCCGCCCTTTGCCAGCCAGTTTGATGCGCCCGCCATCCTTGACCCCGGGCGGGATGCGCACCGTCATGGTTCGCCCCTCGACCGTCAGATTCTCCGTCGACCCGGCGGCCGCCGCCCTGAAGGGCAAGGTCAGCGAGGCGTGCAGGTCTTCTCCCGGCCGGGGCCCGCCAGGCGCCCCGAAGCCGCCAAACCCGCCGAAGCCCTCCCGCCCGCCGCCAAACGAGCCCAAAATATCCTCCAAGTTGAAGCCGCCGGCGCCGCCAGGCGCCCCGCCGCCGGAGAACCGCATCCGCGTCCCGCCGCCGGAGAACATGCCGGAGAACAGGTCCTCGAACCCGCCGCCGCCGGGGCCGCCGGGGCCGGCCGCGAAGCGCGCCCCGCCGGAGGCCATCGCCCGCACGCCATCGTACTGTTTGCGCTGCTCGGGGTCGGATAGGACGGAGTAGGCCTCGCTGACTTCCTTGAAGCGCTCCTCGGCGGCGGTGTCGCCCGGGTTGGCGTCGGGGTGGTGCTGGCGCGCCAGGCGCCGGTAGGCCTTTTTGATGGCGGCTTGGTCGGCGTTCTTGTCGATCCCGAGCAGCTTGTAAAAGTCCTTCTGAAACCAGTCCTGGCCTGCCATCTCAGCCCTCCTGGCCGACTACGCCGACGCGCGCGGCCCGCAGCAGCCTCTCGCCCATGCGGTAGCCGGGCTGGAGCACCACCGCGACGGCTGGCTCGGCGGCGTCCGCCTTGGTTTGGTGGAACAGCGCCTCGTGGACGGTCGGGTCGAACCGGTCGCCCACCTGGCCGTAGCGCTCCAGGCCGAAGCGCGCCAGCGCCGCCTCGAGTTTCTCGGCCACGGCTTTGAACGGGCCTTCGAGGTCGCCCGCGCCGCGCGCCGCGTCGATATCGTCCAGCACCGGGATCACCGCTGCCAGCACCTCGGCCCGGGCTTGCTCCCCGGCCACGCCCCGGTCGCGGTCCACCCGCCGGCGGTAGTTGGCGTACTCGGCGCTGACCCGTTGGAGGTCTTCGGTGCGCAGCGCCAGTTCCTCCCGCGCGGCGATCAACTCGGCGGCGGCCACCACCTCGTCTGCCAGCGCCTGGGCGGTCGCCTCGGAGGAGCCGGGCGCGGCGGCCGGCTCGGTTGGGCCGCCGCCCGCCGCGCCGCTGGACGATGCCGCCCCGCCGCCCGCCGCGCCGCAGGACGAGGCCGCCCCGCCGCCAGCCGCGCCGCTGGACGAGGCCGCCCCGCCGCCAGCCGCGCCGTTGGACGAGGCCGCCCCGCCGCCAGCCGCCGCCGCCGCGCCCGGCGCGCCCGCCCCGCCGGTGTTGGCGGCGCCCCCCGCGCCGCTGGCGGAGGCGCCCTGCGCCCGCCGGGCTTGGCGGGCGCGCCCGCTCACCGGGTCGATTTTGCGGCGGTCGCGGATGACCGGCCGGCCCTCGGTGTTGGCTTCCAGGCCGCCGTCGCCCGCCGCATCCTGCGGGCCGACTCCCAACTCCTCTTCCACTGCCACATCCTCATCCCGGTTGTCCAACCGCTCGCGCTGGTCGTTAGGCGCTTGGCGGGCCGGCTGCGGGCCGCGCCGGTGGCGTTGCCCTGGGGAGTTCCCCCGCCCGCCCCCCGGCTCCCGCGCGGCCGCCATGCTCAGACCTGGTCCTCGTCGATCACCTCGGCGTCGACGATGTCGTCATCGGCCGCGCCGGGCGCGCCGGCGCCGCTGGCGGGCGAGCCGCCGGCCTCGGGCTCGGGCTGCTTGGCGTAGACCAACTGGCCAATCTTCTGCGCCGTCTCGCTCAGCGCCGCCTGGGCCTGGCGCACGGCGTCGATGCTGTCGCCCTCGAGCGCGCCGCGGACATCTTTGACCCTGTCCGCCACCTCGCTCTTGAGGTCCTCCGGCAGCTTCTCGCCGAGGTCTTTGACCAGGGCCTCGGTCTGGTAGGCGAGCTGCTCGGCGGCGTTGCGGGCCTCGCCTTCCTCGCGCCGCTGCTTGTCCTGGGCGGCGTGCTGCTCGGCGTCCTTGACCATGCGGTCGATCTCCTCTTTGGGCAGGGCGGAGCCGCCGGAGATGGTCATCGACTGCTCTTTGCCGGTGCCGCGGTCCTTGGCCGAGACGTGCACAATCCCGTTGGCGTCGATGTCGAAGGTGACCTCGATCTGGGGCAGGCCGCGCGGCGCCGGCGCGATCCCGGTCAGCTCAAAGGTGCCCAGGCCCTTGTTGTCGCGGGCGAACTCGCGTTCGCCTTGATAAACCTGGATCAGCACTGACGGCTGGTTGTCTTCAGCTGTGGAGAAGATCTCGCTGCGCTTGGTGGGGATGGCCGTGTTGCGCTCGATCAGCTTGGTCATAAACCCGCCCTTGGTCTCGATGCCAAGGGACAGCGGCGTCACATCGATCAGCAGGACGTCTTTGCGCTCGCCCATCAGCACCCCGGCCTGCAGCGCCGCGCCGATGGCGACGACCTCGTCCGGGTTGACGCCCTTGTTGGGCTCTTTGCCGCCGGTCAGGCTGGCGACCATCTGGGCCACGGCCGGCATGCGGGTCGAGCCGCCCACCAGAATGACGTGCTGGATCTCCGAGACCTTGATGCCGGCGTCCTTGATCACAGACTCGAACGGCTTGCGGGTGCGCTCCAGCAAATCCTTGGTCATGTCCTCGAACTGGGCCCGGGTCAGTTTGGTGTCCAGGTGGATGGGGCCGTTCTCATTCATCGACAGGTACTGCAGCGAGATGGTGGTCGAGGTGGCGGTCGAAAGCTCCTTCTTGGCCTGCTCGGACGCCTCCTTCAAGCGCTGCAGCGCCACCTTGTCTTTCGACAGGTCCACGCCGGAGGCCTTCTTGACCTCGTTGACCAGCCAGTCCACAATGCGGGCGTCCCAATCGTCGCCGCCTAGCTTGTTGTCGCCGCTGGTGGCCTTGACCTGGATGGTGGAGAAGCCGTCCTCCTCTTTGCCGACTTCGAGCAGGGACACGTCGAAGGTGCCGCCGCCCAGGTCGAAGACCAAGATCAGCTCGTCCGAGGTGGACTTGTCGAGGCCGTAGGCCAGCGCGGCGGCGGTCGGCTCGTTGATGATGCGCAGCACTTTGAGGCCGGCGATCTCGCCCGCCTCTTTGGTGGCCTGGCGCTGGGCGTCGTTGAAGTAGGCCGGGACGGTGATGACGGCGTCCGTCACAGGCTCGCCCAAGTAGGCCTCGGCATCGGTCTTCAGCTTGCCCAAAATGCGGGCCGAGATCTCCTGGGCGGTGTACTTCTTGCCGTCGATCGCGACACCCCAACTGGTGCCGATGTGCCGTTTGACCGAGCTGATGGTGCGGTCCACGTTGGTGACGGCCTGCCGTTTGGCGACCTCGCCCACCAGGACCTCGCCGGATTTGGAGAACGCCACCACCGAGGGCGTGGTGCGCTGGCCCTCGGCGTTGGCGATGACGGTGGGCTCGCCGCCTTCCAAGGTGGCGACCACCGAGTTGGTGGTGCCTAGGTCGATTCCGACTGCTCGTGCCATGTTGCTGCTTCCTTTGCTGTTGGTCTCGCGTCCCCGGAGCCGGCCTCGCCGGGGGGCGGGCCGCAGGGTCCTGGTTGGTGCCTGGCTGCGCGTTTGACCCCAGGCGCGGGAGCTGCCAGCGGCCGGCCGGGCCTTCAGGTGGGCTGAAACGCCCGGCCGCCACCGGCGGCTCTCCCGCCTGAGTCAATCCGACTCAAGTTTGCCCCGCCAAGGCGGCCAAGTCAAGTCAAGTTGAGTCTGGTCGGCTCAATTTTCCCGCTGGCGAAAAGGCGGGCCCTGGCCCAGCCGGCCCGCCGGCCGCCGGCGACCCGCGCCCACCATGGTGCGCCGCGCCCGCGCCCGCCGCCGCCCCCGACCCGGCGGTCTCACATCCCGGCCCCCGACGCGCCTTGCGCCAGCCCCCGAGCCGCCGCTGCCGCCGATGCCGCCGCCCGCAAACCCAGGTTCAGCCGCCTTGGGCCGCCCCGCCCCCGCCAGCCGCCGATGCCGCCGCCCGCAAACCCAGGTTCAGCCGCCTTGGGCCGCCCCGCCCCCGCCAGCCGCCGCCGCCGCCCGCCAGCGCGCATCGCGGCCGGGCTTGCGGCAAGCCCGCCGTTTGGCCCCGCCAAAGCGTCAGGCGGCGGGCGGGACCTGGCCCTTGGCCAGGGCCAAGGCGACCTCGCGGGCGGTCGGGATGGACGGGCCGGCCCCAGGCCGGCTGAGCGAGATCGAGGCGGCCGCGGTGGCGGCCCGAGCCGCCTCGCCCAGGGTGGCCCGCTCGGCCAAGCGGGCCGCCAGCACCCCGACAAAGGTGTCGCCAGCCGCGGTGTGGTCGACCGGCTCGACCGGCAAGGCCTTGACCACTTCCGGCTCCTGGCCGGCCTGGGCCACCACCGAGCCCTTCCAGCCCTTGGTCATCACAACCGAGGGAACCAGGCGCTGGAGCGCCTGCAGCAGCGACCGGTCATCCGAGGGGTACATCCCGAAGTGCCGCTTGGCCAGCTTCCGCGCCCCGCCCTGGCTGACCACCAGCACATCGGTGTTGGCCAGCAGCTCGGCCGGCAACTCTGCGCTGGGCGCGGCGTTGAGGACAAAGATCGCCTTGGCCGCCTTGGCCGCCTCGGCGGCCGCGGCGACAGTCGGAACCGGGATCTCAAGCTGGGCCAGCACCACGCGAGCCGACGCGATGAGGGCGCGAGCGGCATCGTCCAACTCGACGCGGGCGTTGGCGCCGGCCACGACCGTGACAACGTTGGCGCCTTGCGGGTCGACCATCACGATCGCCAAGCCGGTGGGGCACTCGACTGTGCGCACGGCCGAGGCGTCGACGCCGGCCGCCCGCACAAAGCTCTCCAGCAGCGCGCCATCTCCGTCCGCGCCCCAGGCTGTGACCAGGGCGGTCGCCACGCCGCCGGCCTTCGCGGCGGCCACCGCCTGGTTGGCGCCCTTGCCGCCGGGGAAGCGCTCCGACGCGCTGACGATGACCCGGTGGCCCGGATCGGGCCACTGCGGCACATGCACCTCGAGATCGACGTTGGCCGAGCCAACCACTACCACTTCGAATCCCTCGGACGGGGGGTTTTGCGCCATCAGCGTTCCTTCGGTCGATTTGCCTGGAGTCGGTTCGCGGGCCAAGCCGCGCCACCGCGGCGCCAGCGCGGCGGGGAGGCTTTTTCCGCCACGTTAAGCCTGCCACACCCCTCGCCCGCCAGGCGCCGCCAGTTGCCGGTTGCGCGATGCCGTCCGGCCGCCCGCGCCATCCGCCCGGGGCGCTGGGCCCAGCCGGGCCGGCCCGCCGGGCGAGTCCAACGCCTTGGACACCCACTGGAGCTGGCAAGAGGGCGCCGAGCGCTTGACCCGGCGGCCGCCGCAGATCCGGGACGGGGTCGCCGCCCGGCCCGCCCGCCCCGGCCTCGGCGCCGAGATCGGCTTGGCCCGCCTGGACGGCGCCCACAAGGTCTATCTTGAACATGGACTCGGCGCCGGCGGCGAGGCCGCCGCGATGCGGCGCTGGAGCGGGTGGCCGAGGCGGCGGCCGGGGCGCGCTCGGCCGCCGGGGAGGAGCCGGAATGAAAGTGGTGGCCGCGCCGGACTCGTTCAAAGAGTCCATGACGGCAGCCGAGGCCGCCCGGGCGATGGCCCTGGGCGCGGCCCGGGCGCTGCCAGGCGCCGAGTGCGTCGAGATCCCGATGGCCGATGGCGGCGAGGGCACCGCCGAGGTCCTGGCCGCCGCGCTGGCGGCGAGGTGGGTCGAGGCGAGTGTGCCGGGTCCGCTGGGGCAGCCGGTGAGCGCGCGCTACGCCTTGGCCGGCGACGGTTTGGCCGTCATGGACGCCGCCTCCGCTATCGGCTTGGCGCTGGTCCCCGCCAGCCGGCGCGACCCGCTGGCGGCCAGCTCGCGCGGGCTGGGCGCCCTGATCCGCCACGCCCTCGACCAAGGCGCCAGGCGGTTTGTGATCGGGTTGGGCGGCTCGGCCACCAGCGATGGCGGCGCGGGCATGCTGGCGGAGCTGGGGGCCGTGGCGCTGGACGCGGCCGGCGCCCCCCTCGAGGCCGTCCCGGCCGCCTTGGGCCGCCTCGACCGGGTCGATCTGGCCGGACTGGACCCCCGCTTGGCCGAGGCGGACATCCAGGTCGCCCGCGACGTGGCCAACCCGCTCCTGGGGCCAAATGGGGCCGCCCGGGTCTTCGGCCCGCAAAAAGGCGCCAGCCCCGCCGCCATCGCCGTCATCGAGGCCGGCCTGGAACGCTGGGCCGGGCTGCTGGGCCGGCAGCGCGACGGCGCCCTCGACCTGGCCAGCCAGCCGGGCGCGGGCGCCGCGGGCGGGCTGGGCTTCGCCTTGGCGTGGCTGGGGGCGCGGCTGATCCGGGGCGTCCGGTTGGTGGCCGAGGCGGTCCAGTTGTCGAGCCGCATGGCCGGCGCCGATTTGGTGCTGACCGGCGAGGGGTCGCTGGACGCCCAGACCATGTCCGGCAAGGCGCCGCTCGGCGTGGCCGAGGCCGCCAATCGGCTCGGCGTGCCGGTGATCGCCTTCGCCGGCCGCCTCTCGGCCGACCCGGCGGCCCTGGCCCGGGCCGGCTTCGCCGCCGCCTTCCCAATCATCCCCGGGCCAATTGACCTGGCTGCCGCCCTGGCCGCCGGGGCCCAGAACTTGGAGCGGGCAGTCGAGTCCGCCCTGCGCGTCCTCGCCTTGGGCCAGGGGCGGGCGGCGGGCCGCTGACCGCCCTCGCCCCGCCGCGCCGGGCGCCGCGGGGCCAGCGGCGGGTCGAGGTCCAACCTCGCCGCGGCGACCAGCGGCGGATCGAAGCTTAACCGGGGGGAAACAGGTTTGTCGCAATGGGTGGGATAAGGTGTTCGCAGCGGCGTTCCCAACGTCGGCAACGACGCCCACAGCACAATCCCCCCAGAAAGGCTGAAACTGTGAGACTTCGCACACCGTTAACCATTGGAATTGCTAGTGCTCTTGCCCTCGCCTTGGTCGCCTGCAGCGACAACGGCTCCACCACCACCGACCCGGGCGGCGGCACGGCCACCGGCGGCACCCTCAGGATTGTCGGCACCGACGACATCGACCACCTCGACCCGACCATGGTGGGCTTGGTGGTGACCAACAACTTGTCCCGGGCCATCAGCCGGCAGCTGATCAGCTACAAGGCCTCCAATGATGTCGCAGAGAACGTCCTGCCGCAGCCGGACCTGGCGGCCGAGCTGCCCGCGGTCTCCGAGGACGGCCTGACCTACACCTTCACCCTGCGGGACAACGCCAATTGGGACGCCCCGGACGGCCCCCGCGCCATCACCTCAACCGATGTGTCCAACGGCATCGAACGGGTCTGCAACCCGCTCGGCCCCTCGTTCACGTCATCGTATTTCAATGTCATCAAGGGTTTCGCCGAGTTCTGCGAAGCCTATGACACCGACAACCCGACGGTCGAAAACGTGCGCCAGCACATCGAGGGCGACGCCGTCGAGGGCATCGCCACCCCGGACGACAAAACCGTTGTGTTCACCCTGGCCGAGCAGGCCTCCGACTTCATCTACATGCTGTCGCTGGCCAACGCCTCCCCCGTGCCCGCCGAGGCCCTGGCCTACGAGCCGGACAGCCCCGACTACCGCGCCAACTACGTCTCCTCCGGTCCCTACACGGTCGACGAATACGAGCCGGACAAGCACCTTTACCTCAAACGCAACCCAGCTTGGGAGGCGGCCTCGGACCCGCTGCGGGCCGCCAACGCCGACCGCATCGAGATCACCTTCGGCGTCACCCCCGACAGCGCCATCCAGCAAATCCAGTCCGATGACGCCGACGTCACCATGGGGATCGGCCTGACAGCGGCCCAGCTGGCGCCGCTGCGGGCGGCCGGGGATGAGAACATCTTGGCGGTCTCGCCCGGCAACACCTACTTCCTGTGGATCAACTCGCTGTCCGGCAACAACGGCGGCGCGCTGCAAAACAAGACCGCCCGCCAGGCTTTGCAGTACGCGGTCGACAAATCGGCCTTTGTCCAGCAGCTCGGCGGCGAGGACATGGCCGTGGCCGCCACCGGAATCTTCGGACCCACCGTGGTGGGGCACTCCGACAACGACCTGTACGCCACACCCAACTCGGCGGGCGACCCGGAGAAGGCCCAGTCGCTGCTGAGCCAGGCCGGGGTGGCGGACCTAACCTTGAAACTGGCCTACCGCTCGGACAACGCGGTTGAGCCGGGCATCGCCCAAACCGTCCAGGAGAACATGGCCAAAGCCGGCATCACCGTTGAACTGGTGCCAGTCCCCGGCTCAGACTTCTACCCCAACTTCATGATGCAGCATGAGAACGGGCGCGAAGGCCTGTGGGACCTGGCGCTGTGCGGCTGGAGCCCGGACTGGACCGGCGGCGCCGCCCGCTCGGTCTTCCAGCCCCAGTTCACCTATGACGGCAAGACCGAACAGGGCTACAACTACCTCGACTACAACAACCAGGCCGCCAACGACTTGGCGGCCCAGGCCCTGGCCGCCCCCAGCGTGGAGGAATCTGCCAACTTGTGGGCGCAAGTCTCCGACACCGTGATGGAAGACGCCATCGTGCTGCCGCTGTACTCCAAGACGCAGGTGCTGTACCACTCCAAGTCGGTCAGCAACTTCTTGGTCTTCGCGCTCGGCGAGGCGGGCGACTGGACCAACCTGGCCATCAACCGGTAACTGGTGACGCGGCGGGGCCGCCGCCGACCAACGCGACGGCCCCGCCCCAGCCCCGCCGAAGCCGCATCCACCGCCAATGGCCCTTCTAAGCGCGCAAGACGTTTACGTCAACCTGCCCACCGAGGACGGGGTGGTGCACGCTGTCCAAGGCGTCTCCTTCGACATCGAAGCCGGCGAGATCTTCGGCATCGTGGGGGAGTCCGGCTCCGGCAAGAGCGTGCTGACCCAGGCCATCACAGGTTTGATGCCCGGCTCGCAGATCGCCGGGCAAGTCCTGTTCGATGGCGCCGACCTGATCACCATGGCGCCGCGCCAGCTGCGCCAACTGCGCGGCAAACGCATCGGCATGGTGTTCCAGGACCCGCTGAGCAGCCTGCACCCGTATTTCACCATTGGCTCCCAGATCACCGAGGTGATCAAGATCCACCAGCGCGGCGCCACCGGCTCCGCCGCCAAACGCCGGGCCATCGAGATGCTTGAGACCGTCGGCATCCCCGGCGCGGCCAAACGCTTCAACGACTACCCGCACCAGTTCTCCGGCGGCATGCGCCAACGGGTCATGATCGCGATGGCGCTGGTGCTGGGCCCCGACTTCATCATCGCCGACGAGCCGACCACCGCCCTGGATGTCACCATCCAAAAGCAGATCCTCACCCTGCTGTCCCAAATGCGCCACGATTTGGGCACCACCGTCATCATGATCTCCCACGACCTGGGGCTGTTGGCGTCCTTCGCCGACCGCGCCATGGTCATGTACGCCGGGCACCAGATGGAGACCGGGCCGATCTCCTCGCTGTTCACCCGGCCCGCCCACCCCTACACGGCCGGGCTGCTGCGCTCTTCGCCCACCGCCGAGGAGACCAACGACCGGCTCGTCCCCATCCAAGGCAAGGCCCCCAGTCTGCTGGCCGTCCCCGCCGGGTGCGCCTTCGCCCCCCGCTGCGCCGACGCCGCGCCCGCCTGCTTCGCCGCCCGCCCGCCGCAGCGCGTTTACGACGATGCCGTGACCGTCAACTGCCTGCTCCAGCGCGACCCGGGTTTGCCTGAGCCGGTCCGCGAGGTCGACGCCTTCATCACCGCCATGCAGCGCGACGGCAGCCGCGTCCACGTGGTGGACCCCCGCCGGCACACTGTCAAAGAGCCGGTGGTCGATGTGGCCGACATGCGTTTGGCTTTCCGCCCGCGCTCGCGCCGCCCGGTCGAGGTGCTCAAAGGCATCAGCCTGCGCCTTGAGCAGGGCGACGCGCTTGGCCTGGTGGGCGAGTCCGGCTGCGGCAAGACCACGCTGGCGCGGGCCATCGCCGGGCTGATCCCAGCCACCGCCGGCACGATTCGCTTCTTGGGGCGCGACATCGGGCAGCTCAACGCGGCCCAGTGGCGCCAGATGCGCCAACACGTCCAAATGGTTTTCCAGGACCCTTACGGCTCGTTGAACCCCAGGCGGCGGGTGGGCGCGATCATCGGCGAACCGCTGCGCATCCAGCAGCACCAGCGCGGCGCGGCGCTCAAGAGCTCCGTCCAAGAGCTGATGGAGCTGGTTGGGTTGGACCCGGAGCACTACAACCGGTTCCCCTCCGAGTTCTCCGGCGGGCAGCGCCAGCGCATCGGCATTGCGCGGGCTTTGGCGCTGGACCCGCAGCTGGTGATCTTCGACGAGCCGGTCTCAGCCCTGGACGTGTCCATCCAGGCCCAGATCCTCAACCTGATCAAAGACCTGCGGGCCGCCTTCGGCTACACCTACCTGTTCATCTCCCACGACCTGGCGGTGGTGCGCCACGTCTGCGACCGGATCGCCGTGATGGACGGCGGCGAGATCATCGAACTGGCCCCCACCGAGACCATCTTCGCCGCCCCGCAGGCTGATTTCACCAAGAAGCTGCTGGCCGCCTCGGTTTTCCCCCAACCCACCTCGGGCGCGGGCAGCCGCTTGCTGGTGGCCGAGCGGCCGGGCCCCGCCTTGCTGTCAGATTCTAAGGTGGCCCGGTGAGCGCCCCCGCGCCGGGCCCCGGCGCCACCCCGGCGGCGGACCCGGCCGCCACCCCGGCCACCCCGGCTACCCCGGCGGCGGACCCGGCCGCCAGCCCGGCCAACCCGGCCAACCCGGCCACCCCGGCCACCCCGGCCAACCCGGCCAACCCGGCCAGCCCAGCCAACCCGGCCACCCCGGCCACCCCGGCCACCCCGGCCGAGCCGACCCTGGCCGCACCAGCGGCGGCGGCGGCGGACCTGGCCGAGCAGGCGGGGGTGGCGCAGCTGAACTCCTGGCAGCACATGTGGCGCCGCCTGCGGGCAGACCGGGCCTCGATGACGGCCATCGGGTTCATCGCCCTGGTGGCTTTGCTGGCCGCCGCCGCCCCGCTGCTGGCCCACCTCACCGGGCACGGCTTCTCCGAGCAGTTCCGCGACACCGGCATGACCCCGGACGGCCTGCCCGTCGCCCCCAGCTCCACCTTCTGGATGGGCACAGACCAACTCGGGCGGGACGTGTTCATCCGGCTGGCCTACGGCGCCCAAGTCTCCTTGCTGGTGGGCGTGGTGGCCTCGCTGATCGCGGCCGTCATCGGCGTCGCCGTGGGGATGCTGGCGGGCTACTTTGGCGGCTGGCTTGACGCGGTGCTGAGCCGGCTGACCGACTTCGTCATGTCAATCCCCTTCCTGCTTTGCGCCCTGGCCCTGGTCTCGGTGTTCGGGGCCAGCGTGGCGCTGTGCCTATTCGTGGTGGTGTTCTTCTCCTGGGCGGTGACCGGCAGGGTGATCCGGGCCCAGGTGCGGGCCTTGAAGCAGCGGGAGTTCGTCGAGGCCTCGCGCTCGCTGGGCGCCTCGACTTTGTCGATGATTTTCAAGGACATCTTGCCCAATTTGACCGAATCGATCATCGTCTACACCACCCAGATGATCCCCAGCGCCATCGTGTTCGAGGCCACTTTGTCATTCCTCGGCATGGGGATTGTCCCGCCCCAGCCCAGCTGGGGCGGAATGCTGGCGGACGCGGCCTCCAACTCCACCTACATGATCGCCCCCTGGCTGGTGTTCGCGCCCGGCTCGATGCTGCTGTTCACCACCTTGTCCTTCAACATCCTGGGGGACGGCCTGCGCGACGCCTTGGACCCGAAGGCCGGGCGCAGGCTGTCCTCCCGGCGGCGCGGGCAGCCCTCCGCGGCCGGCCAGCGGGGAGGGGCTGATGGCTAAGTCGCTGCTGAAACGGGTGCTGTACGCCGGCATCGTGCTACTCGCGTTGAGCTTGTTTGTGTTCGTGCTGTTCTTTGTCGCCCCCGGCGACCCGGCCCGGCTGATCGCGGGGGAGAAGGCCACCCCGGAGATCCTGGCCCAGGTGCGGCAAAACCTGGGGCTGGACCAACCGATGCCCGCCCAGTATTGGAGATTCATCTCCAGCGCCTTCCAAGGCGACTTCGGCTTCTCCTACCGCAACCAGATGCCGGTGCTGGGGCTGATCGCGGCCCGCATCCCGGCCACCTTCTCGCTGGTGTTCGGCGCGGTCTTCTTGTGGCTCGCCATCGGCATACCGCTGGGGATTTTGTCCGCCCGCCACCCCGGCACCTGGCGCGACCGCCTGGCGCAGGTGGTGGCGCTGGTCGGCATCAGCTTCCCCACCTTTGTGCTCGGCATGATGCTGCTCTACACGCTCTACTTTTTACCCCGCCAAAGCGGCTTGACCTTGTTCCCGGCGGGCGGCTACGCCGAGTTGGGGCAGGGCTTTTTCGAGTGGTTCAGCCACATGATGCTGCCCTGGTTCACCTTGGCACTGGTCACAGCCGCGCTTTACCAGCGCTTGACCCGGGCGCAGTTGCTGGACGTGTTGGGCGAGGACTACATCCGCACCGCCCGCGCCAAGGGCCTGACCGAGCGCCGGGTGGTTTACAAGCACGGCATGCGCGCCACCTTGACTGTGCTCACCACCCAGTTGGGCGCGGACATCGGCTACCTGCTGGGCGGGGCGATCGTGATTGAGCAGGTCTTTGGGCTCCAGGGGGTGGGCGCGCTGGCGGTCAAGGCGGTCACCGTGCAGGACCGCCCGGTGGTGATCGGGGTGGTTTTGCTGGGCGGCTTTTTCATTGTGATGATGAACTTGATCGTCGATTTCCTCCA
>JAITIG010000046.1 GCA_031279575.1 Bifidobacteriaceae bacterium
ATCGTTCTCGTTGACAATTGGCACCACGCCGCAGCCGAGCAGCTCGGCCAGCACCCGCAGCGCGTTGCGGTATTGGGCCTGGCGCAGCGTGTCCTGCGCCGTCAGCAGGACCTGCCCCACCACCAGGCCGCGGGCGGCGAAAGCCGCGGTGTAGGCCGCCATCAGCCGGCTTTGGCCAACGCTGGCGGCGGCTTGGGCCTGGGCCAAGCCCTTTGGCCGGCGCGCCAGCCCGAGCGGCTCCAGCCCGGCCGCCTGGGCGCCGGAGGACACCAGCACCACCTGGCGCCCGCCCGCCGCATATTGCCCGATGCCGTCCGCCAGGGCCGTCAGCCGGGCCAAGCTGAGCCGGCCGGACGGGTCGACCAGGGCGGACGAGCCGACCTTGACCACCAGGCGGCGCCGCGCCACCATGTCCGCCCGGGTGGCGGCAGGCGCCTCGGCCGGCCGGGCCATCACGCCTCGGCCGGGTCGGACCAGTGGCCGGCTTGGCGCTCGGTCCACAACTCCTGGCGGGCGCGGGCCTTGGCGTCCATCAGCTCGTGGTACTCGCCCCGGCGCTGCCGGTTGGTGCGCCGCCCGGAGCGGGTCAGGCGCGGGTCGGCCCCGCGCGGCGCGGCCAGGGCGCCGCCGCCGCCCAGCAACTCGGCCCCGGTGGCCAGCGTCGGCTCCCAATCGAACACCACGCCGCCCTCCAGGGGGCCGATCACCACCTCGGCGCCGGCTCGCGCGCCCGCCCCGGCCAAGGCGTCCTCCAGGCCGGCTTTGGCCAGCCTGTCGGCCAGATAGCCCACCGCCTCATCGTTGGCGAAGTCGGTCTGCGCCACCCAGCGCTCCACCTTGTCGCCTCTGACCTGGTAAAACTCGCCTTCGGGGCGGGTTTGGCGGGTGACGGTGAAAGTTGCGGCGCCGCTGGTCCGGGGCCGCAGCACCACCCTGGCGCGGACCGCCTCCTGGGCCTGCAACGCGTCGCGGCGGACCTCGGCCACCAGGCGCGCCAACTCGAAGCCCAAAGCCCGCAGGCCGGCCCGGGAGGCGGCGCTGACCTCCAGCACAGGCCAGCCGGTGGCCTCCAAGTCGGGGCGGACCAGCTCCGCCAGATCGCGCGCCTCTGGCAGGTCGACTTTGTTCAAGGCGATCACCCGGGGCCGGTCCATCAGGGGCTGGGCGGCGCCGGCCAACCCCAGGTCCTCGGCGTAGTGGGCCAGCTCGGCCTCCAAGGCGTGGTAGTCGGAGACCGGGTCGCGGCCCGGCTCAAGGCTGGCGCAATCCAGCACGTGGCAGATCACGGCGGTGCGCTCAATGTGCCTGAGGAACTCCAGGCCCAGGCCCTTGCCCTCGGAGGCGCCGGGGATCAGCCCCGGCACGTCCGCCACGGTGAAGCGCTCCTGGCCGGCTTGGACCACGCCCAAGTTCGGCACCAGGGTGGTGAAGGGGTAGTCGGCGATCTTCGGCCGCGCCGCCGAGATCGCCGCGATGATGGAGGACTTGCCGGCCGAGGGGTAGCCGACCAGCGCGACATCGGCGATGCTTTTCAACTCCAGCACCACGTCGAGTTCCTCGCCCGGCTCGCCCAGCAGCGCGAAGCCCGGGGCTTTGCGCCGCGCCGAGGCCAAGGCCGCGTTGCCTTTGCCGCCCGCCCCGCCCTGGGCGGCGGTGAACCGGGCGCCTGCCCCCACCAGGTCTGCCAGCACCTGGCCGGCCGGGGTCTTGACCACGGTGCCCTCGGGCACGTGCAGGATTTTGTCGGCCCCGTTGGCGCCCTGGCGGTTGGAGCCCTCCCCCGGCGCGCCCCGGCCGGCCCTCTGGTGGGGCGCGTGGTGGTAGCCCAGCAGGGTGGACACCCGCGGGTCGACCTCGAAGATGACGCTGCCGCCGCGCCCGCCGTTGCCGCCGTCCGGGCCGGCCAGCGGCTTGTATTTCTCGCGCCTGACAGAGGCGCAGCCGTCGCCGCCTTTGCCGGCGGCCAGCCGAAGCTGGACCCGGTCGACGAACTCGGCCATGGCTGACCCTTGGGGCGGCCCGCGGGCTCAGCCCTGGGCGGCCACCACGTCCACGACCCGCCGGCCGCGGCGGGCGCCGAACTTGACATGGCCGTCCCTGAGCGCGAACAGGGTGTCGTCGCCGCCGCGCCCCACGCCGTCGCCGGGGTGGAAGTGGGTGCCGCGCTGGCGCACAATGATCTGCCCGCTGCGCACCGCCTGGCCGCCGAATAGCTTCACGCCCAACCGCTGCGCGTTTGAGTCGCGGCCGTTCCTGGAACTGGATGCGCCCTTCTTATGTGCCATGGTGGCTCGCTCCTTGCTTGGCCGGCGGTTAGTTGATGCTGGTCACCCGGACCCGGGTGAGGTCCTGGCGGTGGCCCATGCGGCGATGCTGGCCGGTTTTGTTCTTGTAGGTGAAGATGTTGATCTTGCGCCCGCGCTCGTTGCCCAGCACCTCGGCGGTGACCTTGACCTTGGCCAGCGCCTTGGGCGAGGAGGTCACCGCGGCGCCGTCCACCAGCAGCAGCACCGGCAGGTCGACTGACTCGCCCGGGGCCTGGCCGAGGCGGTCCAACACCACCTCGTCGCCAACCGAGACCTTCTCCTGGTGCCCCCCGGCCTTGACTATCGCGTAAACCACTGACTGCTCCATCCACTGCGGCGCGCGCCGCGCGCGCCCGGCTGACAAGATTGATTGGCTCGCGGCGCGCCCAGAGCCGCTCGACCGGGCCGAACGCGGGCGCGCCGACCCCCTAGGCTACGGTTCGCCCGCCCCCCAGGTCAAACCGGCCGCCCAAACAGACGGGCGGCCCCGCCGCCAACCATCGGCGGGACCGCCCCTCCTAGCAAGGCTTGGAGCCCAAAGCTCCGCGCCTAACAGTTACAGACCGGGATCCTCCGGGATCCGGTCGGCCGAGATCCGCTTGCGGAACACCCAGATGGACCAGCCCTGGTAGAGCAGCACAATCCAGACCAGGCAAGCCGCCACCCAAGTCATCAAGGTGAGGGTCTTGGGGCTCGAAGCCGAGGCGTGCATCGGCTGGCCGGTGATGGTCTCCCCGGCCGCGAACGGCTCCAAGGTCTGGTGCTCGCCCAGCAGGCCCAGGGCGACCAGCGCGTCCAACGCCTCGTTGGCGGCGTCGATGCGGCCGTTGAGGGCCGAAAGGTCGCCGGTCACGATGGCGGTGACATCGAACTCGTCGCTGAACTTGCTGGTGTTCGGGTCGTCCGCGACAGCTTGCAAAGTCGCCGGCACCTCAACGTTGACCACCTGGTTGACGCTGTCCTGGATGAACGGCACCAAAGCCTCCACCGTGATCTGGAGCTGCGGCACCAGCGCCTCGACTGTCCGGGCCACCTCGGTGGCCACCGCGTCGGCCGGCAGGCCGGCGATCGTGGCCGCGGCCAGATCCGAGATCTGGATGGCGCCGGCCTTGAGCTGGTCGAGGGCGTCCTTGTTGGCTTGCAGGTCCGCCACCACGGCGCCCACCACGGCGTCGGTCGGCTCGATCCCCAAGCGCAGCAAGGTGATCTTGACCACGTCGACCACATTGGCCTCCGGGATCACCCCGGCCGCGGGCAGGATGCCGTTGGCCACGTCATCGAGCACGCCGACTGTCAAGGTCACCGCCAACTCGGAGGGCTCGGCCCCGACCCCGATCTGGGAGGCGTCCAGCGCCCCAGCCGCGACCGCCGCGTTGACCCGGGCGAACGTGATGCCAACCACCTGCTCCACGTTCTCTTGCGGGATCACCCCGGCCGCCGGGAAGGTCCCGGTCGACACATCGGTCAGCACGGCCACCGTCAAAGCGTTGGCCAGGTCGGAAGACTCCACGCCGACACCGACTTGGGCCAGGTCGACCCCGCCCGCCTCGGCCGCGTTGCCAACCCGGTCGAAGGTCGCCTTGACGACCTGCTCGACCCGCTCCTGGGGGATCAGCCCAAGCGCCGGGAAGACCCCGTCGCGGACGTTCTCCAAGATGCCCACGGTCAACGCCGGGGCGTTGTCCGGGGTCTCGGCCGGAACCTCCGGGATGCCGTCGGCCGCCACCCGGTCGAACGTGATGTTGACCACGTCCTCCAGGTCGACCTCGTCCAGCACCACGGCGCCGACGATCGGGTCGGCGATGGCCTCGCCCTCGATGGTGACGCGGGAGCCGTTGATGACGTTCGGGAACAGCGACGCGAAGATGGTCACCACGGCGGCCAGCAGGGCCACCGTCATGCCCGCGAAGGCGATGCCGAACTTCAGTTTCAGGGTTGTCAAGATCGCCACCACCAGCGCCACGGCCGCCACCACGATCCCAACCCAGGCCACCACCGTGAGGTGGTTGGCGCCGGCGTAGTTGAAGCCGAGCAGCAGCACCCAGGCGGCCGCGATCACGGTCGCCGCGATGGTCAGTTTGGGCGCCAGGGACTCCGCCCGCTCGCGCACCACGCCGTCTGTCTTGAGCGACAGGAAGATCGCGCCGTGCGCCATGAACAGCGCCGCCGTGGTCAACCCGCCCAGCAGCAGGAAGCCCTTGTGAGCGATCACCAGGTCCCAGAAGGTGCCGTCGTAGAGGATCTTGGTGGAGCCGATCTGGGCCGGGTCCACCGCCGCCTTGACGCCGGCCACCAGGTTGGCGAACGCCACCCCCCACAGGATCGCGGGAATCCACGAGCCCAGGATGATGCACCAGTCCCAAACCTTGCGCCAGCTGTCGGAGTTGATCTTGCCGCGGTATTCGAAAGCCACCGCCCGCACAATCAACCCGACCAGGATCAAGAACAAGGGCAGGTAGGCGGCCGAGAACAAGGTGGCGTACCACTCCGGGAAGGCGGCGAAGGTGGCGCCGCCAGCCGTCAGCACCCAGACCTCGTTGCCGTCCCACAGCGGGCCGATGGTCGAGAGCATGGCCCGGCGCTCGTTGTTCTTCTTGCCGATGATGGGCAGCAGCATGCCGACGCCGAAGTCAAAGCCCTCCAGCACCAGGTAGCCGGTCCACAGCACCGCGATCAAAATGAACCAGAGGTTCTCCAGGCCGGTCGGGCCTTCCGCCAAGCGGTGCAGCAGGTTGACCAGGCCGTTGGCCGTGTCTTCTGTGACCTGCGGGTCCACCGGCGCCGCTGGAGCCAACGCGAGAATGTTATTCAACATGATTGCCTCTCCTTAGCTCCGTCAGTACGAGAAGGTGAGGGGCTTGGAGTCATCCAAATCCGCCTTCACCTCCGGGATCGATTCGTCATAGTTCAAGCCCTTGGAGCTGTAACGCTTCATCAGGTAGAACCAGGCGATGGCCATGATCAGGTAGATCAGCGTGAACGAGATCACCGTCAGCCAGATGGCGCCCGCGGAGACCACTGGCGAGACAGCGGCCGCCGTGCTCAGCGACAGGTCGGTGTTGACCGCGCCGGTCAGCAGGTGGGTGCCGGGGTCCAACCCCAGCTCCGGGTAGACGATGAACGGCTGGCGGCCGATCTCGGCGAAGATCCAGCCGAACGCGCCGCCGAGGAACGGCATCGGCAGCGACAAGACGGCCCAGAACTTCAAGAAGCCGGAGCCGGAGGTGCGCCCGCCGCGCAAGGCGATCAGGCCGACCACCGCCAGCACGGCGGAGAAGACGCCAAACAGGATCATCAACCGGAAGGTCCAGAAGGTGGCCTGCTGGGCCGGGATGAAGTCCAGCGCCTCAGCCTGCTCGGCGGTCAGGTCGCCGGCCTCGACGTAGGCGGCGTCGAGCGTCGCCTCCGCCTGGTCCATGCCGACGACTTGGGCCCCGCCGTCGAGGTAGGCCAGGATCGACAGCAGCTTGGGGATCTCGACGATGCGGGTGACCGCGTCCTCGTCGAAGGTTCCGGTGGCCGGGTCGAATTGGCATTCGCCGAAGGCCGCCACCGTGAAGCCCGCGCCCTCGCCCGGCTCGGGCGTGACGCAGAGCAGCTCGGCCGCGGCCATCTTGGTCGGCTGGATCTCGGTGATGACCTGCGCCTGGTGGTGGCCGGAGAAGACCAGCGAGACACCGGCGATCAGCACCGCCCAGCAGCCCACTGCCCCGCCCAGGCGGTACACCCTGGCGGCGCCGTCTTGCCCGGCGCGGGTGGCCCGCACCATCCACCAGATGGCGATGCCGGCCATGAACGTGCCGGCCACCACGAACGATGTCGAGATGGTGTGCCAGAAGGTGGACAGCGACAGGCGCGAGAACAGCACCGCGACCAGGTCGTCCATGGCCGCGCGGTCGAGCACCGGGTCGAACTTGGCGCCGACCGGGTATTGCATGAATGAGTTGGCGGCCAAAATGAAGAAGGCCGAAAGGTTGACGGCAAAGGCCACCAGCCAGATCGTCAGCAGGTGGACGCCCCGCGAGAGGCGGCCCCAGCCGAAGATCCAGATGCCCAGGAAGGTGGACTCGATGAAGAACGCGGCCAGCGCCTCCATGGCCAGCGGGGCGCCAAAGATGTCGCCCACCATGCGCGAGTACTCGGACCAGTTCAAGCCGAACTGGAACTCCTGGACTATGCCGGTAACGATGCCCAGCGCGAAGTTGATCAGCAACAGCTTGCCGAAGAACCGCGTGAGCCGGTACCACTCGTCCTTGCCGGTCCTGTGCCAGATGGTCTGGAGCAGGGCCACCAGCGGCGTCAGGCCGATGGTGAGCGGGACAAAGATAAAGTGGTACACAGTGGTAATGCCGAACTGCCATCTGGCTAGATCGAGTGCTTCCACGTGCACCTCCGCTTTGAGGATGGATCGGAATGGGACAATTTGGATGTGAAATTATGGCAGGGAGGGGCCTGTCCCCGCCCTGGCTTTCACGGTATGACGATGACGGCCCGGATGCCAGGACTTAAGTCCCATATCCTTCACAGTTTCTACCGATTTCTTCACGATTGCAACCCTTCGAGTACCGTTTGAGAGTAGAACCACCCACCGCCGGCGGCCCGCCGGGCCGGGCGCCGGCCCAGGCCGAGGGGAGGCCCGTGCGCCAGTCCCAGGGCCTGCCGCCGCGCTCGCTTTGGCCCCTGCTCGAACCCCTCCTGGACCAGGTGTCGGGGCCGGTCCAATATGTTGGCGGCGAGGTCAACTCCCAGGCCAAGGACTGGTTCTGGGACGGCGGCGAGCGCTGCCGCTGGGTCCTGGCCTTCCCCGACGCCTACTCGGTGGCGCTGCCCAACCAGGGCGTCCAAATGCTCTACGAGATCATCAACGAGCGCCCGGACGCCCTGGCCCAGCGGGCCTACGCGCCGCTGCCGGATATGGAGGCGGCGATGCGCGCGGCCGGCCTGCCGCTGTTCACCGTCGAGGCCCACCTGCCGGTGCGCGACTTCGACGTCTTCGGCGTGTCGCTTTCGACCGAGCTCGGTTACACCAACCTGCTAACCATGCTGGACCTGGCCGGCATCGGCCTGCGCTCCGCCCAGCGGGACGATGCCGCGCCCCTCGTCTTGGCGGGCGGCCACTGCGCCTTCAACCCCGAGCCGCTGGCGGACTTCATCGACGGCGCCGTGCTGGGCGATGGCGAGGAGGCGGTCGGGGCCATCACCGACGGCATCGGGCAATGGAAGCGGCAGGGCGGGCCGGGCGGGCGCTGGGGCCTGCTGGAGCGCCTGGCGGCGGCCGGCCTGGTCTACGTCCCCGCCTTCTACGACGTGCGCTACGAGGCGGCCAGCGGGCAAATCGCCCAGGTGGCGGCGAACCGGGCCGGGATCCCGGCCCGCCCGGCCAAGCAGACTGTGCTGGACCTGGACCGCTGGCCCTACCCCAAGGCGCCGCTGGTGCCGTTCGCCGAGACCGTCCACGAGCGCGCCTCGGTCGAGATCTTCCGCGGCTGCCTGCGCGGCTGCCGCTTTTGCCAGGCCGGCATGATCACCCGGCCGGTGCGCGAGCGCGGCCAGGCGGTGGTGGCGCAGATGGCGCGGCGGGCGCTGGCGGCCAGCGGCTTCGACGAAGTCAGCCTGCTGTCGCTGTCCAGCGCCGACCACTCGCAGATCGACCAGATCGCCCGCGCCTTGGCCGACGAGCACCAGGGCGGGCGCACCGGCCTGTCCCTGCCCTCGACCCGGGTCGACGCCTTCAACGTGGGCCTGGCCCAGCAGCTGGCCCGGGGCGGGCGCCGGCCGGGCTTGACCTTCGCGCCGGAGGGCGGCAGCGAGCGGATGCGGCGCGTCATCAACAAGCAGGTCACCGAGGAGGACTTGATCGCCACCGTGACCGCGGCCTTCACCCAGGGCTGGCGCTCGGTCAAGCTCTACTTCATGTGCGGCCTGCCGACCGAGGCGGACTCCGACGTGGTCCAGATCGCCCGGCTGGCCCAGCGGGTGGTGCGCACCGGGCGCGCCGCCACCGGCGCCCGGGACATCTCCTGCACCTTGTCGATCGGGCCGTTTGTGCCCAAGCCCCACACCAGCTTCCAATGGGCCGAGCAGTGCCCGCCGGAGGTGGTGGACCGGCGCCTGGCCGCCCTGCGCGCCGCCGTCGCGGCCGACCGCCCCACCCGGCGCGCCATCGCCATCCGGGCCGCGCCGGGGGGCCCGGCCATGCTGGAGGGGCTGCTGGCGCGCGGCGACCGGCGCGTCGGGGCGGTGGTCGAGCGGGCCTGGCGGGACGGGGCGCGCTTCGACGGCTGGCGCGAGCACCTCGACTTGGACCGCTGGCAGGCGGCGGCCCAGGCCGTCTTGGCGCCGCAGGGGCTGTCTTGGGACTGGTACACCACCCGCCGGCGCGACTGGGACGAGGTCCTGCCCTGGGACCACCTCGACGCCGGGCTGGACCGCGAGTGGCTGTGGGATGACTGGGCGGCCTCGCTCGAGGGCGGCGGCGTCGAGGATTGCCGCTGGTCCAGCTGCTACGACTGCGGGGTCTGCACCACCTTGGGGGCCGAGATCCAGCTCGCCGCCGATTTGGCGGCCTGGGGTTGGGGGCCGGGCGCGGCGGATCGCGGCCCGGCCTCGGGCGGGGGCGGGGGCGCGGCGGATCGCGGCCCGGCCTCGGGCGGGGGCGCGGGCGCGGCGGATCGCGGCCCGGCCTCGGGCGGGGGCGCGGGGTGAGCGCGGGCACGGGGCGGCGCCGGCCGGCGCCGAGCGGGCCGGCCCCGCCGCCGGCGGTGGCCAAAGTGGCGCTGCGCTACGGCCGGGTGGGGCGGCTCAGGTTCGGCTCGCACCGGGTGGAGCAGCGGGCCTTCGAGCGGGCGGTGCGGCGGGCCGGGGTGCCGATCGCCTTCTCGGCCGGGTTCACGCCCCACCCCCGGCTGTCCTACCTGGGGGCGGCCCCCACCGGCGCCGCCAGCCTGGCCGAGTACCTGGTGATGCGCTTGGCCGAGGAGCGCCAGCCGGCCTGGGTGGCGCAGGCCCTGAACCAAGCCCTGCCGGCCGAGCTGCCCGTCCTAGACGCGGCCCGGTGGGACGACCCGGCCCTGGGGGACCTGAGCGGGCGGCTGACCCACTCGCTGTGGCGGTTCGAGTTCCCGGACTTGGCGCCGGGGGCCGGCCCGGTGGCGCGGGCGGCGCGGGCCTTCGCGGCGCTGGAGACCTATGTGGCGCGGCAGCTGCGGCCCGGCGCCGAAGCCGCGGCCGGGCCGCCGCGCGGCGCCAAGCCGCCCCGGCTGGTCGACTTGCGGGCCGCCGTCGAGGCTTTGGCCCCAGGCGGAGAGCCCCCCTTGGCGGGCCTGTCAGCGGGCAGCGACACGCCCGCCGGAGGGATCTTCGGCCCCGCCGGGGCGGGGTGTGCCATACTGGATGTCGTCTTGCGGCACGCCACGCCTGCCGCGAGGCCGAAAGACATCTTTGCCGCCCTTGCCAGCATGGGCTTGGATGCCGCGTCGCGATACCGAGCGACCCGGCTGGCCCAAGGGCAGTACTCGGTGGAGGCAGGGGTTTTGGCAGACCCATTCCCCCCGCGCCCGGTTGGCGCTCCCAGCGCCGCCCCGGGGCCCCGGGCCTGACAGGGGCCCCAGGCGCGCCGCCGGCCGTGGCCGATGTCTGGACCGATAGGCTTTCACGGCCCGCGCGCCCCGCACCAAGGGGCGGGGGAACCGTGCGACTAGAGGGCGCAGCGGACCCAGGCGTGGCGGGTGCGGCGCGCCAGGAGTGCTTGTGGCTGAAGACCAACCGCAGTTCGAACTCGAATTGCCCGAACCCGCCAAGCGCGCCCCCAGGCGCGCCACCCAAGAGCAATCGGCCCCCGAGATGGCCGCGCTCGACCAACTGCTGGACCTGGCCGCGGCCGAGGCGCGCCACCAAGAGCGCCTCGCCGAGGCGGCGGGCACCAAGGCCAAGACCCGGCGCAAGGCCGCCGCCCAAACGGCCGACGGCGCCAGCCCGCGGCCCCGGCGCGGCGCCAAGCGCTCCCGCCCGGCCGAGCCGGCCAGCCTGGACGATGCCGCCGGGGCGCCCCCGGGCCCGCCCGGCGGCCCAGCCCCCGAGGCTCCGCCACCGGCCGGGCCCGCCCCCGCCGCGGCCCCGCCGGCCGGACCCGCCCCAGGCGAGGCCGCCCCGCCGGAGGCGCCTGCCGGCCCCGGCCGGCGGCGCTCGCGCCGGGCCACAGCCGCCATCACGGCGCCCAGCGCGGCCCCCGCCGCCCAGGCGGCCGCCGCTGGCGGCGAGCCAGCCGCGGCGGCGGGCGGCCCGCGGCGCGCGGCGGGCGGCGCCGGCGCCGCGGCGGCCAAGACAGCGAACACAGCCGGGACAGACCAGGCGGCCCAGGCAGACCAGGCGGCCAAGGCAGACCCGGCGGCCAAGGCAGCGAACACAGCCGGGGCAGACCCGGCGGCCAAGGCGCCACCCGCCCGGCGTAGGCGCGGCCAGGCCAAAGCCGAGGCCGAGGCCGCGGCCAAAGGCGAGGCAGGGGCCCGGGCCAAAGGCGCGGCCAAAGCCCCGGCCGGCCAAGCGCCCAGCCCGGTCGACCCCGAGTCGCGCCGCCCGCCGATGACAGCCCTGCTGTTCCAAGCCCCAGCCGCCGTCCCCGCCCGGCCCCGGCGGGCCAAAGCCGAAGCCGGCACCCCCGCCCAAGCCGAGCCCGCCGCCGAGGCGCCGGCCGCGCCGCCAGGCCAGCCCAAGGCCGAACCCGCCGCCAAAACCCCCGCCAAGACCAGCGCCAAGACCAGCGCCAAAGCCCCCGCCGGCAAGTCGCGCCGGGCCGCCAAAGCCAGCCCCGGGCCGGCCGAGGAGGCGGCGCCAAGCGGCCAGACGGCATCGGACGGCGACGAGGCGGCCGCCGAGGGCGAAGACGAGACCAGTTCGCGCCGCCGCCGGCGGCGCAGCCGCAGCGCGCGCAAACCGGAGGCGGCCGGCGAGGTCTCCGCCGAGGGCGTGACCGCGCTGGCCGGCTCGACCCGGCTGGAGGCGAAGCGGCAGCGGCGCAAAGACGGGCGCGAATCCGGGCGCCGGCGGGTGCAAATCACCGAGGCGGAGTTCTTGGCCCGGCGCGAGTCGGTCGACCGCCGCATGGTGGTGCGCGAGCTGGAGGGGCGCACCCAAATCGCCGTGCTGGAAGACGGCGTGCTGGTGGAGCACTATGTGGCCCGGCGCACCCAGCACTCCACGGTGGGCAACGTCTACCTCGGCCGGGTGCAAAACGTGCTGCCGTCGATGGAGGCGGCCTTCGTCGATGTGGGCAAGGGCCGCAACGCCGTGCTCTACGCCGGCGAGGTCAACTGGGACGCCGCCGGGCTGGAAGGCCAGCCGCGCCGGATCGAGCAGGCCCTGAGCTCGGGCGACTCGGTCATGGTGCAAGTCACCAAGGACCCCATCGGGCACAAAGGGGCGCGGCTGACCTCGCAGATCACGCTGGCCGGGCGCTACCTGGTGTTTGTGCCCTCCGGCGGCATGACCGGGATCTCGCGCAAACTGCCGGACGTCGAGCGGGCCCGCCTGAAGAAGCTGCTGAAGGAGATTGTGCCGAGCGGCACCGGCGTCATAGTGCGCACGGCGGCCGAGGGCGCCTCGGACGCGGAGCTGGCGGCCGATGTCGCCCGCCTCAGCGCCGCCTGGGAGAAGATCCAGCAAAAAGCCGCCACCGCCTCCGCCCCGGCGCTGCTGAAAGGCGAGCCAGACTTGGCCATCCGGGTGGTGCGGGACATTTTCAACGAGGACTTCACCTCCCTGACCGTCTCCGGCCAGTCCGCCTGGGACGAGATCACCGGCTACCTGGACGAGGTCGCGCCCGAGCTGCGCGGCCGCGTCAGCCGCTGGAGCGCCGAGGCGGACGTGTTCGCCGCCGACCGGATCGACGAGCAGCTGGCCAAAGGCCTGGACCGCAAGGTCTGGCTGCCCTCCGGCGGCTCGCTGGTGATCGACCGCACCGAGGCGATGACCGTGGTGGATGTCAACACCGGCAAGTTCACCGGGGCGGGCGGCACCTTGGAGGAGACGGTGACCCGCAACAACCTGGAGGCGGCCGAGGAGATTGTGCGCCAGCTGCGCCTGCGGGACATCGGCGGGATCATTGTGATCGACTTCATCGACATGGTCTTGGAGTCCAACCGCGACCTGGTGCTGCGCCGGCTGGTCGAGGCCCTGGGGCGCGACCGCACCCGCCACCAGGTGGCCGAGGTGACCTCGCTGGGCTTGGTCCAGATGACGCGCAAACGGGTTGGCCAAGGCCTGGTGGAGGTCTTCTCCGAGACCTGCGAGGCCTGCGCCGGGCGGGGCTTCATTGTCCACTCCCAGCCGGTTGAGCGGGGCGGGGCGGGCGCCTCCGGGCCGGGCGGCGGCGAAGCGGCGCCCAAGCGGAAGAAGCGCGGCGGCAAGAAGCACACCAAGCGCAAGCTGCCCGATGCCGCCGCGCCAGCCCCCAGCGCCCCGCCAGCGGCGCCCGCCCCGCCCGGCGCCCCCGGCGCGCCGGTCTTGGCCAAGACCACGGACGACGCCAAAGCCAAACTGGCCTCGATCGCGGCGGCGGCCGCCGCCTCGCGCGCCCAAGCCGCCTGACCCGCCCGCGCGGTAGGGTTGCCGGACATGAAACCGCTTGACCCGCGCCTGGTCAAACAGGCCCGCGCCGCGCGCGCCTACATCATTTTGACGGCCGCGTTGGGACTGGTCACAGCCGTGGCGGTGGTGGGCCAGGCGATGGCCGCGGCCCGCCTGGTGGGCACGGTGGCAACCGACGGGCGGATCGCGCAGCCGCTGCTGGCCGCCGGCCTGGCGTGGATCGGCCTGTGCGTGGCGGTCCGGGTGGCGGCGGCTTGGACGCAGGAGCGCTTCGCGCACCGGGCGGCCACCAACACCATCGCCGAGTTGCGCGGCGCGGTGCTGCGCCACGTGGTGGCGCTGGGCCCGCGCTACGCCGCCGAGCACGGCGCGGCCGGCGCCGCCCAGCTCGCCACCCGCGGCCTGGACGCCTTGGACGCCTATTTCGCGCGCTACCTGCCCCAGCTTTTGATGGTGGCCACCGTCACGCCGATCCTGCTGCTGGTGGCGGGCTTCGTGGATTGGATCGCGGCTGTGATCATGCTGCTGACCATCCCCCTGATCCCGGTTTTCATGGTCTTGATCGGCCGGCTGACCGAGGCTTACTCGGCCCGCCGGCTCGCCACCATGACGCGGCTCGGGGCCCAAGTCATGGACCTGATCACCGGCCTGCCCACGCTCAAGGCCCTGGGCCGGGAAAAAGGCCCGGCCGGGCGCGTGCGCCAGCTTTCGCAGGCCCACCAGAAAGCCACCATGGGCACGGTCAAGATCGCCTTCCTGTCCGGCGCGGCGCTTGAGCTGATCGCCACCTTGTCGGTGGCGCTGGTCGCCGTCTCGGTCGGCTTGCGGCTCCAAGCCGGCCGCATGGACCTGGCCAGCGGCCTGGCCATCATCATGATCGCGCCCGAGATCTACCTGCCGCTGCGCAATGTGGGGGCCCACTTCCACGCCTCGGCCAACGGCGTGGCGGCTTGCGAGCGGGCCTTCGAGATCCTGGCCGCGGCGCCGCCGCCGGCCGGCCGGCGCCCCGCCCCCGACCTGGGCGCGGCCACCATCGAGTTCGAGGGCGTGGCGGTGCGCGCGCCGGGCCGCGACTACAACGCGCCCGCCGACCTCTCCTTCAGCCTGCCGCCCGGCTCGCTGACGGCGCTGACCGGCCCCAACGGGGCGGGCAAATCGACCGCGGTGGCGGTGCTGCTCGGTTTGGCGGCGCCCCAGGCCGGGCGCGTGCTGGTCCGCCCCGGCGACGGCTCGCCGCCGCTGCCCCTGGACCAAATCGACCCCGCCACCTGGTGGCGGCAGATCTCCTGGGCCCCGCAGCGCCCGGTGCTGCTGCCCGGCACGGTGCTGCAAAACCTGCTCGAGGTCTACGACCAGCCGGTCGAGCCCGACCAAGCCGCCCGCCAAGCCGCCCGGGCGGCCGGCTTCGACTCGGTGGTCGACTCATTGGACCAGGGCTGGGACACCCCGGTGGGCCAAGGCGGGGTCGGCTTGTCGGTGGGCCAGCGCCAGCGGCTGGCCTTGGCCCGCGCCTTCTACCGCGAGGCGCCCCTGGTGATCCTGGACGAGCCCACCGCCCACCTCGACGCCGCCACCGAGCGGGCCGTCTTGGACTCGATCGCCCGCCTGCACGCCGCCGGCAAGACCGTCCTGCTGGTGGCCCACCGCTCGGCCCTGCTGCGCCAGGCCCACCGCGCCGTGGCGGTCCGCTCGACCGCCCTGGCGGAGGCGGCGCAATGAGCCGGCCAGCCCCCCCGGACCCAGCCGCGGCCCTGGCCCACCCGCTGCGGCGGGCCATCGGCCTGACCGGGTTGAAGCTGGGGCAGCTAGCGGCGGCGGTCTTCTTCGGCGCTTTGACCCAGGCCGCCTCGGTGGCGCTGGCGGGGGCCTCGGCCTGGCTGATCGTGCGGGCGGCGCAGATGCCGCCGGTGCTCTCGCTGCAAGTCGCCGTGGTGGGGGTGCGCGCCTTCGGCATCACCCGGGGGGTGTCGCGCTACATCGAGCGGCTGACGGCGCACCGGGTGGCGCTGAACGGCATGAGCGAGCTGCGGGTGCGGCTCTACCAGCGCCTGGCGGCCGGCTCGGGCGCCAGCGCCGCCGCCCTCAAACGCGGCGACGTGCTGGCGCGCGTCGGGGCCGACATCGACGACGTGGGCGACTTGGTGGTGCGCGGCATCATCCCGGCGCTGGTGGCCGGAGTCATCCTGATTGGCTCCTCGGGCGCCGTGGCGGCCTTCCTGCCGGCCGCCGGGCTGGCCGTGTTCGCCTGCCTGGCGCTGGTCGCGGTGGGCGGCCCGCTGCTCACCTTCCGCGCCGCCCGCCTGTCCGAGTCGGCGGCCTCGGCCGCCCGGGCCGATGTTTCCGCCAGCTCCATGAACATCATCGAAAACGCCTCCGAACTGCGGGTTTCCGGGCGCATGGGGGCCGCCTTGGCGTCCTTGAAAGGCGCCGAGCGGGCCTTGGAGCGGGCCACCGACGCGGCCGCCAAGCCCTCCGCCCTGGCCGCCGCCCTGACCGAGGCCGGGGCCGGCGCCGCCCTGGTCGCCACCTTGGTGCTGAGCGCCGCCGCCCACGCCAGCGGCGCGATCAGCGCCACCGAGGTGGCGGTGGTGGTGCTGACCCCGCTGGCGGCCTTCGAGGCGGTGGCGGCCCTGTCCCCGGCGGCCGCCCAGGTCTACAAGTCGCGCGCGGCGGCCAGGCGGATCGCGGCGCTGGCCTTCGCCCCGGCCACCCGGCCGCTCCCGGCCGCCCCCGCGCCGGCCAGCCCCGCCCCGCCCGGCGCCCTGGCGGCGCGCGCCCTCGACGCCGGCTGGGCGGCCGGGCGGCCGGTGGCGCGCGCGGTGGACCTGGAGCTGGCGCCCGGCGGGGTCATCGGGCTGGTCGGGGCCTCCGGGGCGGGCAAGACAACGCTGCTGGCCACCCTGGCCGGGCTGCTGCCGCCGCTGGCGGGCAGCGCCAGCCTGGACGGGCGGCCGCTGGCGGCGCTGGACAGCGAGGCCCGGGCGGCCGAGGTGGCGTTCATCGCCGAGGACGCCCACATCTTCGCCACCACGGTGCTGGAGAACCTGCGCGTCGCCAAAGGCGACCTCGAGCCCGCCCAGGCGGCCCAAGCGCTGGAGCAGGTCGGCTTGGGGCGCTGGCTGCAAGCCCTGCCCAAGGGGCTCGACACGCTGCTGGGGGCGGGCGGCAGCACCGTCTCGGGCGGCGAGCGGCGCCGCCTGCTGCTGGCCCGGGCGCTGGTCACCCCCGCCCGGCACATCTTGCTGGACGAGCCGGCCGAGCACCTCGACGCCGCCGGCGCCCGCCGCCTGACAGCCGAGCTGATGGCGGCCGCCCGGGCCTCGGGGCGCGGCCTGCTGGTGGTCTCCCACCAGGAAGACTGGCTGGACGGCGCCGACGCCGTGTGGCGCCTGGCCGGCGGCCGCCTGGCGCCGGCGGCGCGGCCGTGAGCGGCGGCGGGGATAATCGACGGTATGACATCCTGGCCGGCCAAACCGGAACCTGATCTGCTGGGCGCGGTGGTGGCGCTGACGCGGCCCCTGGACGTGGCCGAGGTCCTGACCCAGCTGGTGCGCCGGGCGCCGGAGCTGACCGGCGCCAGCGCGGCGGCGGTCAACGTGCTCGACGGGCGCGGCATCTTGGAGCGCTTCTACTCCCACGGCGCCAGCGGCGAGCTGCGCCAGCGCTTGAGCCGGTTGCGCCGGGCGCTGCCGCTGATGGCCCGCGTCCCAGCCCACGAGCCGCTGATCTTGGACGCCCTGCCGGCCTGCCTGGTGGGCGAGCTGGCCGAGCCGCCCGGCCTGGTGCGCAACTTCCTGGCGGTCTCGGTCCGGGTGCGCCACATGGTCTTCGCCCACGTCTACCTGGTCAACAAGCCGGGCGGCTTCAGCCCCGCCGACGGCCAGGCCATGGCCGCCCTGGCCACCGCGGTGGGGGTGGCGGTTGAAAACGCCCAGCTCTACCAAGCCTCGCAGCGGCGCGAGAACTGGCTGGCGGCGGGCCAGGGCATCACCACTATGCTGCTCTCCGGCGCCGAGGAGGACGAGGCCCTGGGGCTGATCGCCACCCAGGCCCGCTCGGTGGCCGGCGCCGCCACCGCCGCGCTGGTCCTGCCCTCGGTGGGCGGCCAGCTGGTGGTCGAGATCGCCGACGGGCGCGGCGCCGACTCGCTGATCGGCACCCGCATGCCGGCCGACGGGCGGGCCCACACGGTGCTGGCGGAAGGCATCGGCATGATCGTCGACTCGCTGGCCGGCGCCTACACCCTGCGGGTGCCCCAGTTGCGCGAGTTCGGGCCGGCCCTGTACGCCCCGATGCGCACCTCCGGGCGGGGAGTCGGCGTCATGCTGCTGCTGCGCGAGCGGGGCGCGGCCTCCTTCGACCAGGCGGACCTGACCACGGCCGAGTCGTTCGCGGCCCAGGCGGCGCTGGCCTTGGTGCTGGCCGAGGCGCGCCACGCCCAAGACTTCTCGGCTTTGGTGGCCGAGCGCTCGCGCATCGCCCGCGACCTGCACGATCTGGCCATCCAGCAGCTTTTCGCCATCGGCATGCGCTTGGAGTCGGCGCGGCGCGACGCGGCCGCCGGGATCGAGCCGCAGGGCTTGGCCAAAACCCTGACGGCGGCCCTCGACTCGATCGACTCGACAGTGCGCGAGATCCGCTCGATCGTCTCCCACCTGCAAGGGCCCGGCGCCGACGAGCCGCTGGCGGAGCGGCTGCGCCACGAGGCCTCGGCGGCGCGGGCCCTGCTCGGCTTCGCCCCCTCGCTGGTGCTGCTGGTGGACGGGCGCGCCCTGTCCTCCCCGCCGGACGGCGGCCACGGCTCACCCGGGCCGGGCCTGGCCTCCCCCGCCCTGGCGGACGATTTGGTGGCGGTGGTGCGCGAGGGCCTGTCCAACGCGGGCCGCCACGCCGGGGCGGCCTCGGTCACGGTGACGGTGGCGTTCAGCTCGGCCGGGCCGGGGGGGCTGGGCCCCGGCCAGGTCGCGGTCAGGGTGGAGGACGATGGCGTCGGCTTGCCCGCCCAGCCGGCCCGCCGCTCCGGTTTGGCCAACCTGGCGGACCGCGCCACCGCCCGCGGCGGCGCCTTCCAGGCCGGGGCCGGCGCCGCGGGGCGCGGCACCCGCCTGGAGTGGACCGCGCCGCTGGTCTAAGCTTGGCCGGCCAAGTCTTGGAAGGAGAGCAGGCGGTCGAGTTGGGCGGCGTCGAGGTAGCCGTGCTCCAGCACCACCTGGCGGACCGATTTGCCGGTGGCGGCGGCCTCTTTGCCGATTTGGTCGCCCAGCTGGTGGCCCAGCACCGGGTTGAGATAGGTCACCAAGCCGATCGAGTTGCGCACCTGGCCCTCGGTCACCGCCGCGTTGACCTCGATGCCGTCGACGCAGTAGACGCGCAGGGTGCGGGCGGCGTTGCGGAGCAGCGCGATCGACTCCATGACGGCTTGGGCGATGACCGGCTCGAAGGCGTTGAGCTGGAGCTGGCCGGCCTCGGCCGCGCCGGTCACCACGACATCGTTCCCCCTGACCTTGAAGGCGACCTGGCCCACCACCTCCGGGATCACCGGGTTGACCTTGGCCGGCATGATCGAGGAGCCGGCCTGGCGCTCCGGCAGGCGCAACTCGTTCAAACCGGCCCGCGGGCCGGATGAGAGCAACCGCAGGTCGTTGGAGATCTTCGAGAGCTTGACCGCGATCCGCTTGAGCGCGCCGTGGCAGGAGACATAGGCCCCGCAGTCCGATGTCGCCTCGATCAAGTTGGTCGACAGCACCACCGGGTAACCCGAGACGCGGGCCAACTCCGCCACCGCTTGGGCGGCGTAGCCGGCCGGCGCCGTCACCCCGGTGCCGATGGCGGTGGCGCCCAGGTTGACCTCGAGCAGGAGCTCGGCCATGGCCTTGGAGTGCTTGCGCTCCTCGGCCACCAGCACGGCGAAGGCGGCGAACTCCTGGCCGGCCGTCATCGGCACGGCGTCTTGGAGCTGGGTGCGGCCCATTTTCAAGACGCCGGCGAACTGGCGCGCCTTGGCCTCGAAGCTGGACTGGAGGCGGGCCAGCTCTGCGAGCAGCGCCTCCAGCTCCAAAATGGTGGCCAGGCGCAGCGCCGTGGGGTAGGCGTCGTTGGTCGATTGCGACATGTTGACGTCATCGTTCGGGCTGATGGCCTGGTAGTCGCCTTTGGGGCGGCCGAGCGACTCCAAAGCCAAGTTGGCCACCACCTCGTTGAGGTTCATGTTGGTCGAGGTGCCGGCCCCGCCTTGGAAGACGTCGATCGGGAACTGGTCGTCCCAGCCGCGCTGCTCGATCAGCTTGTCGCAGGCCCCCACGATGGCCTCCGCCTTGGCCTGGGCCAGCGCCCCCAGCTGGCAGTTGGCCAGGGCGGCGGCCTTCTTGACCATGGCCAGGGCCCGGATCAGGTTGGGGTAGCGGCCGATCGGCTGGCCGGAGATTTGGAAGTTCTCAACCGCGCGGGCGGTGTGGATGCCCCAGTAGGCCTCCGCCGGCACCGGCATCGACCCGAGCAGATCCGTCTCAACGCGCGTCTTCGCCCCAGGTTGGTCCATGACGCGAGCGTAGCGGGCCGGGCGGGTTTGACCGAATCAGCCCGGCTGGTCCAACCGCAGGCGCATGCGCCGCCCGTCGCGGCCGGAGGCCTGGTAGTAGCCGGGCAGGCGGCCCACCGCCTCGAAGCCGAGCGAGCGGTACAGCGCCAAGGCGGGCGCCGCGTCCTGCGCCACGGTCAAGCCCACCGCCGCCTGGCCGGCCTGGCGGGCGGCCTCGACCAAGGCGGCCATCAGGGCCCGGCCGAGGCCGCGCCGGCGGGCGGCGGGGTCGACCGCCAAGGTCATGACCTCCGCCTCGCCCCCGCCGCGGCAAAGGCCGGCGTAGCCGGCCACCCGGCCGTCCACCTCCGCCACCAGGTAGAGGCGGCCCGGGCCGGCCAGTTCCGCGGCCAGCAGGTCGCCTGGCCAGGCCTCGACCCCGAAGGCGATTCGGTCCAACTCGGCCAGGCGGTCCAAATCGGCCGCGCCGGCCGGCCGCAGGGCCCCGGGCCCAGCCTTGGCCGGCCTCAAGCCGGCCGCCCGCCGGCCGGCTGGACATGCGGCCGGCGCAGGTAGAGCGGCTGGCTGGCCTCCGCCTCGCCCCGGGCCGCCCGCCCGGCCGCCAAGCGGGCCAAGACCACCGGGTCCACCCCGGCGGCGTCTGCCGCCGGGCCCACGGCCGGGGCGTATTTGGCCGCCCCCGGCCCAATGGCCAGCGCCGCCGCCCCGGCCGGCCGGGGCGGGCCCACGGCCGGCCCCACCAGGCGCTCCAGCCCGTCCAGCCGCCCCGGCCGGTCCACCCGGTAGCGGGCCCAGTAGACCTCGCGCCGCTTGGCGTCCAAGACGGCCTCGAGCCGGGCGCCGGCCGGCAGATCCAGGCGCTGGGCGGCGCCGGCGGCCAGCGCGTCCAAATCAGACACCCCCCAGACGGGCAGCCCCAGGGCGAAGCCCAAAGCCCGGGCTGTCATCAGGGCCACGCGCAGGCCGGTGTAGGGGGCCGGGCCGCGGCCGACCGCTATCGCCGCCAGCTCGGACGGGGCCAGGCCGGCCCGCCCCAGCACCGCCTCCACCAGGGGGATCATGGTCTCAACATGGGCCCGGGGCTGATCGCTGGCGGCCTGGTGGGACTCGCCGCCGGGCAGGGCCAGCCCGGCCGCGCTGCCGCTGGCGGCGCTCAGGCCAAGGACGGGGCCGGGCAAGGCGGCGGCGCTGATCTCGGACACCCGCCCAAGCTTAGGGCCGCTCGGCCCAGGGCCGCTCGGCCCAGCGCGGGCCCACCGGGCGCAGGCGGGCCAGGCGGGCCTGGCCCGCCTGCGCGCCCCGGGCGCGGTCCAACCGGATCTCCAAGCGGTCGGCCGCGAGGCGCTCCGCCAAGCCCTCGCCCCACTCCACCACCGTCACCGAGTCCTCCAAGCTGGCGTCCAAATCCAAATCGTCCAACTGCTCCAATCCGCCCAGCCGGTAGGCGTCGACATGCACCAAGGCCGGCCCGGCCGCCAGCGGCGGATGGGTGCGGGCAATCACAAAGGTCGGCGAGGTGACCGGCCCGCGCACCCCCAGCCCCTCCCCCAGGCCTTGGGCCAAGGTGGTCTTGCCCGCCCCCAGCTCCCCGCTCAGCACCACCAGGTCGCCGCCGCGCAGCCAGACGGCCAGGCGCCGCCCGAAGGCGCGCGTCGCCTCGGCCGTGGCCAGGCGCACTGGGGCGGCCTGCTGGGGCCAGGGCGGGGCGGAGCTCACCGGAGGCGCCCGCCGCAGGTGCCCGCGCCGGTGTAATAGCGCTCCACCTGGGCCGGCAGGCGGGTGGTGACCTCGTAGACGATTGTGCCCGCCGCCTCGGCCCAGTCCTGGGCCGTCGGCTCGCCGTCCAGGCCGGGGCCGAACAGCACCACCCGGTCGCCCGCCCGCTCCTTGGCGCCCAAGCCCAGATCAAGCACAAACTGGTCCATGCAGACGCGCCCGGCGATGCGCAGGTTGCGCCCCCCCAACCGCACCGGGCCCCGGTTGGAGGCCGAGCGGAACAAGCCGTCGCCGTAGCCGGCCGGGACCACGCCGGTGATGGTGTCGCGCTCGGTGACGTAGGTGTGCCCGTAGGACAGGCCTGGGCCGGCCGGCACCGGCTTGGTCAGCGCCAGGTGGCTCTCCAGGCTCATAGCCGGCACCAACCCCAGATCCAAGGCGCTGGCCACCTGCGGTATAGGCGAAAGCCCGTACAAGGCCAGGCCAGGGCGCGCCAAATCGTAGGCGGCGGGCAGGGCGGTGGCCAGCGCCGCCGAGTTGGCCAAATGGCGCACCCCCGGGTTGGCCCCCAGGGCCTCAAGGCGCTCCAGGCCCGCCTCGAAACCGGCGATCTGGGCCGCAATAGTCGGGTTGCCCGGGTCGTCGGCGTAGGCGAAGTGGCTCCACACGCCCTCGATCCGGACCAGCCCCTCGGCCTCCAGCCGCAGCGCCGTCAGCACCAGGTCGGTCCACCAGGCGCCCGGCGCCCCGGCCCGCCCCAGCCCGGTGTCCAGTTTGAGGTGGACGCCCGCCACCAACCCGGCGCCGCGCCCGTCCAAAACCGCCTCGCGCACGCCTTGCCCGATGCGGTCCAGGGCCTGGGCGCTGGAGACCCCCAGTTCGATCCCCTGGGCCGCGGCGGCGGCGAAATCGGCCGCCGGGTGGTACAGCCAGGCCAGCACCCGGGCGCCCCGGCGGGCCGGGCCCAAAGCCGCCACCAGCTCGAACGCCTCCGCCAGTTGGGCCGCGCCCAGCCAGGTGGCGCCAGCCTCGACGGCGGCCTGGGCCACCGGCGCGGCGCCGTGGCCGTAGGCGTTCGCCTTGACCACCGCCATGACCTCGGCGCCTTGCGCCAATTCGATCAGCCGCCGGGTGTTGTGCCGGATGGCGTCCAGGTTGACGACGGCGCGCAGGTGGCTCATGGGGCGACCTCCTAGCGGCCGAGCAGCTCGTCGATGGTGTCCGGCAAGGCGGACACCAAATCCAGCGCGCTAACCGGGCGGCCAATCGGGTTGGCCCCGCGCGGGTCGCGCCCGGCCCGCCCGGCGCCGGCCAGCCCGGCGGCCCGCCGGCCCGCCAAGCCGTGGACCAGCGCGCCCAGCGCCGCCAGCCGGGGCGGCATCTCCGGCACGATGGCGGCCGAGTCCTTGTGCCCCGCCAGCAGCGCCCCGATCAGCCCGGTCAGCACGTCCCCGGCGCCGGCGGTGGCGAGCCACGGCACGCCATCGTCCTGGACAAACAAAGAGCCGTCCTGGCCCGCCACCACCGTGGCCGGGCCTTTCAGCAAAATGGTGCCGCCCACCAGCTCGGCCGCCAACTGGGCGTAGTGGGCGGGGCGGGCCTCGATCTCCAAGCGCTCCACCGGCACGCCGCGATCCGTCAGCAGCCCCTCAAGCTCGCCGGCGTGCGGGGTCAGCACAATCCACGGCTCGAGGCGGCGCGGCGGCGGCGGCAAGAGCTGGAAGCCGCCCGCGTCCAAGACAGTCGGGACCCGCTCCGAGGTGGCCCATTTCAAGGCCCGGGCGATGCGCTCGACTTGGTCGTCGGCGCCGGGCGCGACCCCCGGCCCCAGGGCCCAGGCGTTGACCCGGCCGCCTCCCGGCACCACCTCCGGGCGGCGCGACAAAACCCGCTCCACAGCCCGGTCCGGCCCCAGGTAGCGCACCATGCCGACACCCGCGGCCACGGCCGCCGAGGCCGTCAGCACAGCCGCGCCGGGGTAGGTCTCCGAGCCGGCCACAACCCCCAGCACGCCGCGGGTGTACTTGTGGTCGGCGCGGCGCGGCACCGGCCACAGCTCCAGCGCGTCGCCCGCCTCCAGGCGGCGCGCGGCCGGCTCGCCGCCCTCGCGCAGGGCCTGGCGCAAACCGAGGTCGATCAGCTCGATGCGCCCGAACAGGCCCGAGGCGGGCGGCAGCAAGGCGGCCGGCTTGTAGGTGCCGAAGGTGACCGTGACATCGGCCGGCAGGACTTGGCCCACCACCGTGCCGTCATCCACCCCGACACCGCTGGGCAGGTCGATGGCGACCACCGTCGGCTTGGAGGCGCGGCGGTAGCGGGGCGGCGCCGCCAGCCCCGCCTCCACAATCAAAGTGGTGGCCAACCCGGCGGCGTGGCCGGTCAACGGCCCGCGCGCGCCGATGCCGAGCAGGCCGTCGACAATCACGTCGCAGCCGGTGGCCTCCTCGGCCACGCGCTCGATCGGGATGAGCTCGCCGGGGCCGCCCTCCGCGATGGTGACCAGGCGGCCGCCGGCCCGCTCAAGGGCCGCCCGGCCGCCCGGGTGGACCCGGTTGCCGGCGGCCACAGCCGTCACCGCCACCCCCCGGCGGCGCAGCTGGGCCCCGGCGAACAGGGCGTCGCCGCCGTTGTTGCCGGTGCCCACCAGCAGCGTGACCGAGCCGCCGGCGGCTTGGGAGCGGCGCCGGCGCAGCTCGCGCAGGCAGACATTGGCGGCGGCGAAAGCCGCCCTTGACATCAGTTCGCCCGGCGCCGACGCGGCCATAACAGCTTTCTCGGCGGCGAAGACCTGGGCTGCTGTGTAGCTTGAGATCATCGCCCCCAAGCCTATTGGCTAACCGCCCTGGGCGCGGACGCCGCCAGGCGGACAGCTGGCGGCACCAGCTCGGCGGCGCGCCGGGCGGCGCCGCCCGGCCGCCCTACAGCGGGTCCATGCCGCGGGCCTCGCCCGCCGCGAAGGCCTGGCTGGCGGCCAGTGTCACCGGGCCGAGCCGGCCGCCGCCCACCGGGCGGCCGTCGGCTGCCACCACGCCTTGGACATTGCGCGCCGTGGAGGTGATAAAAACCTCCTCCGCCTGCCACAAGGCCGCCAACGGCACCGACTGCTCGACCGCGTCCGTCCACTCCAGCAGCAGATCCCGCGTCACACCGCCCAAAGCCCCATCCGCCAGCGGCGGCGTCACCAGCCGGCCGCCCAACACCAAGAACACATTGGAGCCGGTGCCCTCGGTGAGGCGCCCCTGGGTGTTGGGGAACAGCGCCTCGCTGGCCCCCTGGGACCGCGCCAGCGCCAAAGCCAAGGCGTTCTCGGCGTATGAGGTGGTCTTCAACCCCGCCAGCGCGCCATGCTCGTTGCGGCTGAACGGCACCGTCGCAACCGATGTCGTGGCAGGCTCCGCCGGGTGGCTGGTGACCAGGGCGAACAAGCTGGGCGCGGCCCCCGCCAGGCGGCCCGAGCCGATCTGGCCGCGCCCCGCGGTCAGCGTGACGCGCAGCACGTCCACCGGGTTGGTCAGCAGCTCGCGGTTGGCCTCGAGGATCTCGGCCACCGCCCGGCGGATGGCCGGCTGGCCCGGGAAGTCCAGCCCCAAGCCGGCCGCCGAGCGCTCCATGCGGCGGATGTGGCGGGTCAAAGCGAACGGCTCGCCGCGCACCAGCTTGACCGCCTCGAAGACGCCATCGCCCACCGTGATGCCGTGGTCCAGCAGCGGCAGGGTGGCCTCCCCGGCCGCGATCAGCTGCCCGTTGACCCAGGCCAGCGCCTCAGTGTCCAAAAAACCCATGTCTTGCTCCTTAGCTCTCGCGGCTCTGGCGGCTCTTGCGGCGCCTACTCGACGGTGACGGACTTGGCCAGGTTGCGCGGCTGGTCCACATCCAGGCCCTTGGCGCTGGCCAGGGCGCAGGCGAAAATCTGGAACGGCACCACCGCCACCAGCGGCGCCAGCAGGGTCGGGGTGGGCGGCACCGCGAAGACGCGGGCGGCGTGGGCGGCGGCGGCGGCATCGCCCTGCTCGGCCACCACCAGGGTGACCGCGCCGCGGGCGCGAACCTCCTGGATGTTGGACAGGACTTTCTCGTGCAGCGCGTCGCGGCCCCGGGGCGAGGGCACCACCACGAAAACCGGCTGGCCCGGCTCGATCAAGGCGATGGGCCCGTGCTTCAACTCCCCGGCGGCGAAGCCCTCAGCGTGGATGTAGGCCAGCTCCTTGAGTTTCAGCGCGCCCTCCATGGCCACCGGATAGCCCACATGGCGGCCCAGGAACAGCACCGAGCGGGTGTCCTTCATGGTCTCGGCCAAGGCGCGGATCTCGCCCTCGGCCTCGATCACGGCTTGGATCTTGGCGGGCATCTGGGCCAATTCGGCCAGGACCGCGCGGACCTCGTCGGGGAACATGGCGCCGCGCAATTGCGCCAGGTAGAGGCCCAGCAGGTAGGTGGCCGTGATCTGGGCCAGGAAGGCCTTGGTCGAGGCCACCGCCACCTCCGGGCCGGCGTGGGTGTAGAGGGCGGCGTCCGACTCGCGGGCGATGGTCGAGCCCATGGTGTTGACCACGGCGATGACTTTGGCCCCCTGCTCGCGGGCGTGGCGGATGGCCTGGATCGTGTCCATTGTCTCGCCGGACTGCGAGATGGCCACCACCAGGGTTTTCTCCGTCACAATCGGGTCCCGGTAGCGGAACTCGTGGGCCAGCTCGACCTCGACCGGGATGCGGCACCAGTGCTCGATGGCGTACTTGGCGACGTGCCCGGCGTAGGCGGCGGTGCCGCAGGCCACCACGATGATCTTGTCGACCGAGCGCAGCAGGGACTCGCTGATGCGCAACTCGTCCAAGCCGATGTGCCCCTGGGGGGTGGTCCGCCCAAGCAGGGTGTCCCGCACGGCGGCCGGCTGGTCGTGGATCTCCTTGTCCATGAAGGTGGCGAAGCCGCCCTTGACCGCCGCCGAGGCGTCCCAGTCGACCATGAACTCCTTGGCCGCGACCGGCCGGCCGGCCAAGTCCGTCACCGCGACCGAGGTCGGGGTGATCGCCACCACCTGGTCTTGGCCCAGTTCCAAGGCGCGGTTGGTGTGGGCGATGAACGCCGCCACATCGGAGCCGAGGAAGTTCTCGCCCCGCCCCAGCCCCACCACCAGCGGGGAGGTGCGCCGCGCCCCCACCACCTGGCGCGGGTTGTCGGCGGCGATGGCCAGCAGCGTGAACGCCCCCTCCAGGCGGCGCGCCACGGCCCGCATCGCGTCCGGCAGGTCGCCCAGCTCGCGGTAGGCCCGGGCCAGCAGGTGGGCCGCCACCTCGGTGTCGGTTTGGGAGGCGAAGGGGACGCCATCGCGCGCCAACTCGGCGCGCAGCTCTTGGTGGTTTTCGAGGATGCCGTTGTGGACCACGGCCACCGAGCCGTCGGCCGAGAGGTGGGGGTGGGCGTTTTGGTCGGTGGGGCCGCCGTGCGTCGCCCACCTGGTGTGCCCCACCGCGCACGATGCCGCCGGCAGCGGCCGCGCCGCCAGCTCGCGTTCCAGCTCGGCCAGCTTGCCGGCCTTCTTGGCGTGGGCCAGGCCTTGGCCGTTGGCGACCACAATCCCAGCCGAGTCGTAGCCCCGGTACTGGAGGCGGCGCAGCGCCTCCAAGGCAACCTCCAGCGGGCGCTGGGACACGCCCGGGCCCGCGTAGCCGATGATTCCGCACATACCAGCTACCGTAACAGCGCCCCCCGCCAAACCAGCGCCACCCCGCCCTGCCCGGCGGCGCCGGCCGGGGGCGGCCAGGGCCTGCGGGGCCCGGGCCGGCGCCCGCCGGCCGATCGGGGCGCCGGCCCGGCTACTTCGGGTCTTTGGCTTTGCGGGAGGCCAGCACCTGGTCGATCATGCCGTACTCCAGGGCCTGCTCGGCGGTCAAGATCTTGTCCCGCTCAATGTCCTCGCGGACCTGGGCCGGGGTCCGGTTGGAGTGCTTGGCGATGGTGTCCTCCAGCCACTGGCGGATGCGCAGGATCTCATTGGCCTGGATCTCGATGTCGCTGGCCTGGGCGTAGGCGCCGCCCTCGAAGGCCGGCTGGTGGATCAAGACGCGCGCGTTGGGCAGGGCCAGGCGCAGCCCCGGCGTGCCCGCCGCCAGCACCACGGCCGCGGCCGAGGCGGCCTGGCCCAGGCAAACCGTCTGGATGCGCGGGGTGATGTACTGCATGGTGTCGTAGATCGCGGTCAGGGCGGTGATCGAGCCGCCCGGCGAGTTGATGTACATGGTGATGTCGCGGTTCGGGTCCTGCGACTCCAGCACCAGCAGCTGGGCCATGATGTCGTCGGCCGAGGCGTCGTCGATCTGGACGCCCAGGAACACGATGCGGTCCTCGAACAGCTTGGCGTAGGGGTCTTGCCGTTTGAAACCGTAAGGCGTGCGCTCCTCGAAGGAGGGCAGCACGTAGCGCGCGGCCGGCGCCGCCAGCCCCGCCAAAGCGCCGTAAGTCGAACGCGGGTCAATCAACGTCATCGTCTCTCCCTCTCAGGCCTTCTTCTTCGCGTTGCCCCGCACCACCGACTCGTGGGCCACCACATGGTCGATGAAGCCGTACTCCAGCGCCTCCGGGGCCGTGAACCAGCGGTCCCGGTCGGAGTCTTTGTTGATCTGCTCGACAGTTTTGCCGGTCTGGGCCGCGATCAGCTCCGCCAGCTGGCGTTTCATGTGCAAGATCAGCTCGGCGTTGATGCGGATGTCGGTGGCGGTCCCGCTGATGCCGCCGGACGGCTGGTGCATCATGACCCGCGCGTGCGGCGTGGCGTAGCGTTTGCCCTTGGCGCCGGAGGAGAGCAGGAACTGCGCCATCGAGGCCGCCATCCCCACCGCCACCGTGGCCACGTCCGGTTTGACGTACTGCATGGTGTCGTAGATCGCCATGCCGGCTGTGATCGAGCCGCCCGGCGAGTTGATGTACAGGTAGAGGTCGCGGTCCGGGTCCTCGGCCGCCAGCAGCATCATCTGGGCGCAGATGGCGTTGGCGTTCTCGTCGCGGACCTCGCTGCCGAGCCAGATGATGCGCTCGCGCAGCAGGCGGTTGAAGATCGAGTCGTTCAGCCCCATCCCGGGGCCTTCGCCCCCGGCCAGCGCTGGCTGGGCCATTGTCATACCTTCGCTCCTGGTTGTCGTGTTCGGTTGGGCCAACAAAATCCCTAACGCCTGCGCCCGCCCCGGGGCGGCGCCGCCGGGCCGGTACCACCGCCGCCGCCGCCCCGCCCGGGGCGGCCTCAGGCCTCTTCGGCCTCTTCCCAGGCCTCCTCGCCGACCTCGCCCAAGAGGCTGTCGAGGTCGATGTCGACCTCTTCGACCAAGGCCTCCTCGGCGGCTTCGGCGTCCTGCAGGGCGTCGCCGGCGGCCGCCGCCTCGGCGCCCGCCGCCGCGTCCGGCAGGCGCAGGCGCGACTTGAGGTCGACCGGGGCGCCGTTGGCGTCCTCGACTTGGACTTGGCTGGCGGCCACCAGGGCCGCCTTGTTCCGGATCAGCTCGGCGTAGAAATGCGTCACCTCGCCGTTCTCCGCGGCCGTTTTGACAAACGCCTCCGGGTCGATGCCGTGCCGCTGGGCAAACGAGACCATGAACTGCATCAGCTCGCCGTTGGTCGCGGTCACTTTGAGGTGGGCGGCCAGGGCGTCCAGCAGCAGTTGGGACCGGATCGCCAAGGTCGCCTCCGCCTCGGCCCCCTGGGCTGGGTCGGCGGCCTCGGCGGCATCGGCGGCATCGGCGGGCCGCGGGGCGGGCGGGGGGGCTGGCGCCTTGGCCTTGGCGGCGAGGATCTTGCCGACCTCGGCCTCGAGCACCCCCTCGGGGGCGGGGAAGTCGAGCGTCGCCAGCAGGTGCCGGATCAGCCGGTCCTGGGCCTGGAAGACCTGCCCGCGGCCTTTGGCCTGGGCGATCTCGCCGCGCAGGCTGTCGCGCAACTCGGCCACCGTGTCGAACGAGCTGGCCAACTCCACCCACTCGTCGTCCACCTCGGGCAGCTCGCGCTCCTTGACCGCCACCGCTTTGACCGTCACCAGCGCGTCCTCGCCGGCCATCGGGCCGCCCGCCAGGATGGATTCGAACGTTGTCACCTCCCCGGCCGAGAGCCCCTCGAGGGCCTCGTCCAAACCGTCGACCAGGTTGCCGGAGCCGACCTGGTGCGACACGCCGCTGACCGAGTCGATCTCATCGTCGTCGACCTCGGCTTTGAGGTCGATGGTGACGAAGTCGCCCGCGCGGGCCGGGCGGTCCACCACCTTCAGCGAGGAGAACCGCTGGCGCAGATCCTCCACCGCCTGGTCGACTTCCGCCTCGGTGGGCTCGGCGGCATCGACCGTCACCGTCACCTTGGACAAGTCCGGGATGGCGATCTCGGGGGCGACCTCCATGGTGGCGGTGAACTCGCAGTCCGGCTCCGGGGCGGCCGGGTCAGGGTCGCGCGTGAACTCGATGGCGGGTTGGGCCAGCGGGCTCAGGCCGCTTTGCTCCAAGGCGGCGCGGAACCAGCCCGGCAGCCCGTCATCCAAGGCTTGGGCTATCACCGCGCCCCGCCCGAAGCGCTGGTCGATGACGCGCTTGGGCGCCTTGCCGCGCCGGAACCCGGGGATGGTGACCTGGCCCGCGATCTGCTTGTAGGCCTTGTCCATGGCGGTCTTCAAGTCCTCGGCCTCGACTTCGACGGTCAGCTTGGCCTTGGTCGGGCCGAGCGAGGCGACAACGCTTTTCACTTCGGTTCTTCTCCTGGGTTCGGCTAGGCGGCGCGTCCCGTCCAGGCGGGCGCGGGTAAGCCCGCCCAGTCTATAGGCCAGCCCCGCCGCGCCGCCTTGTAGACTTGCGGGAATGAGGTTTGGCTGGTCCCGGCCCCGCGGGGCGGTGGCGGCGGCAATGGTGTTGGCGCTGCTGGGCGCGGCCTGCGCACCCGGGGCGGACGAGGTGGCGAGCTTGGGAGAGGCCGCTGGCCGCCCGCCGGCCAGCGCCGCCGCCAGCCAGGGCGAGCGGGCCGAACTGATGGCCGCCTGCCTCAGCGCCGCCGGCCTGCCGGCCGAAACCCTGGAGTACCCCGGCGACTCAACTCAGGCCTGGGTGGTGGTGGACACGGCCGAGGCCTACGACTCGCGCCTGCCGGACGGCACCAACCTGCTGACTCCCTACAACGTCGACTACGCCCCCCTGGAGGCGGAGTGGGACCAGGTTGGGGCTTTGACCAGCCAGTACAGCTCTGAGCTGGACGGCGCCGGCCAATTTCAGCCCTACCTCGTCGTCGGGGCGACCGACCACACGGCCGCCTTTGCCGAATGCCTGGACCAGACCGGCTACACCAACCCCGCAGAGCCGCCGGCCGATCCGTCTGACGAGTTGAAGGAAAAGCAGGACGCCGCCGTGGTCTCGGCCGCCTGGGCGCAATGCGCCCGCGACAACGGCTTCCCCAACACCAAGGACCCGCAGGCGCCGGTGGCGGACAATTACCAAAGCAACCCGACGGCGGCGCTGCCGGTGACCATCACCGAATCGGAGCTCCGGCTGCTGCTGGAGGCCTGCCCGCCGCTGGACGCCGAGGCTCACGCGGCCTGGGATGAGGCCGTCCGCCAGGAAGGCGGCCTGGACCCGGGCAACGAGGAGCAGTGGGCGCGCCTGCAGGACGCGGCGCCCTATCCATACGACCCGGTGGTCGGCTTCGACGCGCCCTTTTTTCGCGGCGACGGCGCCGAGTTCGACGCGGCCGCCGATCCCGAACTGGCCGAGCGGCTGACCAACTTGCAGAATGTCGTCTACCAGGTCATGGACGACTGGCGCAACCGCGACGAGCCGCTGCTGCGGGACCTCAACTGAACCCTGGCCGGCGGCCGGGCTGGCAGTCATCCCGAGTTTGAACGGCCGTTCTTCCCGGCCGCGGCTGCCGCCCTGTCGACGCATAGGGGGCCATCGATCAGCCCGTCGGACTGAACGCCTGGTTCATGTACGCCTCCTCGTCTGCCCACAGGATGGCGGTGAGTCGCTCAATCCGCTCCGCCTCCTCCGGCGCCGGCTCGGAGTCGTGGCCACCAGGAGACTCGATCTCGATGCGGGGGTCGACCACTGGCAGCATGTCGTCGCCCGCCCCGTCTTCAAGGGCCTCGTCGTATAGGCGGTGAGCGTTTGTGTCAAACGGCGGGCATGCCTCCACCAGCGCCCGGAGCTGGTCCTCTGTGATGTCGAACGGCAGCCACACGGCAGCCACTGGGCTCGACGGCTCCCGGCCGTCCGGGGGGATCGGGTCAGCGATCTCTGCGAACCCATTCTCACGCGCGCAGGCCGCCCACTCCACGCCGGCATCGAGTTTCCTGCGGGCGGCTTCGCTTTCCGCCGCGTAATCGGCGCCATAGGATTCTGGGTCGCGGTAGCCCGACAAGCTCAGACAGCGAGAGAAATCCTCCGAGTAATCCTGATCGCCGATCCACAGGACCGAGCGAGCTAGCTCTCCCGACTCATCAACCGCCTGCCGTTCCAGTTCCGCCAGCCGCGCCTGGAGGGCCTGAGCCATCTCGTCCGACACCTCCGCGTTCGCCTGCACGCCGCACCCGTGTTCAGAATCGCACTGGAGCACAGGCTGATCGGTGTCGAAGCCCACCCAGGCTTGACCGTCGCCTTGCGGTTCCATAACCGCGGGCAGCCCAGCCTCGGCGAGACAATCGTAGTAACTCTGGGCCGCCATCTCCTGCTCGGCGGCTCCCCCGGGTTTGCCCGACTGACCCATGCTCGCGACCTCGCCTGTGTCCGGGACACACGCTGCCAGGAGCGAGACCGCAGCGACAAGCGACCACGCCAGCGGGCCAAAACGACTTGGGAACCGGTTCATGGAGTGCTCCACCTCGGCAAGCAGCAGATGGATGTATGGTCCGGTTCTTGTGAGCTGTTGCCCCGATAAAGGGAGCCCCGCCGTCCTAACGGGCGCTGGCTCACCCCCGGATTCCGGCAGGGAAGGGCAACGTCCGGGAACGGTCCGCAAGCGGCGGCGAGTGCAGACGGGCCTCGAGGCGAGACCATCCGGGCCTTGGCGACCCGGTAGATCTCGGCCCGAGGCAAACTACTCAAAGTCCCGGCCAAGCTTGACCAAATCGATCACCGGAAGCCTCACAGTGCGCCGCAAGTCCCACCAAACCGCCCAGCCGTACACGCAGGCCAGCAACACGCAAACTCCCACCGCGTTCGCAACCACCGCCAGCGGCACCTGCCGCAGAAGAACCAGTCCAACCGCCAAGTCGGAGGCAACTGCCGTCGCCGCAGCCCACCCCAGAGTCCGCGCCACCGCGGCAGCGTAGAAGCGTTGAACATCCTCCTGGGAATAACCCAAGTGAACAGCTATGCCGATGTCACGGCGGGACAAACGGAAATAAGAGCGGTACGAGGACAAGGCCAGCGCCAAACCGGACAGAGCTATCGCCGCGGCCAACACGATGGTCACCACCCCCCCGAGACTGATAGTGCTGAGCAGAGAGGGGAACGAACGCAACACGTAGCCAGCCTGGTAGCCCTCCGACTCCAGGGACGCGGCCACGCCGCGCAGGTCCTCCAACCGGTCAACCCAGACGAAGACCCCCTCGACGAGATCGAAGCCGAACGGATTGGTCGAGTCATACATTGAGGGGACCTCGCTCCAATCCAGCCCGAACACCGCGCCAAACACTGAACCGAAAGTCTCTTCATTGACGAAAACCAAGTTCCCTTGCCCCCCACCACCGAGCGCGAGGATCGGAGAGGCACCGTCAAGAGGCCGCGCTTCCAAGGTCATTCCAATCGTCGCGTCCGAAGAAAAACCACCCTCCTCGACGTTTACAATTGGCACATCCAGTTCAATAATTCCCTTTTCGTAAGCAGTGCTGTAGAGAAAGCCGTCCTCGAGTTGACTGTTGCCGAACAGGCCAGAGCCGCCGTCCTCCACACCTCTCACGAATACCGTTGCTCCTCCGTTGGCGGGTATGCCGAACGGGAGCGAATAGAGCGCGCTCACAACGCTCGACGGCGTACTCTTCGCTACCAAGCGCCGGATTTCAGACAAATCCTCGAACTTCACCGAGTCCAAGCCAGATCCTGAGAACTTGCCGGCTACCTGGACATAATGCGTATTCGGGTTGTCCAACACACTTTGACGCGCCCCGTCCGCCTGCCACTCAAGAAAACAGGCCATCACCACAGATATGGTGAGCGTGACGCACAGCGAGAGTCTTGCGCGTCGGATGAACTTCGACGCCTTCCCTACTATTAGGCCGCCAACCAGCCGGTCACTCACCAACGAGCCTCCCGTCCTTCAACAGGAGCCTGATCGGCTCTGTAAGCCTTTCAAGCAACGACATGTCGTGAGTCACGACAACCTTCGTGCATCCCTCGAAAGCGCCGTCGATCACCCCGCACACCTGCGCGATGGCTTCCTCATCCAGGGAACTGCAGGGCTCGTCGAACAACACCGCGTGAGGGCGTCCAGCCAGGATTTGGGCGAGTTGGAGGCGCTTCTTCTCGCCGCCTGACAGCAGCGCCGCACGATGCTCGGCGAGGTGCAGCAAACCCACAGACTCGAGTCTATCATCGATCGTTGGGACACGGTCGGCCACTCCAACCCGAGCATTTGCGGCAATCACGACATTAGACCGCACCGACAGCGCAGAAAACAAGAGGTCGTCCTGGAACAGATATCCCACCGGACCCCGCCGCGTCACCCGCCCCGCATCCGGGACCACATAGCCAGCCAACACGTTGAGCAGCGTCGTCTTCCCGGCCCCGCTCCTTCCTGTAATCACATAAGTGCGCCCCTCCAAGAAGGAGTAGGTGACGCGGTTCAGCGCGGCGGAGCCGCCATCCCAGCGCTTGCTCACCTCGTCCAAGCTGAACGCGCATGAACGGCTGTTCCGCGTCATGAGCCCCCGAATCTCTCAACTCCGCCGTCGCGGTTGGCCGCCGGGGCGAATCAACCCGCCGGCCGGCGGCGCCTAGACCGGGGCCAGGGCCAGTTGGCGGTCGGCGGCCAGGGCCAGCAGGTCTTCGTCGTGGCTGATCAGCAGCACGGCCGCGCCGCCGGCGATGGCGGCGGCCTGGCGGATCTGGGTGGCGATGGAGACCAGATGGCGGCGGTCGACCCCGGAACTGGGCTCGTCGAAGACCACGATGCGCCGGCCGGCCAGGCGGGCGGCGGCCACCACCAGGCGTTGCTGCTGGCCGCCGGACAGCGACAGGGGGTGGCGTTGGGCCAGGTCCGCCAAGTCGAGCTGGGCCAGCACCGACGCGGCGCCGGGGCCGCCCGGGGCGCGTTCGGCCGCCAACTCGATCTCGCCTTGGACGGTGTCGGAGAACAGTTGGCGCTGGACATCCTGCATCACGATGGCGCTGAGGCGCTGGCGGGCGCGCCGGCTCAAGGCCCGGCCCTCCAACCGCACCTGGCCGGCCGAGCGGACCAACCCGGCCACCACCCGGGCCAAGGTCGACTTGCCGGCGCCGTTGGGGCCGCGCACGGCCGTCACCTCGCCCAAGGCGAAACGCGCCTGGTCGATTCCGAGCACCAGCCTTCCGCCCAGTTGGCACCCGATGCCCTCCAGTTCGAGGGCCGGGCCGGGCGGAACCTGGGCGGGGGCGACCGGCGGGGCCACGCTGGCGCCTGACGCCGCCACGGCCGGCAGTTGGGCCGGGCGGACCTGGCCGCGCAAACCCAGGCGCTCCAACTCCGCCTCCGCAATGGCCCGGAACTGCTCCCCCGTCCACTCGGCGCCGATCCGCCCGTCCCGCACCACCACCACGCGGTCGACCAGCTCGCGCAGGTAGCCCAGCCGGTGCTCGGCCACCACGATGGTCAAACCGGCCCCGCGCAAACCGGCCAAAGCGGCGCCAAGCCGGCGCACGGCATCGGCCGACAAATTGGAGCTGGGCTCGTCCAACACCAGCAGGCGGGGGCGGTGGGCGGTGGCGGCGGCGATGGCGACCTGCTGCTGGAGGCCGCCGG
>JAITIG010000078.1 GCA_031279575.1 Bifidobacteriaceae bacterium
CCAGGTCCTCGACCGCCCGGTCGGCCCGGCGCAACTGCTCGCTCACGCGGCCATGCTACCGGCCCGCGCCTGGCCGCCGGGGCGGGCCGGGGCGGGCCGGGGCGGGCGGGGGCGGGCCAGGGCGGTACCGGGAGGGCCCGGGCGGGCGCGGGAGGGCCCGGGCGGGCACGGTAACCTGGCAAGGTTGTTCCCGGCAGTGATTTTGGCAGGAGACGAAGCGGTGACAAGTGGCGACCCAAAGCTGGATGGCGCTGGCGGCAGCGCGGCGGCGCAGCCCGGCGGGGGCGGCCCCGAGACTGATGCGCCCGGGGCGCAAACGCCCGATGCGCCTGGGGCGCAAGCGCCCGGTGCGCCTGGGGCGCAAGCGCCCGGCCCGGCTGAGATCCCGCCCGAGTTGGTCGAGTTCTGGGGGACCGCGACCAAGGAGGTCCGCGACCGCTTGGTGGCCGAGGCGCTGGAGGGCGAACCGCCGGACCAGACCTCGGGCGCCGGGAGGAAGCTGCTGATCGCCGCCGCGGTGGTGGGCCTGGTGGTGGCAGTGTGGGCTCTGGGCCGGCCGCCCGCCGCCGAGGACGAGGCGCCCACTTCCACCGCCGCCACCGCCACCACCGTCACCGAAGACTCCAGCGCCGACTACGCCGCCCGCGCGGCCGAGTTGGAGGCGGTGCTGGCGGCCGAGCCGTCCAACACCGACGCCATGCTGGAACTCGGCGTGGCCTATTTCAACACCGGCCAGATCGAGCGGGCGGCGGCGCAGTGGAACAAGGTTGCCGAGCTGGCCCCCGATTCCGCCGCCGCCTGGTTCAACCTGGGCTTCTACCACCTGTCGAGCGACCCGCCGGATGCGGAGCTGGCCAAAGCCGCCTGGGAGAAGGTGATTGAGCTGGCGCCCGGCTCGGACTCGGCCCTAACCGCGGCCAAGCACCTTGAGGCCCTCAACGCCTCGCTCGAGGCATCGGCCACCCCCTCCGCCGCGGCCCAGGACCCGTGATCGGCGGGGTCTCGGCCGGCGCCGCTGTGCTGGCGGGGGTGGTCGCCTTCGCCTCGCCGTGCTTCCTGCCCCTGGTGCCGGTTTGGGTGGGTTACATGACCGGCCTGGGGGAGGCGGCGCCGCCCCGGCCGGCCGGGGCGGCGCCAACGCCCGCCGCCCGCCGCCCGCGGGCGCGGGCGGCCGGCCCCAGCCAACTCCGGGCCGCGGCCCACGCTTTGCTGTTTGTGGCCGCCTTCACAGCCGTGTTCATGGCCCTGTGGGGGCTGGTGGCGCTGGTCGGCTGGGTGGCGGCGGATTATCGCGGCCCGCTGCGCCTGGCCGCTGGCGCCCTGCTGATACTGCTGGGGCTCAACCGGGCCGGCTGGATCAACCTGGCCGCCTTGTCGCGCCAGCGCGGCCCCTCCTACCGGCCAAACCCGGCCGAGGCCCCCACCTGGCGGCGTTCCGCCCTGCTCGGCCTGGCCTTCGGGGCCGGCTGGACGCCTTGCATCGGGCCGGTCTTGGGGGCTGTTCTGGGTTTGGCCACCGCCCGGCCCACCGCCCTGGGCGGCCTCGCCTTGATGGCGCTGTTCGGGATCGGCTTGGGCCTGCCCTTCGTGGCGGTCACAGCCGGGGCGCAGGCGGTGGTGGCCCGGCTGAAATGGCTCACCCGGCGGCATCGGGCGGTCGACATCGCGGTTGGCTTGGCGCTGATGGCGGTGGGCGGCTTGATGGTGTCGGGTCTGCTGGGCCGCCTGGCGGGCCTGTTCCCGGCCCTGGTTTAGCCCGATTGGCGGTTCTGGGGGTAAAAACCGCCGCCGGGCGCTTGTCGGTTCCAAGCGGCGCCCTATAGGGTGATCCCTGCGGCGAGTGGCAATGGCCAACCGCGGTCGCGCGACGTGAGGAGGTGCCGGAAGGACGTCGCTGGACGCGGGTGGGGTCCTCGGGCGGAGACGGCGCCCGCTCGCCAAGATAATTTAGGAGCTGTTCAGCTAAAGGCGAAGAAGCTTTTGGCGCGGCTCGCCCCGGGGCGGCGACGCCCCCCATGTCCCAAAAAAACCGAACCCCAGGTGAGGCTGAGAATGACAAGCGAGAACCCGATAGATCCGATTGACGCCGCGCGCCAGGCGCCGCCAGAGCCGGGCGGTGGCGCCCCCGAGGCGCCGGCCGCGCCCGGCGGCGGCACGCCTGAAGCGCCCGCTGAGGCGGTGGCGGCCGCCGATGCCGTGCCCGCCGCGCCGGGCGCAGAGGCCCAGGCGCCCGGCGGGGAAGCCGGCGCCGGCAAGCCGGCCAAGCGGCAGCGCCAGGGCCGCAAAGGCGCCAAGGCGCGCAAAGGCCGCAAGGGGCGGATTGCGCTGGTGTCGCTTGGGGCGGCGTTTGTGCTGGTGGCGGGCGGTGGAGGCGGCGTCTACGCGACGCAGCACTCGAACCCCTCGTTCTGCAACGCGATCTGCCACACGCCGATGGATCCCTATGTCGAGAGCTTCAAGGAGGGGACCTCGACCAACGCCCTGCAAACCGAGCTGACCGGGCCGCTCAGCGTCACCATACACAAAGACTCCGACCAGGGAATTGTCTGCCTCACCTGCCATGACGACGGCATCGGCGAGCAACTGCGGGAGGGTTGGCACTGGGTCACCGGCAGCTACTCCTACCCCTTGGAGGGCATCACTTTGACGGCCAAGGAGCCCAAGGTGGAGGGCGAGCGCAGCGGGGTCGAGTTCTGCTTGCGGGAAGGCTGCCACGTTGGGGTGGAGACCCTGGAAGAGCTCAAAGACGTGCTGTCTGATCAGAAGCGGAACCCGCACGATTCCCACAACGGCACCTTGGACTGCACCGAGTGCCACCGCACGCACGAGCAGTCGGTTTTGTGGTGCACCCAGTGCCACGCCGACGCCCAGCTGCCGGAAGGCTGGCTGAGCTACGCCGACCAGCAAAAGCAGATCAAAGAGGCGGCTGGCGAATGAGCCGCAGGCTGCGGGTGGCAACGCTAGGGCCTGTGCCGTAGCGCTCGCGCCGGGCGCGGCCGCCGGCCTGCCGCGTTGCTTCCGGTCGTTGCCCGCCTCGCCGGGGGCGCGCCCCAGGCGCCCAAGTCGGCCAGCCCATCGCGGCCCGGCCGAGCAACCACAACCAGCGAGTAGCACGACAGACCAAGACAACGCAAAGGAGCGAGCAATGCGAGAATCGAAAGCGCCGGGCACGGACCGGCGGGGCTTCCTGAAGGGAGCGGCGCTGGTCGGCGCGGGTGTGGCCGCGACGGGGCTGGCGGCCGCCTGCACGCCATCGACGCCGACGGAGGGGAAGTCCACCAGCCCGGCCGCGTCCGGCGGCGATGGCGCCACCGGGTACGTCAAGGCCCACTGGACCTGGGAGGACGTGCCCGAGCCGATCACCGACGCGGAAGACGGCGGCAGCGCCGATGTGATTGTGGTGGGTCTGGGCAACGCCGGCGTCCACACGTCGCTGTCCTGCGTTGAGAACGGCCTGTCCGTCATCGCCCTTGAGAAGTCGGAATGGGTGCAGGCCCGCGGCGGGTCCACCGGCTCCAACGAGTCCCACCTGCACCGCGAAGCCGACCTGCACGTCAACCGCGACCGCGCCCAGTACCTGTGGGTTCGCTCGTCAGGCAACCGCGTCAACGAGGAACTGGTGCAACTGTGGTTCGACCGCTCTGGCGAGGCCCTGGACTGGATGTGGGCCAACGTCCAACACGTCGACCCGGGCGCCACCCAAGGGCTGATCTCGGCCTGGGGCAAGTTCGAGTGGTTCCCCGAGGAGCCGGACAACTGCTCCACGGCGGCCAGCTTCGACTTCGAGGTGCCGGAAGAGGTCTACGCCATCGAGTTCGAGGGCGGCTTCAAGTTCTTCTACATGCCCACCGCCGCCCACTTCAAGATCCTCAAAGAGGAGCACACCGACAAGTTCACCGCCAACTTCAACACCAGGGTTGTCCAACTGGTCAAGGAGGGCGACCGCGTCACCGGCGTGATCACGGAAGACGAGTCCGGCGCGCACAAGAAGTACACCGGCACCAAGGCCGTTGTCCTGGCCACCGGCGGCATCCACGACGACCCGGAGATGATGGAGTGCTACGTCGAGGAGTTCACCGCCAACGCGCTTGACAACCAGTTCGCCCCGCCCGGCTTCTCCACCGGCGACGGCCACAAGATGGCGCTGTGGATTGGCGCGGCCCTGCAAGGCAAGCCGTTCCCGCCCATGCTCCACCCCCAGGCGCTGGCCATCTTCCACGGCCCGTTCATGTTTGTGAACACCAAGGGCCGGCGGTACATGAACGAGGCCACCTGGGTGCAGGGCAAAGCGGTCCAGTTCATGTTGCAGCCCAAGGGCTTCTCCTATTCGATCTTCGACGACAACTACGACCGGGACAACGCCGACTCCCTCAACTACGGCGGCGGCATGTTCTGGGACAGCTTGAGCGGCGTCCAAGGCGTCCCCTTCGACCGCGAGGCCATGCGCGCCGAGATCGAGGGCTACATCACCAACGGGGTGGGCTTCAAGGCCGACACCCTGGAGGAGCTGGCGGACCTGATTGGCGAGATCGACAAGGAGGCCTTCTTGGCGCAGGTGGCGCAGTACAACGCGGACTGCGAGGCCGGCAAGGACAGCCAGTTCTGCAAAGACCCGCGCATGCTCTACCCGATCGCGCAGGCGCCGTTCTACGCCATGCGCAACGGCGGCACCATGATGAGCATCGTGGGCGGCATCAAGATGAACAAGCGCCTGGAGTGCCTCGACACCAACGGCGAGGTCATCCCCGGCCTGTACGCCGCTGGCAACGTGTCCGGCGACTTGTACGCGCAGGATTACCCCATCCACGTCTCGGGCACGTCCACCGGGCGTTGCCTGACCTGGGGCTACCTGCTCGGCAAGTACATTTCCGGCGCCGAATAGAGGACCAGCAGTAGGCAGGGCGATGGGTGGCTGTGGGCCGGTTATCCGGCGCAGCCACCCATTCGCTTCTTCAAGGCCAGCAAAGGGAGTTTGCGCGTAACGTGGAGGACCAG
>JAITIG010000089.1 GCA_031279575.1 Bifidobacteriaceae bacterium
GTGATGTTCGGCTCGCCGAACTGGCAGTGGTACCGGCTGGCTGTTTCGGCCGAGACCTTGGCCGGGTTGGCAGACCGGTTCCCGGACGGGCGCGCCACGTTGATCACCGCCCAATTCGCCGACAAAAGCGCCGCCGCCCGGATCGCCGCCGACTACGCCTCCACGGTGCTGGAGGGCGACCAGGCCGCGATCGACGCGGTGGCGGCGGGCGCCGCCGGGCTGCAGGTGGTCGATCTGGATTCGATGCGCCAGAGCCGGGTTTTCTTCGCGGGCATTCTGGTGGCGATTCTGATGGCTTTCGCCATTTCGGTTGGGCTGGTGGCCCTGGTCATGGTCAGGTTCCGGATTGTGGCGGACATCGAGGATTCGATGGCGGACTTCGGCGCGCTGAAAGCCATGGGCTACACCTCGGGCCAGATCGCAGCCGGGACGCTGCTGGCGGTGGGCGCCGTGGCCGGTGTTGGCGCCGGCGCGGGCATTGCGATTGGGCACGCCGCCCTGCCCGCCTTGGCCGAGGCCCTGTCCGCCCAATCCGCCCTGACCTGGCGGCCTGGCTTCGACTGGGCGGCGGGCGGGATCTGCTTGGGCGGCATCGTCGGTGTGGCCTTGGCGGCGGCTGGCTGGACTTGCCGGCGGCTGCGGCGGCTGACCCCGCTGACGGCGCTGCGCTCCGGGCTGGAAACACGCGACTTCAAACGGGACCGGCTACCTTTGCGCCGCCTCCGCCTGGGCCTGCCGTGGGCGCTGGCGGTCAAAGCCGGCCTGCGCGCGCCGGCCCAGTTGGCCACCATCGCGCTGGTGGCGGCGCCGACGGCGTTCATGGCGACGATCGCGCTGGGCGCCTACGAGAACATGGGCGGCGCCCGCCAGCAGGACTTTTGGCGGACGGTGGGCGGGGAGCTCCCAGACGTGGTCGTAGAGGTGGCGGATCCGGCCGAGGCGCCGCTGGCGCTGGCCGAGTTGGAGGCGCTGGGAGGGGTGCGCAAAGCGCTGGAGTATTCCAACGCGCTGGCTCTGACCCTGAACGGCGATGTCACCTCCGGCCTGGCGACAGCCGATTTCAGCCAGTTCGAGGGCGCGCTGCTCTACCAGGGGCGCTTCCCGGCCCACCCCGACGAGGTGGCGATCAGCGCCCGCCACGCCGAATTGCTGGGCTTGGGGGTGGGCGGCGAGGTCAGGCTGGCGGCGGGCGGCGAAGACGCCGCCTACCTGGTGACAGGCCTGGTCCAAACCATGAACGGCGGTGGCCTGCTGACCGCGGTCACATCCGCCGGCCTGGAGCGGATCTGGCCGGACCGCCCCTGGAAGGTGATCGGCGTCTATTTGGATGACCCTGACGGGTCGGCGGACTTCGGCCGCCGCCTGGAGGCGGGCGAGTTGATCGGTCCGGCTTTGCTGAGCGCGCTCAATTTGCAGGAGCTGGCGCAAATCCAACTCGGGGTTTACGGCGTCATCATGTCCGCGGTGGCGGCGGTCATGCTGGTGGTGGCAGCCGGGGTGACCACGTTGGTGCTGGTCGGAGTCCTAGGCACGGCGGTGCGCCGCCAGCGGGCCGCCTTCGGCGCGCAGCGGGCGATCGGTTTCACCACCGGCCAACTGCTGCGCCAGGTGGCGGCGACCTATTGGCCGGCGGCGGCCGCCGGCGTGATTCTGGGCTGCGCGGCCGGCTGGGCGCTGTTCCCGGCCTGCATGGGGGCGCTGTTCCGGTCGCTCGGCATCTACGCCGTGGGCATGTCGGCCGGGCTCCCGGCCACCGCCGCCCTGGCCGCAGGCCTGGCCCTGTTCGCCCTGGCCGTCACCCTGGCCCTGGCCGCCCAGGTCAGGCGGGCCACCGCCTACACCCTGGTCAACGAGTAGCGCCGCGCCGGGCGCCGAGCGGCATTGGGACTTCGTCTTCATCGGCGCCAACATGGACGCCCTCGCCGCCGCCTCAAGCTACGGCATCGCCCCGGATATGGCGGCGCCGTACGCGGCGGACGGCGAGGGGAGCGCCGTCGCCTGCGAGGCGGCCGCCAATGCGGTCGGCGCCGTGCGCGCCGCCGCCCCGATCCCGGCTGACTGGTCCGCCGCGCTCCAGGCCGATGCCGACGCCCGCCAGCCGGGCCCGGCCAAGGCGCCATCGCCCGCGGCCAGGTGGACCGGGCGGGGACGGCGGGCCCGGGCTGGGCGTTGAGCCAGCGTCAACCCCGCGGCATCGGCGGCGGCTGCGGAGCGGTTCGGGACAAGCCGGGCGGGACCGCTCCACCCGCGCCGGGGCGGACCAGCGCCACTTGGGCTTGGCGCGCCGCCTCGGCCAGCGAGCCCCGGGCGGCGGCGACGGCGTGCGCGCTTTTGGCCCGCTCAGTCGCCGCCCAGGCATCGAGCCGCTCCAGTTGGACGCCCTTTTCGGCGGCCACCGCCCGGGAGTTGATCTCCCGCTCGGCGGTCAGCCGTTTGGCGGCCCAGTCCCGCGCGGCCTGGGTCTGGATGCCGGCCCGGATCTGGACGGCTTTGGCGCGGCCCGCCTGGTAGATGTCCTCGCTTTCGAGGTGGGCGTGGTCGCGCCGCCGCTCAAGCGCTCCGGGCAGATCCCAAGCGGTCAACACCCTGACGTAGCGTGAGAACACAGGCATGACCTCTACCAGCATGATCATCACCATCAGCCCTAGGCGCGCCCACCATACCCCGGGGTGGGCGCGGGCCAGGTTGTCAAGCCCTTGGAGGCGCGCCGCCAGACCGTCGGAGGCGTTGACCGCCGCGTCCAACTTGGCTTCCTCGGCGGCGCGGTCGGCCCTGAGAAGGTCGAGTTCGGCCCCCAGGCGTCCCAGTTCGGCCTCGGCGCGGGCCTTGGCGGCCCCGGTGGCCTCCTGGTATTGGCTCTCGGTGGCGGCGGCGATCTCGGCGAAGACGCGCTCGGCGTGGGTCGAGGCGGCGCATTTTTCCCCGGCCACCCCGGACAGCCGGGCCCACTCGTCGCCGTAGCCGCTGCGCCGCGTGCCGCTGGAGCCGGCCGCCTCTCCGGCCGCCTCCCCGTTGGCGGCCTCGCAGGCGGCGACCGCCGCGTCTCGCGCCGCCAGCGCCTCGGCGTAGGCCGGGTTGACCTCGGCCGGGTCGTAGAACGGCAGGGCGTCAAGCTGCTCGCCCAGGGCGGCGGCCTGCGCCTCTAATTCGGGGATGCGGGCGAAGTCGGCGTCGAGCTTGCGCGCCGCCGCCGTCCTTTGCTCGGCGATGTCGGCTTGGACTTGGGCGGTGACCTCCGGCTGGTAGATCTTCAGCACCAGCGGCATCGACACCACCGCCCCGATCACCAGCGCCATGGCCAGCCGCAGCAAGAAGTTCGCGGTCGCCCCCGCCACGTTGCGCCACCCGCCCCGCGGGTGGCGGCCCATCGAAGTCACCAGCACGCGGTCAACGATCACGATGACGGCCCCCCAGCCCAGGCCGGCAACCACCGCCGCCCAGGCCGGCGCGACCCGCGTCGACTTCAGGGCGTAGGCCATCGACGCGGTGGCCAGCGCTCCCACGGCCAGCATGGCGGCGGCCGTGTTGATGTACGCCCCCCGCGACTGGGGCAGGTCGTCGATCAGGTCCGAGCGCATGCCGCCGAGGCGGGCCAGCGCCCGCGCCCAAGGTTTCGCGGTCTGCGGGATGGTCGGTGTGGTTGCGGTCGCCATGGCGGTCCTTCCTCGGCGTCTGGGTCGCGGCGCGCTCCAGGCCGGCCCCGGCCGGCCCGCGCAAGCGCGTTTGGGTCAGGCCCTATCCGACCTCAAGACCGCTGCCCCGTTGCGCCCAACCCTGGGAAATCTCACCGCGGCGCCTCCCGCCAACTGCCCCGCCCCAGTTGCGCGCCCCAGTTGCGCGCCGCTGGCC
>JAITIG010000125.1 GCA_031279575.1 Bifidobacteriaceae bacterium
GGCCGTGCGGGCCTTCGAGCGGGCCGGCGGCATCGACCCGGCAGCGGCGCCGCAACCGGGCCAGCCGGGCGCGGCGGCATCGGGCGGCGCGGATGGCGCGGGCGGCAAACCGGGGGGCCAGCCGGGCGCGGCGGCGCCGGGCGGCGCGGATGGCGCGGGCGGCAAACCGGGGGGCCAGCCGGGCGCGGCGGCATCGTCCAAGCTATCGGCCCTGTTCGGCGGCGGGCTGGCGCGGCGCACAGCGGCCATCTGGGCGGTCTGGTTCTGCGTCAACTTCGCCTACTACGGCGCCTTCACCTGGCTGCCCACCCTGCTGGTGGCCGACGGCATCACGGTCACCAAATCGCTCGGCTACACGCTGATAATCACGCTGGCCCAACTGCCCGGCTACGCCTGCGCCGCCTGGCTCATAGAACGCCTCGGGCGGCGCGCCACCCTGACCGTGTTCCTGATCGGATCAGCCGCCTCCGCCGGGCTCTTCGCCCTGGCCGGGAGTCCGGGCGAGATCATCGGGGCGGGCATGCTGCTGAGCTTCTTCAACCTTGGGGCCTGGGGCGCGCTGTACGCCGCCACCCCGGAAATCTATCCCACGCCGCTGCGCGGCACCGGGGCCGGCTGGGCGGCCGGCTTCGGGCGGGTGGCCTCGATTGTGACCACCCTGGCCACCATGCCGCTGCACGCCGCGCTCGGCACCGGGCCCGTCTTCGCGCTGTTCGCGGGCTTCTTCCTGCTGGCGGCGGCGGCCGCCTGGGGGCTGCCGGAGATGCGCGGCCGGGCCCTGGCGGAAGGCTAGCGGCCAAGGGCCGCTAGGCGGTCACAATCACCGGGATGATCATCGGCCGGCGGCGCAGCCGCCGCGAGATCCAGCGGCCCGCCACCCGCCGCACCACCTGTTGCAGCTGGCGGGTGTCGTGGGCGCCCTGGTCCATGGCCAAAACCAGGGCCTGGGTCAGCTGCGGCAGCAGCTCGTCGAACACCGAGTCGTCCTCGGCCAGGCCGCGGGCCTGAATTGTCGGCTCGGACAAAATGAAGCCCTCGGCCGGGTCCACCACGGCGAAGATCGAGACAAAGCCCTCGTCCCCCAAGATGCGGCGGTCCTTCAACTCGACCTCGGTCAGCTCGCCCACCGACGCGCCGTCCACATAGACGTTGCCCACCTCGACGGCCCCGACCACCTCCGCCACGCCGTGCGCCAAGTCCACCACCATGCCGTTCTCCGCCAGCACCACCCGCTCGGAGGGCACCCCGGTGGCGACGGCGTGCTGCCCGGCGGCCACCAGGTGGCGGGCCTCGCCGTGGATCGGCATGACGCAGCTGGGGGAGACAATGTTGAAGGTGTAAAGCAGCTCGCCGCCGGCGCTGTGGCCGGAGACGTGCACCGCCGCGTTGCCCCGGTGCACCACCTTCGCGCCCATCCGGGTCAAACCGTTGATCACCCGGTAAACCGAGTTCTCGTTGCCGGGGATCAGCGAGGAGGCCAAAATGACCGTGTCCCCGGGCCCGACATGGATCTTGTGGTCCCCGTTGGCGATCCGGGACAGCGCCGCCATCGGCTCGCCTTGCTACCCGGTGGTGACAAACACCACCTCGTCGCGCGGCAGGGAGTCGGCTGTGTTGAGGTTGACGATGGTGCCCTCGGGCGCCTCGAGGTAGCCCAAGTCCAGGGCGATCGTCATGTTGCGGATCATCGAGCGCCCGGCGAAGGCGACTTTGCGCTCGTGGGTGGCGGCCGCGTCCAAGACCTGCTGCACCCGGTGGACGTGGGATGAGAAGCAGGCCACCATGATCAGCCCGGGCGCCTGGTCGAACACCTGGTCCAAGACCGGCCCGATGTCCCGCTCGGTTGGGATGAAGCCCGGCACCTCGGCGTTGGTCGAGTCCACCATCAGCAGGTCGACCCCGGCGTCCCCGGCCCGGGCGAAGGCCCGCAGGTCGGTGACGCGCCCGTCCAACGGCAGCTGGTCCAGTTTGAAATCGCCCGTGTGCAGCACCCGGCCGGCCTCGGTCTCAATGGTCAGCGCCAGCGAGTCCGGGATGGAGTGGGTCACGGCCATGAACTCGCAGCGGTAGGGCCCAAAGGTGGCCACCGCCGAATCGTCCACCACCAAGGTGGACGGTTTGATGTTGTGCTCTTTCAGCTTGGCCTCCACAAAAGCCAAGGTGAGCTGGGAGCCGACCAGCGGTATATCGGGGCGCAGGCGCAGCAGGTAGGGCACCGCCCCGATGTGGTCCTCGTGGCCGTGGGTCAGGATCAGCGCCTCGACCTCGTCCAAGCGGTCGCGGATGGGCCCGAAGTCCGGCAGGATCAGGTCCACGCCGGGCTGGTGCTCCTCGGGGAACAGCACGCCGCAATCCACCACCAGCAGGCGGCCGTCGATCTCGAAGACGGTCATGTTGCGCCCCACCTCGCCCAACCCGCCCAGGGGCAGGATGCGCAGGACGCCTTCCTCAAGCTCCGGGGGTTCGCCTAGGTCGGGCCAGACCTGCGAGTGCGCCACAGTCTCAGCCCCTCACTCGGACCAGGGGTGGTGGGCGGCGACCAAGTGCGAGGCGGCCAGGGCGCGGCGCACATGGGCCGCCTCCAGCTCGCTCGCCTCCACCAGCGGCAGCCGCACCGTGCGCCGGGGGATCACCCCCAGGGCCTCGAGGGCCGCCTTGACCATGACGGCGCCTTGGCCGCCGCCCATGACCGCGGTGATGACGGGCAGCAGCCGCGCCATCAGGCCTCGGGCCCGCGCCAGCCGGCCGGCGTCGACCGCCTCGATCAGCTCCCGCCACAGGCCGCCGGCCACATGCCCCACCACCGAGACGATGCCGGCCGCCCCGCTGGCGATGAAGGCCAAGCCCAGCAGGTCGTCCCCGGCGTAGTAGGCCAGGCCGGTCGAGACCATCTTGTGGAAGGCCGCCCCGGCCTGCCCGGTGGCGTCCTTGACCGCCACGATCCGCTGGTGGGCCGCCAGCTCGCGCAGCGTCGCCTCCTCCAGGTGGACGGCCGAGCGGCCGGGGATGTCGTAGATCATGACCGGCAGGTCGGTGGCATCGGCCAGGCGCAGAAAATGCTGCACCAGGCCGGCTTGGGTGGGGCGCGAGTAGTAGGGGGCGACTGCCAGCAGGCCGTCGGCCCCGGCCTCGGCCGCCTCCTGGGCCAGGCGCACCGAGTGGGCGGTGTTGTAGGTGCCGATCCCGGCGATCAGTTTGACCGCGGGCCCCACCTCCGCCCGCACCGTTTCCACCAGCAGGCGTTTTTCGCTGTCCGATGTCGTCGGCGCCTCCCCGGTGGTTCCGTTGACCACCAGCCCGTCGTGTCCCTGCTCGAGTAGGTGGGCGGCCAGGGCGCGGGTGGCGTCCAGGTCCAACGCGCCGTCGGCTTCGAAGGGTGTGGCCATGGCTGTGAGCAGGGCCCCAAACGGGCGCTGCGGCTGATCAAGGTGCACCATGGCCTCTAACCTAGCGCGTCGCCGCGGCCGATGCCCTCCCCTGGGCGGCCGGGCCCGCCTTGCGGCTGGGCCCCGCTCGGCTGGGCCCGCTCCGCCGCCGCGGTGATAGAATTCGCGCGGCGTAGGAATCGCGCCGAAGTCCCAACAGCCCATAACAGTTTGCTCCGCGAGATCCGCTGGTCGGCGGTGTATCCGGTGGCCCGGGCGGCGCCGTTGCCGGGACGTGGCGGGTTCCTCTGCGACACGTCCATAATCCCCCCCAGTAGAAAGTGACACGAGTTTCAATGATGAAAGTGCCTTGTTGCCTCCGCCACGCCCTCGTGGCAGCTGTGGTCGTCGGATCCTGCTTCATCTCGCCGGCGCCCGCCTCAGCGGTTTCCCCGGGCGACCTTGTCCCGCAGCCCGCCTCTCAAGACCCGTCAACCGACTACGGCTGGTTCGAGCAGTTCCGGCTCGCGCAGTTCGGGGCCGACACCGAACCGCTGATCGTGCAGACATTCGGCAGCCAGCTGACGTTCGATCCGCAAGCCGACTGGGTATATCCCTCCTACTACTCGGCCTCCGTCGGGTTCGCCACCAATCTGGGGACCATAACCGTCGTCGAGTATG